>NZ_JBSGEQ010000038.1:8986-77621 GCF_053602975.1 Nocardia sp. NPDC004278
GAGCCTGCGGGTCCGGCCTTCGCTGTGGGTGCGTCCGGCGCGGCGGGCCGGATGGAGGACTGCCGCGGGACACCGGATCCGGTTGGTTGCGCTGAGCCTGCGGGTCCGGCCTTCGCTGTGGGTGCGTCCGGCGCGGCGGGCCGGATGGAGGACTGCCGCGGGACACCGGATCCGGTTGGTTGCGCTGAGTCTGCGGGCCCGGCGTTCTCAGTGGGCCCGTCCGGCGCGGAGGCCGGCCGGGGGACACTTGTCGAGCGCGCCGATCCCGTTGGTTGCGCTGAGTCTGCGGGGCCGGCCTTCTCAGTGGGCCCGTCCGGTGTGGAGGTTTGCCGCGGAATGCCGTTAGCGCGTGCCGATCCAGTTGGCTGCGCCGCGCCAGCTGGTCCGGCGTTCGCCGTGGGCTCGTGCGGCGCGGCGGACCGGACGGAGGACTGCCGGGAGAGCTCGGCGCGCCGGGCGGAGCCGGTGCGGCGATCGGAGGTGGGGTTTTGCGTGGCGTCTGTGCGGTGGCTCATCGAGGTGGGCTGGGATTTCGCGGCCGGGTCGAGGAGAGCTTCCAACCCGGCCGGTGCGGTTTGTGGCGGTTCGAGTGTCGTGCCGGGGGACGGGGATGGTGCGGTGGCGCGGTCTCGGGTCGCCGCGGATCTGCCCGTGCGTCGGGCTGCGATATGCAGGGTGAAACCGCCGCCGGGGACGACACCGGCGCGTAGGTCGGTGCGTGGCAGTGCCTGCACCGGAAATGTGTCGTCCGCGCCGACTGTGATCCGGCGCACGGGCTCTCGGATGATTTCGTCTACCCAGGTGAACGCGCGGGCCCCGGAAAGGCGTCGAGTTCCTTCCGCGCCCTGGATCTCTGCGGTCACCTGGCCGCGCAGCAGGATCACGGTGCCGTCGGCAGTCGGCGCGACCACGCCGAACGGCGGTGGTTCGGAATTGCCGCCGAAAACCACTGCGGCCAGCCGCTGTGCGATCGCCGCGCCCGGATGCCGCGCATCGGCGACGGCCTCGATCGCGCCGAGTATCCGGTCGGTGGAGGGGGTTTCGCCCGCGAGATACACGACAACCGCACCGAAGCGCGCGATCAGACCATTGCCCGGTGCAATCCCCACGGTCGACGGGTTACTCACCCGCGCCTCCTTCCCGGACCACTACCGGCGTCCAGCATAGAGCGTGCGATGCCCCCGAACCCTGCCTGCGACGAACAGCGAGCGCGGGCCCACAGTGATCCGTACCCGCGCTGATCGACGAAGAGGCGTGCATCACCCGACGTCGCCTCCGGATGCCTCCAGGCACACGTCCCGCGCGCTCGGATAGCTCTGCGGGACCACGCGTACATCCTCAGCAAGCCAGTGCCCCGCCCACTCAGATCGCTGCGCTACCCACTTCGGCTGCTCGCCGAGCGTAGTCACATGGCGGTCGATACGGCCTGGGCGACCACCATTCGACTACCGGCGACTGCCTGTGGCCCCAGGGGCGGTACGGCAGGAGCTAGCTGGACGCGGCGCTGGCGAACCCGTTGTGCGCGAGCTCACGGCCAGCCGGAGAATTCGGCTCGGTGCGCGGCCATCGGAATCCCGTGGCGGTCAGTGCCTGTCACCTGCAACTCGTCGTGACTCTGCGCAATCGGCCGACACCCGGCGGCGCGGAATGATCCGTGCTGGTGGGGTGGGTAGTCCGGTACACGCGATCTGCCCGCTCGCGGCGGGTGAGTCCGTGCGGCCGATCTGCCGTGCGCCACCAGCCAGGTGGATTTCGTGTCTCAGGCGGTGAACTCGGCCAGGTGGTCTTCGAGCCAGGTGGTGAAGGGCCGGGCCGGGTGGTTGGTGAGGAGGGCAACGGTGTCGGTGATCGGGGTCGGGACGCCGTCGCACCTTCGCCAGTAGTCGAGGAGGCCGTCGGCGTAGCGGGCGGGGATGAAGTCGGCCATCTCCTGTCGCCAGGCGTCGGGGGTGACGTGGGCGATGGTCGCGGTGCGGCCGGTGATCTTGTTGATCAGGGCGATCTGCTCGGTGAACGTCAGTGTCTGCGGGCCGGTGAGGGTATGGGCTCCACCGCGGTGGTCCGGCTTGGTGAGTAGGGCATGGGCACACGCTGCGATGTCGAGTTCGTGGATCGGATCGGTGTAGGCATGGGGGTAGGGGAGGCTGACCGGGCGGTCGGCTTTGATCGCGAATGACCAGCCGCGGGCATTGCCCGCGAAGGCGCCGGGTCGCAGTACCGAGACGGTTATCGGTGCGTCGGTGAGTCCGAGTTCGGCGTCGAGATGCGATTTCGCGACCGGGTTGGTGGCGGCATCGGGATCGAGCACCGCGGACGAGGACAGCAGCACGATGTGGTTGACTCCGGCTTCGGTTGCGGCGGATGCGAATTCGGCGATGCATTCGGGCTCGGCGTAGAGGAACACCGAGGTGACGCCGTCGAGTGCGGCGGCGAAGGTGGCCGGGTCCCGCAGGTTGCAGGCGACGGCAGGCACGTCCGCGGGAAGCTGCTCGGGGCGGCCGGAGCCGATACGGACGGCATAGCCGTCGGCGCGCAGCAGGGACACGAGGTTGTTGGCGACCGCGCCGCGGCCTCCGGTGACGAGAATCATGAGAGTCCTTGGGTTGAAGGTGATTCAGTGCTGCTGTTCGGCTTGAGCGTGGCGCGGCAGCAGTCGCACCAGCCCGAGGCTGACCAGCGTGATGGCGGTGACCAGCACCAGGCTGACGGTCAGCGCATGCGCCTGACCGGAGCCGACCGTGTGGAAGTACACCGTGGTGACCGCGGCCGCGCCGATCGCATTGGCGAGTTGCTGGACGGCGGAAAGGGATCCGCTGCCGCTACCGGTCTCGGACGGGTCGATATCGCCAATGGTGACGACGAAGATGCTGCCGAAGCAGGTGCCCATACCGATGCCGAGCACCAGGATCGCCGCCGCGAGAGCCCAAGGGGCGATATCGATTCCGCCGGTCAGCACCAGCAAGAGCAGCAGGCCGCTGCCTGCCAGAGTGATCAGCAGGCCGATCAGGATGAGGTTGCGGCCGAGGGCGGCCAGCAATTGGTGCGCGGCGATCGAGGCGATGATGATGCCGACGGCGAGCGGGGCGAGACCGAGCGCGGCGTCGGTCGGGGTGTAGCCGAGACCGTTCTGCATGAACAGCGACAGCACATACAGCAGGCCGGAGACCGCGGCGAAAAATACGAGGCCGAGGATCAGACCAGAGGTGAAGCCCCGGTTCTCGAAGAGCGTCGGCTTGATCAGCGGGTTGGCCGCGGTGATCTGCCGAAGGGCGAACAGCGCGAAGGAGACGACTCCGGCCGCCAAGGCCGCGAAGGGCGCGCCGCTCCAGCCGTTGGCGGAACCGTCGATCAGTCCGAATAGCGTCCCGAACATGGCCGCCGCGAGCAGGAGGGCGCCGAGCGCGTCGATGGTGATGGTGCGGTCGCCGTCCTCGGCGGGCAGCAGGCGATGGGCGGCGGCGAATGCGAGGCCGCCGAGCAGGATATTGATCAGGAACATGGCGCGCCAGCCGAGGCCGAGCAGATCGGCGTCGACGAGGAATCCGGCCAGGATCGGGCCGCAGACGCCGGACAGGCCGAGGCTCGGCCCGAAGACGCTGAATGCCCTACCCAACTGTTCGCGAGGGAAGACGCTGGTGAGGATGCCGAAACCCTGGGGTATCAGCATCGCGCCGAAGGCGCCCTGGATCAGGCGCGCGGTAATGAGCGTGGCTGGGTCGATGGCGAGACCGCAGGCGACCGAGGCGAGGGTGAATCCGGCAAGGCCGATCAGGAACAGCCGCCGTTTGCCGAAGCGATCGCCGAGTCGGCCGCCGACGACCAGCAGGACGCCGAGGGATAGGGCATAGCTCGCGCCGAGCCACTGGATCAGCGCCGGCCCGCTGTGGAGATCTCGCGCGATGGTCGGCGCGGCGATATTGGTGATGGTCGAGTCGAGCAGGTCGAGAATGTCGGCCGCGAGTATTACCGCCAGTATCGCCCACATCCGGGCGCTGACCTTGGTATCTGGTTGCTGCGTGCGGGTGTTCATGTCCTTCTCCTGATGGGAGGAAATCGGAGCGAACAAGGATCGTGACGAACGTTGTTCGATCGATATGGACGCTAGATCACGAACAACGTTCGTGTCAAACATTGTTCGTCAGCGCGTATGCTCGGCCCATGAGCGCCGCACCCGTCAGCCGCCGGGCCCGACCCGCGAAAGCACCCCTCAGCCGTGACGTCATCATCGAAACCGGCCTGCGCATCCTCGACCGCGACGGTCTGGCCGCCCTCACCATGCGTCGCGTCGCACAGGACCTGGATACCGGCGCGGCCTCGCTCTACGTCTATGTCGCCAACCGTGACGATCTGATGGCAGCCATGCTCGATCACGTGCTCGGCACCGTCCCCGAGCCGACGGGCGACACCTGGCGTGACCGGCTCACGGCGCTGGTCGCGACCACCGTCGACGCGATGGCCAAACATGAGGGGCTCGCACTTGTCGCGCTCGGCGCGATTCCCACCAGCCCGAATGCCTTGCAGATCGTCGAGCGGCTGCTCGCCCTGCTCGCCGAGGGCGGGGTGGACGCACAGACCAATTCCTGGGCCGTCGACCTGATCTACCTGCACATATCCGCGCAGGCCGCGGAGCAGAGCGCGTACAACACCAAGGACACCAACGAGCAGGACTATGTCGCCGAGGTGAAACGGCGCTTCGCGGCCCTACCCGCCGATCGGTATCCGACGCTCATGGCGATGGGGGACCAGATGTTCTCGGGCGACGGCGACGAGCGGGCCCGGTGGGCGCTGCGTGCGCTGGTCAACGGCATCCTGGCGACTCCGGCCGAGTGAGGTCCGTGGGAGAATCATCCATGCGGACGATTCGACCGGCGGTCGAGGACGACCTGCCGATACTGCAAGAAATCGAGCGCGTGGCGGGCAAACCATTCGCCGACATCGGCATGATGGCGGTCGCGGATGACGATCCGCCGTCACTGCAAACGCTGCGTGAGTTCCAACAGGCGGGCCGGGCCTGGGTCTATCCCGATGACACCGGCCGCCCGATCGGCTATCTGGTTCTCGGGATCGTCGATGGCAATGCCCATATCGACCAGGTCTCGGTGGATCCGGACCATGCGGGTAGGCGGATCGGCAAGCGGCTCATCGACCATGCGGTGCAGTGGTCGAAAGCGCAAGGGCTACCGGCGATCACGCTGACGACCTTTGTCGACGTGGCCTGGAACGGTCCCTACTATGAGCGCCTCGGCTTCCGCTTTCTGACCGCCGCCGAAGAGACTGCCGAGCTACGCGAAATCCGCGCCGCCGAGGCCGCGCACGGCCTCGACCGCTGGCCGCGCGCCGCGATGCGCGCCGAACTCGTCACCTGGCGGATGGACTGACCCGCGCCGCCCGGCCATTCGGCCGAATGCGACGCCGCGCGTTGCGAACCTAATGTTGGTGCGCGAAGGCGGCTTCCGCTGCGGGCAGGGCCGCCGCGCGGTCCGCGGGGACCAGGCCGATGCGGGTGCGGCGGTCGAGCAGATCGTCGGTGTCGAGTGCGCCCTCGTGGGTGATGGCGAAGGCGAATTCGGCTGCGGTGACGTCGATTCCGGGGGCGACGTATTCGGCGAGGGCGGGGTTCGCGGCAGCCGTTGCCAGCACGGTCGCCGCCTCGCTGCCGAAGCGTTCGATCAGCAGCGGCGGGGCGGCGATGCGGTCGCGGGCGGCGCCGGAGATCGCGCCCACCAGGGGAAGCTGCTTGGTGCGGCACGGGCCGGCGGCGAGGTTGCCCGTGGCTACCGCCGCGTCGACCGCGTCCTCGGCCATCTGACGGTAGGTGGTGAGCTTGCCGCCGACAATGGTGATAACACCGGTCGGGGAGTGCAGGACCGCGTGCTGGCGGGAGATATCGGCGGTGCTGTTGTCGGCCGTCTTCAGCAGCGGGCGCAGTCCGGCATAGCTGCCGCGAATATCGCTGCGGGTCAATGGCTCTCGGAGGGCGGTATTGATGGTGTCGAGGAGGAAGTCGATTTCGGCTTCGGTGGGCCGGGGTTCGTCGGGGACCGGTCCCGGTGCGTCCTCGTCGGTCAGGCCGAGGTAGACCCGCCCGTGCGCCGCCGGGAAGGCGAAGACGAAGCGGCTTGTACTGCCCGGCACCGGGACGGTCAGCGATGCGGTGAGCCCGCCGAATGATTCGGCATCGAAGACCAGATGGGTGCCGCGGCTCGGGCGCAGTTCGATGCTCGGGTCGACCTGATCGGCCCAGACGCCGGTGGCATTGACGACGGTGCGGGACCGGATGGCCATGGTCTCGCCGGTCGAGGTATCGCGGAGGGTGGCCGAATCCCCGGTGACATCAAGGGCTTCGACGCGGGTGAGGATGGTTGCGCCGTGCGCGGCAGCGGTGCGGGCCAATGCCACCACCAGTCGCGCGTCGTCCACCAGCTGTCCGTCCCAGGCCTGCAGCCCGCCGCGCAATCCTTCGCGGCGCACAGTCGGTGCCAAACGCAGCGCCTCGGCGGCGGCGACTCGACGGGAACGCGGCAGTGTCGCGGGCGAAGTGCCCGCACTGCGCCGCAGCACATCGCCAGCGACGAATCCGGCGCGGATCAACGCACGCTGTGCCACACCGATTTCCGGGAGCAGCGGCACCAATTGCGGCAGTGGCCGCACCAGATGCGGTGCCGTGGTTGCGATCAGGATGCCACGCTCGACGGCACTTTCGTGCGCGATGCCGACCCGCCCGCTGGCCAGATACCGCAGCCCGCCGTGCACCAGCTTCGAACTCCAGCGACTCGTACCGAACGCCAGGTCGTGCCGTTCCACCAGCACTGTTCGCAGTCCGCGGGAGGCCGCATCGACGGCCGCGCCGACACCGGTCACGCCGCCGCCGATCACCAGCACATCGATATCGATACCGTCGCCGAGCACCTGTAGCTCACGCGCGCGGCGTCCGGCGTTCAGTGCGGAATTTCCGCTGGCAGCGGCCGAATTCGCAGTCATCACAATCCCTTTCCGGTGGCGGACGGACCGCCGGTGCGCAGGTGTTCGGTCATTGGAGCGGCTTGTCGGTCGTCGCGGGTCCGCCGTCGGGAGCGAGGTAGCCGTCGATCGCGCGGGTCAATTCCGCATCCAGTGCCGCTCCGGCCAGCAGCGGGGCGACCGTACCCGCCGACTGCACCGCCGATTGCGCGATCAGCAACAGCATTGTCGCCATCTGTTCGGGCTCGCCCGCGCGGATGGAGCCGTCCAGGTGGCCGTCCCGGATGCCCGCGGTGAACAGTTCGATCAGGGCGCGTTGATTGCGGCCGAGACGGCCGAAGACATAGGTGAGCATCAGGTCGGTATCGGTACGGAAGATCTTGCCGAACAACGGATTCGAGCGAATGGTCGCCGCGCCCCCGACGATGCCCTCGACCATGCGGGCGCGCGCGTTACCCGTGCTCGGCATGGTCGCGGCGACGATCGCGCGCAGTTCGCGCACCAGCAGTTCGGCCACTAGCGATCCGGTATCCGGCCAGCGCCGGTAGACGGTCGGCCGGCTGACCCCGGCGCGGCGGGCCACCTCGGTGAGGGTGGTGCGGCGCACCCCGAACTCCTCCACGCAGGCCCGGGCGGCATCGAGGATCGCGAGATCGGTTGCCGCGAGCGCGTCGACGGGGGCGGACTCTGCGGAGGCAGTCATCGGGTGTCACCACCGGGTGTCGGCGGCACCGTCGCAGCGGTGCCGGATGCGGGTGTCTGTTCGTTACTGCTTGACAGTCTATGTCAAACTGTAACGCATGGTCGAGACGCATCAGCACACATCCTCCAGCGAGGCGGCCGCCGCAATCCCGGGCGCGCCGGAGCACGCGGCGAGTATGGTTTGGGACGCCTGGGGCATACCCGCCGGACATAAGCCGCTCTCGGCTTCGATTCGAACCCTGCTGACGCAGGTATTCGGAGTCTCCGGCGACCCGGTGGCGCGCCGCGATGAGGGCGATGTGCCGCTACGCGAGTCGACGTTGACACCGACTCAACGGGACGGGTTGGTCGCGGTGGTCGGCGCGGGCAGCATTTCGGTCGACCACCACGATCGTTTGCGGCATGCGGGCGGTAAGAGCACCCCCGATCTGCTGCGCCGCCGCACCGACGGCCCACAGGACGCGCCCGATGCGATCATCTTCCCCGCCGATCATGAGCAGGTGCTCGCTGTGCTGGCCTACTGCGCCGACAATGCCATCGCGGTGGTGCCCTTCGGCGGTGGTACCAGTGTGGTCGGCGGCGTCGACCCGGTCCGTGGGCGCTTCGATACCGTCATCGCGCTGGATCTGCGCCGCCTCGACGGTATTTCCGATATCGACCCGATCAGCGGCACCGCCACGCTCGGCGCCGGACTGACCGGCCCGCTGGCCGAGGAACTCCTTGCCGCCCATGGCCTTTCGCTCGGCCACTTCCCGCAGAGCTTCGAATTCGCCAGCATCGGCGGTTTCGCCGCAACCCGGTCCTCCGGACAGGCCTCGGCGGGTTACGGCCGCTTCGATGACATGGTGCAGCGGCTCAAGATCGCCACGCCCAGCGGAACCATCGAACTCGGCCGCGCACCCGCATCCGCCGCGGGCCCGGACCTGCGTGAACTGTTCGTCGGTTCGGAGGGGGCGCTCGGTGTGATCACCGAGGTAACCCTGCGGGTGCATCCCGTACCGGAAACCATTGGCTACCAGGCCTGGTCGTTCCCGGACTTCGAAACCGGCGCCGCCGCACTGCGCTCGGTGGTGCAGGCGGGTGCCGCACCGACCGTGCTCCGGCTCTCCGATGAGGTCGAGACCGGCATCAACCTGGCTCGGTCCGCCGATATCGGTGGTAAATCGGTTCCGGGTTGTCTGGCCATCACCACGTTCGAGGGCACCGAGGCGCATGTCGCGGCCCGCAGCGCTGAGGCGGGCGCACTGCTCGCCGCGGCGGGCGGGACCGCGCTGGGACAGACCCCGGCTCGGGAATGGGAGCACGGCCGTTTCGCCGCACCCTATATGCGCGATGCCCTGCTGGATGTCGGCGTGCTCTGCGAAACCTTGGAGACCGCGACCACCTGGGCGAATCTGGCCGAGCTGAAGGCGAAGGTCACCGCGGCACTGACGGATTCGCTCGGCGGTCAGGGCACCCCGCCGCTGGTGATGTGTCACATCTCGCACACCTATCCGACCGGTGCCTCGCTGTATTTCACCGTCATCGCCAAGCAGCTCGACGACCCGATCACCCAGTGGTCCATCGCGAAACGGGCCGTCGGCGACGCGATCGTGGCCGCGGGCGGCACCATCACCCATCATCACGCGGTCGGCACCGACCATCGCCCGTGGATTCCCGATGAGATCGGCGATCTCGGCGTGCGCGTGCTGCGCGCGGTGAAGCGGGAATTGGACCCGTTGGGCATCCTCAACCCTGGAAAGCTGGTCCCGTGACACAGGATTCGTCCCGTCCGGTGCGCGCGGTCACCGTCGTGACCAATCCGCAGTCCGGCGTCGGCAAGGGCGGCGATGTGGCGGCGGCCGCGTTGGCCCGCTTCGCCGCACGCGGTGTCGAGATCACCGAGGTGCGTGCGCCTTCGGCCGCCGAATCGGTACGTCTGGTGCGGGATTCGATCGCGGGTAGCGACCGGCCGGACGCGGTGGTCTGCATCGGCGGTGACGGGTTGATGAATGTGACGCTGGAAGCGCTCGCGCAGACCGGCGTACCGCTCGGCCTGATCCCCGCGGGCACCGGCAATGACCTCGCGCGGGAAATCGGTGTGCCCACCGACGATCCCGTCGCGGCGGCCGATCTGGTGCTCGGCGGCCGCACCCGCGGCATCGACCTGGGCCTGATCGAATCGCCGACGCCCGGATCCACGCCCAAGTGGTTCGCCACCGTCACCGGTACCGGATTCGACGCACGAGTCACCTTGCGCGCCAATGATATGCGCTGGCCCAGAGGTCCGCTGCGCTACACCGTCGCCGCGCTGGCCGAAATCTCGGGCCGCTTCACCGTGGCCTATCGGATCGAGCTGTCCGGCGTCGTGCCCGGCGCGCTCGACAATCCGGATTCCGACACCGTGATCGAGACCGATGCGGTCATGGTGGCGATCGGCAATACCCGCACATATGGGGGTGGCATGCTGGTCTGTCCGGACGCGGTGATGGATGACGGTTTCCTGGATCTCACGGTGGTCGGCGCGGTTTCCCGACGGGATATGCTCCGTCTGCTGCCCGCACTGTCGGCCGGTAAACGGATCGATCATCCGAAGTCCAAGCAGTACCGCGTCGCGCAGGTCACGCTCACTGCCCCCGGTGCCCCGGCGACCGCCGACGGTGAGCCTGCCGGCACGCTCCCGATCACCCTGCGTGCGGTGCCCGGTGCACTGACCGTGCTGGTCCCATGATCATGAGAACGACGTCCGCACTCCTCACACCGCGAAGCTGACCCGACCCAGCCGGTCGATGGTGGTCCGATCGGCGATCACCATCGATGCGGGCGCGGGCCGCGGGAGATCTCCTGTGCCGACGGCGCGCATGAGGCGGTCCCAGCGGCGGCAATGCAGCGTGAAGAAGAACGGATTCACGCGCCGACCGCGCGCGTGCTGGCCGGCGCGCGCCGTTCTGGCAGGCACATCGAGCAGGATGACGTGCACTTCTCGGCCATAGCGCGCCGCCCACCGGCCGATCAAACGTCTGGCCCACCCGAAGGTGGCGCAGTCGTGGATGACGACCGGCCCGGCACCGTCCCGCAGCGCGGCTCTGATCCCGCGGTAATGCGCGATGTGCACCACCGGCCGCCACAACGGGTACGGCAGCCGACCGAGCCTGCGCCGCCAGCGATTTCGCGAATGGTGCGAGTCGAGCACCACCGAATCCGCTGGCCCGCGCGGCGGTCGCTCGGCATCGGCCTCGGCGCCGAAGAACAGCCGCAACGCCGTACTCTTACCCGCGCCCGGCACTCCGGCCACCACCAATGCCGCCGTCGCGGGATACCGCAACTCCTCGATGGTGCGTCCGCGCAGATCGTGTACGGAGGTCGGTGCGAATACCCGAACATCGGGTATTCGCGGTTGCGAACCCGGATAGGGCGAATCGAGCGGAGGGTTCACCTCTTCCAGGCTCCTCAGCCGACGCCGCCCCGACAACCGGGAAAACCCTGATTCTCGCTGTGTATTTCCTGAGCGGAACAGGGCGGGTGAGGCTTGGTCTCGGCGCGCGGTGTTCGCCACGCCGTAGGGCCGCTGCCTGCGCATTCAATGGCGACCTCGAACCGGCGCGAGGCGACAGCCGCGGCGCCGCGGATGGCAGGCGCGATGAAGCTGAGAATTACTTGTGGATTCGGAGCTCGAGCCGTTTTGGGCGGTAAGCTCTCCAGGTGTAGGCGGAGTGTTCGGTGTCCCTCATCCACCGAAGACTCCGCCTTTTTCTGTGCGCTGGCCCTTTTAGGAGCTCAGCGGGCACCACCACTAGAATGCCGGGGTGACCAGCGCAGCCTCTGACAACCCGCGTAATCGTGCCGATGCCCTCCCCAAGAGCTGGAACCCCAGCGAGGTGGAGGCCGAGATGTACGAGCGCTGGGTAGCGGCTGGCTACTTCGCCGCCGACACCGCCAGTGCCAAGCCCGGTTACTCCATCGTGCTGCCGCCGCCGAACGTCACCGGCAGCCTGCACATGGGCCACGCGCTCGACCACACGCTGATGGACACCCTCTCGCGCCGCAAGCGCATGCAGGGCTATGAGGTGCTGTGGCTGCCCGGTATGGACCACGCGGGCATCGCCACCCAGACCATTGTGGAAAAGCAACTCGCGGTGGACGGCAAGACCAAGGAAGACTTCGGCCGCGAACTGTTCATCGAGAAGGTCTGGGACTGGAAGCGCGAATCCGGCGGACAGATCCAGTGGCAGATGCGCGCGCTCGGCGACGGCGTCGACTGGAGCCGTGACCGCTTCACCATGGACGACGGGCTCTCGCGCGCCGTGCAGACCATTTTCAAGCGGCTCTATGACGCTGGCCTGATCTACCGCGCCGAGCGCCTGGTCAACTGGTCGCCGGAACTGCGCACCGCCATCTCCGATATCGAGGTCAAGTTCGAGGATGTCGAAGGCGAGCTGGTCTCGCTGCGCTATGGCTCGCTCGAAGATGATGAGCCGCATGTGATCGTGGCCACCACCCGGGTGGAGACCATGCTCGGCGATACCGCGGTCGCGGTGCATCCGGAGGATCTGCGCTATAAGGATCTGATCGGCACCACCCTCGAGCATCCGATCACCGGACGTCAGATCCCGATCATCGCCGACGATTACGTCGATCCCGAATTCGGCACCGGCGCGGTGAAGATCACCCCCGCGCACGACCCCAACGACTTCGAGATGGGCCTGCGGCACAACCTGCCCATGCCGAACATCATGGACGAGCGCGGCCGGATCACCGGCACCGGAACCGAATTCGATGGTCTGGACCGGTTCGAGGCGCGGGTCAAGGTGCGCGAGCGGCTCGCCAGCGAAGGCCGGATCGCCGCCGAGAAGCGGCCCTACCTGCACAGCGTCGGACATTCCGAGCGCAGCGGCGAGGCGATCGAGCCGCGGCTTTCGATGCAGTGGTGGGTCAAGGTGGAATCGCTGGCCAAGGCGGCCGGTAACGCGGTTCGCAACGGCGACACCGTGATCCACCCGACCAGCCAGGAGCCGCGCTGGTTCGAATGGGTCGACAATATGCACGACTGGTGCATCTCCCGGCAGCTGTGGTGGGGCCACCGCATCCCGATCTGGTACGGCCCCGAGGGCGAGGTCATCTGCGTCGGTCCGGATGAGACCGCGCCCGAGGGCTGGGTGCAGGACCCGGACGTGCTCGACACCTGGTTCTCCTCCGGCCTGTGGCCGTTCTCCACCATGGGCTGGCCGGACTCCACCGAGGAACTCCAGAAGTTCTATCCCACAAGCGTTCTCGTCACCGGCTACGACATTCTGTTCTTCTGGGTGGCCCGGATGATGATGTTCGGCACCTTCGTCTCCGACGATCACGTGCTCACCGCGGGCAAGCGCGGCGCGAAGCAGGTGCCGTTCAAGGATGTGTTCCTGCACGGCCTGATTCGCGATCAGTACGGTAAGAAGATGTCGAAGTCGCGCGGCAACGGCATCGACCCGCTGGACTGGATCAACGCCTACGGCGCGGACGCGTTGCGCTTCACCCTGGCGCGCGGCGCGCAGCCCGGCGGCGATCTCTCGGTCGGCGAATCGCACGCACTCGCCTCGCGCAGCTTCGTGACAAAGCTGTTCAACGCCACCAAGTTCGCGCTCATGAACGGTGCGAAGCCGGGCGTGCTGCCCGATCGCGCCGAGCTCACCGATGCCGATCGCTGGATCGTTGACCGGCTCGAACAGGTTCGCGCCGAGGTGGATTCGGCATTCGACGCCTACGAGTTCGGCAAGGCCTGCGAGGCGCTGTACCACTTCGCCTGGGATGAACTGTGCGACTGGTACCTGGAGCTGACCAAGGTGCAGTTCGCGGCCGACGGTGCGCGGGCCGAATCGACCAGCATCGTGCTCGGCAATGTGCTCGATTCGGTGCTGCGGCTGTTGCACCCGGTCATCCCGTTCGTCACCGAATCGCTGTGGCGGGCACTGACCGGCGGTGCATCGGTTGTCATCGCCGCGTGGCCCGCGGCCACCGGTGTGGCCGCGGATGCAGCTGCCGCGCAACGGGTTTCGGACGGACAGCGGTTGATCACCGAGATCCGCCGCTTCCGCAGCGACCAGGGGCTGGCCGATAAGCAGAAGGTGGCGGCCAAGCTGATCGGCCTCGACGCCGCTGGCCTCACCGAACTGCACGATTCGGTGACCAACCTGGCCCGGCTCACCGAACCCGGCACCGATTTTGCGGCGACCGCCTCGCTCGAGGTCCGGCTGAGCGCGGCCACGGTGACGGTGGCACTCGATACCTCCGGCGCGGTCGACCTGGACGCCGAACGCCGCCGCCTGGAGAAAGATCTCGCCGCGGCCGAGAAGGAATTGGCGACCACCGCGGCCAAACTCGGCAACGAGGCCTTCCTGGCTAAGGCGCCGGATCAGGTGGTCGACAAGATCAAGGGACGTCGCGATGTCGCCGAGGCCGAGGTGGCCCGCATCGGTGCCCGGCTCGCGGAACTGAGTGGCAAATGAACGACGAACCGGAGCCGCAGTACGCGGACGACGAGCATCCCAAGGCGCGGCTCGGCTCCGGGCCGTCCCCGGTGGATCTGGCCGAAATGGCATTGGTCGAGGCGGAATTGGACCAACGCTGGCCGGAGACCAAGATCGAGCCATCGCTGACCCGCATCGCCGCACTGATGGATCTGCTCGGCTCGCCGCAGCAGAGCTATCCGGCCATCCACATCGCGGGCACCAACGGCAAGACCTCGGTGACCCGCATGATCGATGCGCTGTTCACCGCGCTGCACCGGCGCACCGGCCGGATCACCAGCCCGCATCTGCAGTTGGCCACCGAGCGGATCAGCATCGACAACGTGCCGATCACCCCGGCCAAGTACGTCGAGACCTACCGCGAACTGCTGCCGTATATAGAGATGATCGATAAGCAGTCCGCGGCCGCCGACGGTCCGGCCATGAGCAAGTTCGAGGTGCTCACCGGCATGGCCTATGCCGCCTTCGCGGAGGCGCCGGTGGATGTGGCCGTCGTCGAGACGGGGATGGGCGGCCGCTGGGACGCGACCAATGTCATCGACGGACAGGTCGCGGTGATCACGCCGATCGGCCTGGACCACACCGACTACCTCGGCGACGATCTCGCCTCGATCGCGGCGGAGAAGGCCGGAATCATCAAACGCGCGCCGGAGAACCTGATTCCGCGCGATACCGTCGCCATCATCGCCGAACAGGCGCCAGAGGCCATGGAGGTGCTGCTGCGCCGGGCCGTCGAGGTCGATGCCGCGGTGGCGCGCGAGGGTTCGGAGTTCCGGGTGCTGGCCCGCCAGATCGCGGTCGGCGGCCAGCAGCTGGAATTGCAGGGCCTCGGTGGCGTCTACGACGAGATCTTCCTGCCGCTGCACGGTGAGCACCAGGCGCGCAATGCGGTGCTCGCGCTGGCGGCGGTGGAGGCGTTCTTCGGTGCGGGCGCCGAGCGGCAGCTCGATATCACCGCGGTCCGCGCGGGTTTCGCCAGCGTCACCAGTCCGGGCCGGATGGAGCGCATGCGCAACGCCCCGACCATCTTCATCGACGCCGCCCACAATCCGGCGGGCGCGCAGGCGTTGGCCGCGACGCTGACCGCGGAATTCGACTTCCGCAAGCTGGTGGGCGTCGTCGCCGTGCTCGGTGACAAAGATGCGGCGGGCATTCTGGAGGCGTTGGAGCCGGTGCTGGACGAGATCGTGGTCACCAGCAATGGTTCGCCGCGCGCCATGGATGTCGAGCGCCTGGCCGACCTCGCCGTACAGCGCTTCGGCGATGAGCGGGTGGTCACCGCCGAGACCCTGCCCGACGCGCTGGAAACGGCCATCGCCATCGCCGAGGAGGTCGGCGATACGGGCGAAATGGTCTCGGGCGCAGGGGTTGTGGTGACCGGATCGGTGGTCACGGCGGGCGCGGCCCGCGCCTTGTTCGGGAAGAGCCCGGCATGAGCGTCAGGCCCGGAGGAGGCGGCGCGCGTAACCACGGAGGGTCCCGCGAATGCCGCAGTGAGCCCGGCGTGAGCGTCAGGCCTGGAGGAGGCGGCGCGCGTAACCATGGAGGGTCCCGCGAACGCCGCAGTGAGCACAGCGTGAGCGTCAGGCCCGGAGGAGGCAGCGCGCGTAACCACGGAGGGTCCCGCGAATGCCGCAGTGAGCCCGGCATGAGCGTCAGGCCTGGAGGGGGCAGCGCGCGCGGAGGGTCCCGCGAACGCCGCGATGGACACAGCGTGAGCGTTGGGCCGGGGTCCGGATGCGGCAGCATGGGTGGGAATGTTGGGCCCGCGAATGCCGAGAAGGAGACAGCGTGACCGAGACATCCGGCGACGCCGCCGAGCCCGAAGGGACCGACGGCGCACCGCAGGTCCCACCGCCCGCCACCGATCCGTGGAAGGGACTGCGCGGTGTCATGGCGGGCACCTTGATCCTGGAGGCGATCACGGTGCTGCTGGCACTGCCCGTCGTCGCGTCCGTCGGCGGGGGAGTCGGCTGGTTCTCGGGCAGCTATCTCGTGGTCCTGGCCCTGGTGATGATCCTCGGCGCCGGGCTGCAGCGCCGCCCGTGGGCCATCCCGTTCAACCTGGCCCTGCAGGTGCTGTTGATCCTCGGTGTCTTCGTCCATCTGTCCATCGGCGTCATGGGCGTCTTCTTCGCCGTGGTGTGGGGTTTCATCCTGGTCCTGCGCGCCGACGTCAAGCGCCGAATGGAACTCGGCCTGCTCCCCAGCCAGCGCATCGAAGGCTCTTCATAGCTCCGGTTCGGTAACCCGGGGTACCGCCCATTAGGCTGTGCGCCGTGACTGAGCAGACGTTGGTACTCATCAAGCCGGACGGTGTGGCCCGTGGCCTCGTCGGTGAGGTGCTGGCCCGGATCGAGCGCAAGGGGCTGAAGATCGCCGCCCTCGAGCTGAAGCAGGTATCCGAAGAAGTGGCGCGTGGCCACTATGCCGAGCACGCCGAGAAGCCGTTCTTCGGTTCTTTGATCGAGTTCATCACCTCCGGCCCGGTCGTCGCGGCCATCCTGGAGGGCCCGCGCGCGATTGCCGCGTTCCGTCAGATCGCCGGTGGCACCGATCCGGTCGAGAAGGCCGTCCCCGGCAGCATTCGGGGTGACCTCGCGCTGGAGACCCAGGAGAACCTGGTGCACGGCTCGGATTCGCCGGAATCGGCCAAGCGGGAAATCGCGCTCTGGTTCCCGGAGTTCCCGGCCTGATCCAGGGCTACGGCGTGAGCTGCGCGAACCGAGGGCACGGGCGGCATCGCCGCGGGCCGGAGCCGAGCGCAGCGAGGTGTAGTCGTGCGGCGATGGCAAGACGTCGCCGCACTGTGTGGGATACTGGCATTGGTTACTGACGATGCCGACTGTTCGCGCAGGTACGCGAACGATCGGTGCCGGACGATAACCGGATGACACTGCGGTTCGATGCCGATCATCGCTGCCACGAACAACTGGCCTGTTGCTAGGGCCGGAGGTTCGCGTCGGCACGCTGGATGAGCGCTCGCGCCGTGGAGTTCAGCCAATAGCCAGGCGCCGCGTGACCAGTTAGCCCGACCGACGAACAAAACATGGTGTTAACCGGGCATGCGGGGCGAGACCACTTGACCTTGCGCCAACCGCGTGAGGTGAACGGACAGTGCCCCCGCGTCGGCCGCGTCACTCCTGCCAGGAGGGACGCGCCCGGGGACCCGAGGAGACTTCGTGGCCGATCAAGAGCCGCTGGAAACAACATCACAGGATGCCGAACAATTGCCGGAGCGAATCCGAGTTCACGCGCTTGCCAAGCGGCTGGGGGTAACCAGCAAACGCATCCTGGCCAAGCTCGCCGAGTTGGGTGCCGATGCGCGTAGTGCGCAGTCGAACGTCGATCGAGCGGTAGCGGAATCGGTCCGCGAGGCGCTCGTCACCACCGAGCCCGGCGCCGAGGTGTCACAGGATGCCGAGGTCGCGCCGGACCAACAGCCAGCTCCCAAGGAGCCCGGCCTCATTTTTTCCGCACCGGACCAGGTGATCGATCAGTCCGGATCGCTGCCATCAGGGGAACAGCCCGCGGCACACCAGCCGTCGGTGCAGTTGTTCACCCACTCGGTTCCGCAGGAGCCGCACGTCGCGACGCCGGTCGTCTTCGAGGCCGCCGCCGCGGTCTCCGCGCCGCTGTTCCTGCCGCCGGACGCCGCGGCGGCCGAAGCGGCGCGTAAACAGCGGCGGGCCGAGCGGGAGACCCGCCGGGCCGAGGAGCCGGTGGTCGAGGACGAGGTCGAGACCACTGAGGAAGAACAGGAACCGACCGAACAGCAGGGCGATGCGGACCAGCCGCGTCGTCGTCGGCGTGGCCGTCGCGGCCGTGGTCGTGGTCGGGGTGAACAGCACAGCGATTCCGATACCGAAGGTGACGAGAGCGACGTCGCCGAGGAGACCACCGAGGACGAGCAGCCCGCCGCGCGCAAGACCGAGGCCGGGCCCACCGAGGCCGGGCCCACCGAAACCGCCGAGGACACCGAGGGCGAGGACGAGGAATCCGGTCTGCCGGAGGGTTCGAGCCGTCGCCGTCGTCGCCGTCGTCGCCGCAAGGTGGCCGGTGAGGGTGCCGAGGCCGAGGTCGTCTCCGAGGACGATCCGCCCAACACCGTGGTGCACGAGCGCGAGCCGCGCAACAAGAGCCGCACTCGCGCCACGGTCGACGAGGTGCAGGGCATTACCGGCTCCACGCGGCTCGAGGCCAAGCGGCAGCGTCGGCGCGACGGTCGCGAGGCCGGTCGCCGCCGCCCGCCGATCCTCACCGAGTCGGAGTTCCTGGCCCGCCGCGAGGCGGTGGACCGGGTGATGGTGGTGCGCGAGAAGACCTTCCCCGATCATCCGACCGCCACCCAGGTCGCGGTGCTCGAGGACAACATCCTGGTCGAGCACTTCGTTACCAATACCGGCTCCGCGTCGATGGTCGGCAATGTCTACCTCGGCAAGGTGCAGAACGTGCTGCCCTCGATGGAGGCCGCATTCGTCGATATCGGCCGCGGCCGCAACGGTGTGCTCTACGCCGGTGAGGTGAACTGGGAGGCCGCCGGTCTCGGCGGCAAGGAGCGCAAGATCGAGCAGGCGCTCAAGCCGGGCGATCAGGTGCTGGTCCAGGTGAGCAAGGATCCGGTCGGGCACAAGGGTGCGCGCCTGACCACTCAGATCAGCCTGGCCGGACGCTTCCTGGTGTACGTGCCGGGTGGTTCGTCCACCGGCATCAGCCGCAAGCTGCCCGATACCGAGCGCAAGCGGCTCAAGGAGATCCTGCGCGATATCGTGCCCGCCGACGCCGGGGTGATCATCCGCACCGCATCGGAGGGCGTCAGCGAGGCCGAACTGGCCCGCGACGTGGAGCGGCTACAGGCGACGTGGCGCACCATCGAGAAGGCCTCCGAGGCCAAGGACAGCGGCTCACCCAAGACGCTGTACGAAGAGCCCGACCTGCTGGTCAAGGTCATCCGCGATCTGTTCAACGAGGACTTCTCCAGGCTGGTCATCGAGGGTGAGCGGTCCTGGAGCACCGTTGAGAACTACATCCGCACGGTCGCGCCCGACATGCTCGCCCGGGTCTCCCGGCACGAGAACAACAGTGTCGACGTATTCGAGACCTACCGGATCGACGAACAGCTCGCCAAGGCGCTCGATCGCAAGGTGTGGCTGCCCTCGGGCGGCACCCTGGTGATCGACCGGACCGAGGCGATGACGGTCATCGACGTCAATACCGGCAAATTCACCGGTGCCGGCGGCAGCAACCTGGAAGAGACGGTCACCCGCAACAATCTGGAGGCGGCCGAGGAGATCGTGCGCCAGATGCGGTTGCGCGATATCGGCGGCATGATCGTCGTCGACTTCATCGATATGGTGCTGGAGTCGAACCGGGATCTGGTGCTGCGGCGGCTGACCGAGGCGTTGGGGCGCGACCGCACCCGGCATCAGGTCTCCGAGGTGACCTCGCTGGGCCTGGTCCAGATGACCCGTAAGAAGCTGGGCACCGGCCTGGTCGAAGCGTTCTCGTCGACCTGTGAGCATTGCCACGGCCGGGGCATCATCGTGCACACATATCCGGTCGAGCTCACCGCGACCGAGGATGCCGCGCGTGGCGGCCGGGAGACCGGATCGCGGCGGCGTCGTGGCCGGGACAAGAGTGCGGCGGCCAGTGCGCCTGCCGCTGCCAGCAATGGCACCGGACATGTTGCGGAGACGGACGAGTCGGAGATCGCGGTCAAGCGGGCGCATCCGGTCGCGCTGGCAATGGCGGCACATCAGTCCGAGGAGGCCGCGCACGGCGAGGAGCTCGAAGGACAGGGTGAGGTCGCCACGGCTGCGGCCGAAGCTGTCGCGACCGAAGCGGCCGAAGCTGTTGCGGCTGAAGCCGAGGCTGTCGCGGCCGAAGCAGCTGCGATCGAAGCCATTGCCGAAGCCGCCTCGGCTGCGGGCGTGGTCGAGGAAGTCGTGGTCGACGAAGCCGTTGCGGCGGTGGCCGAGGAGGCTGCGCAAGCGGTAGCCACGGAGGTCACCGAAGCGGTGGCGGAGGAAGCCGTCCAGCCCGCGCCCGAGGAGGTCCGGACCGCTGAGCCGGTCGTCGAGGCCGTCGCGACGTCCGAGGCAGCGGCACCCGTTGCGGTGACCGAGTCCGCGGCTGAGCAGGCTGTCACATCCGAGGCACCCGCAGCATCCGCCGTCTCGGCCAATGGTGCGCCGGAACCGGTGGCGCCCCGTTCGGCCAGCCGCAGACGCCGCGTGGCGCGTTCGGCCGCCGCACCGGCCGCGGACACTGCGGGCGCGGTGTTCGTGCTGCCGACGGCTGATCAGACGTCCGCAACGCCCGCGGTGGATTACACGGCGGATATGCCGGTCGTGGTGCCGACGCGCAAGCCGCGCCGCCGGGCCGTCGGTCGTCCCGCCGGACCGCCGGTGGACGACGTGAACTGATCGCCACGATCGGATCCGAACTCGGGACCCCCGCCGCACTTCGCGACGGGGGTTCCCGCGTTGGACGGCCGAGTCCGACCGGCGGCGGGACCGTGACCTGGTGCGGGGCACCGGTTTGGTCGGCGTGGTATCCGTCCTGTAATCTTGGACAGTCGCTGCCCGGCGACAGCGCTCATCTGCGCTGTGTTCGTGACTCGGCTCGAAGCCGAGAGCCATCAGGTTGCTGAGGCGGCGGTGACTACCAGACCAGAGTGCTGTGGTTTCCAAGCGGAGTCATCCGGGCGGGAGCACACAGCCGCGCGAGCACGAGCACGAGCCGCGCGCATGACAGGAAGAAGGGCAGCCGACCGATGGCAACGTACGCGATCGTCAAGACCGGCGGAAAGCAGTACAAGGTCGCGGTCGGTGACCTGGTGAAGGTCGAGAAGATCGAGGGTGCGCCGGGTTCGTCCGTGGCGCTGGCCCCGGTTCTCGTGGTGAACGGCGCCGAGCTGACCACCGATGCGGACAAGCTGGCCAAGGTCTCCGTGGCCGCTGAGGTCGTCGAGCACACCAAGGGCCCGAAGATCCGCATCCACAAGTTCAAGAACAAGACCGGCTACCACAAGCGTCAGGGTCATCGTCAGCCGCTGACGGTCCTCAAGGTCACCGGCATCAAGTAAGCCTCCGCGCTTTCTCGAATTACTTCACAGGAGTTCAGAAATGGCACATAAGAAGGGTGCATCCAGCTCGCGCAACGGTCGCGACTCGAATGCCCAGCGACTCGGCGTCAAGCGTTTCGGTGGCCAGTCCGTTTCGGCGGGCGAGATCCTGGTTCGCCAGCGCGGCACGCACTTCCACCCCGGCGTGCTCGTCGGCCGTGGCGGCGACGACACCCTGTTCGCCCTGGCCGCGGGCAAGGTCGAATTCGGCACCAAGCGTGGCCGCAAGACCGTGAACATCGTCGTCCAGGAGCCGGTCGAGGCCTGAGCGCCTTAAGCCACTCCGGAAACAGCTGAGCGGGTCAGGGTGCATTCCCTGGCCCGCTTTTCGCGTTCTCTAAAGACCGCGTTCCCTTAACACAGGTTTTCCAGCGACCCGCAAGCAATCGCTACGGCCACCACCGAGGAGGATGATTCGGACATGTCCAAATTCATCGACCGTGTTGTATTGCACGTGCGTGCGGGCAAGGGTGGTCACGGCTGCGCCTCCGTGCGCCGGGAGAAGTTCATGCCGCTCGGCGGTCCCGATGGCGGCAATGGCGGACGCGGCGGGGATGTGGTGCTCGAGGTCGACCCGAATGTGCACACCCTGCTGGACTTCCACTTCCATCCGCACGCCAAGGCGAGCAATGGCAAGCCGGGTGAGGGCAGTAACCGCGACGGTAAGCAGGGCACCGATCTGCTGTTGAAGGTGCCCGACGGCACCGTGGTGCTCGATGACGACGGCAAGGTGCTCGTCGACCTGGTCGGCGTGGGCAACAAGTTCATTGTGGCGCGCGGCGGACGTGGCGGGCTCGGCAATGCCGCGCTTGCCTCCAAGGCGCGTAAGGCCCCCGGTTTCGCGCTGCTCGGTGAGGACGGTGAGGAGGGCGATCTCGTCCTCGAGCTGAAGTCCGTGGCCGATGTCGGCCTGGTCGGATACCCGTCGGCGGGTAAGTCCTCGCTGGTGTCGGTGCTCTCGGCGGCCAAACCGAAGATCGCGGACTACCCGTTCACCACGCTGGTGCCCAATCTCGGTGTGGTCTCCAGCGGTGAGACCACCTTCACCATCGCCGATGTGCCCGGTCTGATTCCCGGTGCGAGCGAGGGGCGCGGGCTCGGCCTGGATTTCCTGCGGCATCTCGAGCGCTGTGCGGTACTCGCGCATGTTGTCGACTGTGCGACATTGGAGCCGGGGCGCGATCCGGTCTCCGATGTCGATGCGCTCGAGGCCGAACTCGCGGCCTACAAACCGGCATTGGATGCCGATACCGGGCTCGGTGATCTGGCCGATCGGCCCCGCGTGGTGATCCTGAACAAGGTGGATGTGCCCGATGCCGCCGAGCTGGCGGAGATGGTCACTGCCGAATTCACCGCCCGTGGCTGGCCGGTCTTCGAGATCTCGGCGGTGAGCCGAGCTGGACTGCGCCCCTTGACATTCGCACTCGCCGATATGGTCGAGCAGTATCGCGCGGCGCATCCGAAGGCCGCGCCGAAGCGTCCGGTGATCCGCCCGATCGCGGTGCACGAGACCGGTTTCAGCGTGATCGCCGATCCGGAGGAGCCCGGCGGCTTCATCGTGCGCGGTCCGCAACCGGAGCGCTGGGTGCGCCAGACCCAGTTCGACAACGACGAGGCCGTCGGCTACCTCGCCGACCGCCTGGCCCGTCTCGGTGTGGAAGAGGAACTGGTGAAACAGGGCGCCGAGCCGGGAGCCCCGGTCACCATCGGTGACGTCACCTTCGAATGGGAGCCGCAGATCTCCGCGGGCATCGATATGGTGCCTACGGGTCGCGGCACCGATATCCGCCTGGAGCAGAACGACCGGATCAGCGCCGCCGAACGCAAGCACGCCTCGCGGGTGCGGCGTGGTCTGGTCAAGGACGACGAGGAATAGCGTGGACGCCGTGGGCTTGTGGTGTGCGCCGAAGTCTGACACGGCGTTGCTCGGTCCGGCCCATCGGCGGGTATCGGAATTCAGTAGTGGCCGACACGGTGCGGTGTTGCTCCGGAAGTTCAGCGCGGCGTCGAGTTCGGCTGGATCGATGGACACGGCCAGTTCGGTTGAATCAGCTGGTATGGCGGGGGCGTTCAGTCCGGCCGGTGCGCCGGGGTCGGTTGAGTCGGGCGCTAGGACTGGCACGGTTGAATCGATCAATACGATGGGTTCTGTTGCGGTACAGGGAGTTCTGTTGCGATGCAGGTGAGTTCGGGGATCGCGGAGGCGATGGCGCAGTCCGGTCTGAGTGAGGCCAGGACGGCGATCGCGGCGGCGCGCAGTGTGGTGGTAAAGATCGGGTCATCGGCGCTGACCAGTTTGAAGGGTGGGCTGGATACGGCGCGACTGGATCGGCTCGCCGATGCGGTGGAGGCACGGATGCGAGCCGGATCCGATGTGGTCGTGGTTTCCTCCGGTGCCATCGGTGCCGGTATCGCTCCACTCGGATTGACAAGCCGCCCAAGGGATCTGGCCACCAAACAGGCCGCGGCGAGTGTCGGCCAGTTGGCCTTGGCGCATGCCTGGGGCACCTCGTTCGCGCGATACGGGCGCACGGTCGGCCAGGTGCTGTTGAGCGCCGACGACTTCTCCCGGCGCGAACACCATCGCAATGCGCAGCGCACCCTGGATCGGCTGCGCTCGCTCGGCGCGGTCGCCGTGGTGAACGAAAACGATACTGTCGCAACGGAAGAGATCCGCTTCGGAGACAATGACCGGCTCGCCGCGCTGGTCGCGCACCTGGTCGGTGCCGATGCGCTGGTGCTGCTCTCCGATGTCGAGGGCCTCTACGACGGCGACCCGCGCAAGGGCGCCGCGAAGTTCATCCCCGAGGTCCGCAGCAGCGCCGACCTCGACGGCGTCATCGCGGGTAGCGGCGGTGCGCTCGGCACCGGCGGCATGGCCTCGAAACTCTCCGCGGCCCGCCTGGCCGCCGACGCGGGCGTACCCGTCCTGCTCGCGGCCGCCACCGTGGCCGATATCGCGCTGAGCGCGGGCACCGTCGGCACCGCCTTCGCTGCGCGCCCGGTTCGCCTCTCCGCCCGCAAATTCTGGGTCCGCCACGCCGCCGACAGCCGCGGCGCCATACTCATCGACGAGGGCGCCGTCCAAGCCGTTGCCCACCGCCGCCGCTCCCTGCTGGCCGCTGGCATCATCGGCGTCCGCGGCCGCTTCCATGGCGGCGATGTGGTCGACCTCATCGCCCCCGACAACCGCATCGTCGCCCGCGGTGTCGTCGAATACGACAGCGCCGAACTGTCCGGCATGCTCGGCCGTTCCACGACCGAACTCCCGGATACCATGCAGCGCCCGGTAATTCACGCCGACGACCTGGTCAAGGTCTGACCGCCCACCAGGATCGCCTCAGGGAGTGCGTGCTCGGTGTCCAGAGCACTTGCCGGGGCGGAAGCTTTGCGGTCGGATACTGCTGGCCGATATATCGGCGCTCACCTATGCGGGCAAGCAGCGCCGCCCCGCGAGCCTAGAACAGGCCCGTCCTAGCCGGATCGCCGCTCATGTACCAGGTGACACGATCCTTGCCAGCACCCCAAATTCTACGAATTCTCGCCGACTACCTGAGGCTCTCGCCGCGCGAGCTCGCCCGATGCTTCGAACTCGCTTATGCCCCCGGGCGTGCGGCGCGCGCGGCCCGCCGGGACAGAGCGGCGAAGGCGTCACGCAGTGAGTCCGGGCCGATGACCTCGATCTCGGTGTCGAAACGCGCCAGCGTCGCGGCGAGTGCGGCCCAGGACCAGGAACCGGTCAGCATTCTGGTGCGGGCGGGGCCGAGTTCCTCGACGATTCCGTCGCCGGCGAACGGGGCCACCTGTGCGGCAGGGAGGTCGAGGACCACCTCGCCGCGACAGGGCCAGATGTTCGCGCTGTGGGAGCCTTTGAACCGGGCGGACAGGAATGCGGCGACGTCGCCACCCGGCACTTGCCGGGGGGTGAAGCGCGGCCCGTTGGGGACGCGCAGCGCCATCCGATCGGCCCGATAAATCCGCCAATCCTGCCGCTCGGGATCCCATCCGATCAGGTACCAGCGTCCACCCCGGACCACGAGGTGGTGCGGCTGCACCCGCCGCGCCGGCCGCAACTCGGGATCCTGCGGCCCTGCCGCCGACCGGTAGTCGAACCGCACCTCCTGCGCGGACCGGACGGCGGCGCTCAGCGCCAGCAGAACGGCGGTGTCGGCCTGGGGATCGGCGTCGGGTCCGGCCGATTCGACCGCGGTCACGTCGAGGGCGTCGACGCGCTGCCGGAGGCGGGACGGCAGGACTTGCCGCACAGTCGCCAAAGCGCGCGCGGCGGCCTCTTCGATACCCGCTCCCGTCCCGACCGCGATCCGCAACGCCACCGCAAGCGCGACCGCCTGTTCGTCGTCGAACAGCAGCGGGGGCAGCTCGCTGCCCGCCTCGAGCCGATAACCACCCTCGGGTCCCTTGACCGCCTGGACGGGGTAACCGAGCTCGCGCAGCCGATCGACGTCGCGGCGAACCGTGCGTTCGCTCACCGCCAGCCGCTGGGCGAGCAGCATTCCCGGCCAGTCACGGCGGACCTGCAGCAACGACAGCAGCGAGAGCAGGCGGCGGGAGGTCACCTTCGAAGAAGCGGTCGGCATGGTGACCAGGCTGCCATAAATAGCGGACGTTCTCTGACCGGTACTGCTGACAGGGTGGCGTTGTCGCCGGAACCCTCCGGCGGCGAAATCACCTCCGAAGGGACCCGATCACCATGTCGGTAAACGCTGTCGCCCACTTGAACTTCCACGGTCAGGCCCGTGCGGCCCTGGAGTTCTACCAGTCGGTGTTCGGCGGGCAGACCACCATCGCCAGCTACGGCGACTTCGGGATGCCCGCCGAGTTGCCCGACGCAAC
The DNA here is from genome assembly GCF_053602975.1 of Nocardia sp. NPDC004278. Taxonomy (NCBI): domain Bacteria; kingdom Bacillati; phylum Actinomycetota; class Actinomycetes; order Mycobacteriales; family Nocardiaceae; genus Nocardia; species Nocardia sp. NPDC004278. The sequence goes on from NZ_JBSGEQ010000038.1 coordinate 35,114, forward strand.
CAAGGTGGTGTTCGGCCAGGTCATCGCCGACAACGGCTTCCGGGTCATGGCCTACGACGTGCCCGGTGCGGACGCACCGGTCGCCCAGGGCGCGCCCACCACCCGCCGCGAGAACGGCACCACCCGCACCACAGAACCGTTCTTCCTCTCCGTCCGCGGCGACACCGTCGAGGAGGTCGGCGCGCTGTGGGAACGCCTCGCGGACGGGGCAAGCGTCATCGAGGAATTCGGCCCGGCGCAGTGGGCGCCCGGGTTCGGGATGCTGCGCGATCGCTTCGGCATCACCTGGATCCTCGACGTCGCAGCCGAGTACGCCCAGGCCTGACGCCATTCCACCGGGGTGCGGCCGATCCGGTCGCACCCCGGGCGTCCCTTGTGCGAAATCCGGATACCCGGGCCCGCCACCGTATCGCTGCCGGTCGGCAAGCTGTCCGCCCGCAGTGCTGTAACGGGATCCGATCCGTCAGTCGTTGCTGGGTTTGCCGAACTCTTCGATCAGCACGGGATACTGCTCCCCACCGTGTCCCGCGGCGATCGAGCGGTCGGCCATCGCCTTGAACAACTTCGGCAGCTCGGCGTTGACACCTACCGCTTCGCTCTCTTCGATCAGATGTACCATCGCCCGCGCGTCGGTCTCCAGGGCCGACGCCTCGGCAGGGAAAGCGCCGCTGTCGATCTGCGCGGCATACCCGGGCAGCCATTCGGCCACGCCGGTCGCGATCTGCTGTGCGAACGGCGCATACGTTGCTGCTTCGACACCAGCTGTCCGGAGTAGGGCGGTGCCCTGGAGCCAAGCGTTCAGGACGCTCCACATCATGGCGAGGCCGGCTACGTCGTACAGGGACGCCAGCCCATGATCAGCACCGAGGTAGGTGACGGTGCCGAGCGCGCCGAGTGTTGATTCGTATGCCGCGAAATCCGACTGCAGCCCACTGTGCAGAATCACCGCCTCGACGGTCCCGATCGCCGACGGGACAGCCATAATCGCGCCGTCCAGATAGCGGGCGCCGCGCTGCTCGGCCCACAGGGCGGCATCCCGAGCCTGAGCCGAGGAGCCCGAGGTCAGGTTGACCAACATTGTGCCGTCCAGCTTGATATCGCTCGCACCGAACAACTCGTGCATGGCCTGGTAGTCGGTGACGCAGATGATCGTCAAAGCCCCTGCCTCGACTGCGGCGCCCACCGTCGGCGCTAGCTGTGCACCCTCGGCCACCAACTGGTCGGCCTTGGAGGTCGTGCGGTTCCACACAGTTGTGGGATGCCCGGCTTTCAGGAACGTGCGGGCGAGTGCCTGGCCCATCAGTCCGAGTCCGATGACTGTCACGGGTGTTTCGGTTTTGTTCATGGCAGCATCGTCAACGTTGATACCGGTGTGAAGGTCAAGTGAGGTTTTGATGCGGATCGGGGAACTGAGTCGTCGGACGGGCGTCAACGCCCATCAGTTGCGCTACTACGAGGCCCAAGGCCTGTTGGAGGCAGACCGCGGCGCGAACGGTTACCGCGAGTACGACGAGAACGCCATGCTGCGGGTGAAGCAGATCCGGCACCTGCTCGGTGCCGGTCTATCCTCCGAGGACATCGCGTACTTACTGCCCTGCGCAGTCGGGGAGGACCCGCAGTTGCCCGGGTGCCCCGAGTTGCTGGCCGCAATGCGGTCACGGCTACAGCGACTCGATGATCAGATGGCCACGCTCGCTCGATCCCGCGACATCCTCGCCGACTACATCGACACCGCCGAACGAATGGGCAGCGAAAGTTATCCGCCTTTCGACTGTGTCAACCCACAGCCGGTCCCCGCCTGAGCAGTCGGAGTGCCGGCACGACACGAGCCTTACCGCCGGGATAGCCACCCGTACAGGCACTCTCGACCGCGCTCAGCACCCTGTAGCAGGCGTCGACGCCTGTGGTGTCGAGCGGGGTTCTCGCGCATACCGATTCGACGGCCGACCGGTCCGCCACGGGATCAGTGTGAGGCTGGGTTAGCGGGTGCCGTCAGGGGTTGGGATGACGCCGGGTTGATTGGTGGTGGATGGGGGTTGGGACTGGCCGGAGTCTTCGGGGATGGGGCCGGTGATGCCGGGTTGGCCGCCCGGGTCGGGGAGCGGTGCGGGAACCGGGGGTGCTGGCGCTTGTGGTGGCGGTGTGGGCGGTGCCTGCTGGGGTGGTGGTGCGGGCGTGTGCTGGCTGGTCGGTGGTGGTGTTGGTTCCGGGCTCGGTTGCGGAGGGGGTGGAGGGGCCTGCTGGGGCGCTGGTTCCGGCGTTGAGGTTTGCGGTGCGGGGATTGGTGTCGGCTCGGGAGACGGAGCTGGCTGTGGGGTCGTTGGTGCCGGAGTGGGCTGTGGTGCTTGGGATTCCGGTGTTGGCTGTGGGTCTGGGGCGGGCTGTGGGGTCGTTGGTGCCGGAGTCGGTTGTGGTGCTTGGGATTCCGGTGTGGGCGGTGTTGGCTGTGGGTCTGGGGCGGGCTGTGGAGTGGTTGGTGCCGGAGTCGGTTGTGGTGCTTGGGATTCCGGTGTGGGCGTGGTTGGCGCCGGGGTGCTGGGGGCCGGAGTCGGTTGTGGTGCTTCCGATTCCGGTGTGGACGGTGTGGGCGCCGGGGTGGGTTGTGGCGGTTGGGATTCCGGTGTCGACGGTGGCGGTTCGGGGATCTGTATGCCGGGTGGGGTCGGCTGTGGTGTCGGTGCGGGGGCTTGATCGTCGGGCACGGCGTACGGCTGCGAGTGCCGGGGTACCGACGGTGCCGGGCCCGGTGTGCCAGGGAGCGCGGGTGGGGCGGGCAGGGCTGGGATTGCGGTGCCTGCCATTTGGTAGGCCGGTTTGTAGATCATGTTCATGGCGAGGACGGCCTCTTGGCGCAGTGCCTCATCCGCCATCTGCGCATTGATCACATTGGCGGCCTCGAGCAGGCGCGCGATGGTGCCGATCGGGCCCGAATTGCCCGGTGGCACAACGGCTATCTTCACGGCCTCGGCGGCCGCGGCCACGGCGCCGAGACGGGTGCCGACCTGGCCCATGATCGCGGCGAGTTCATCGACCGAATCGGCGTAGCTGCGGGCGCTGGCATAGGCGGCCTCGGCCGCCGCGCCCTCCCAGGCCATCGTATTCATCACCCGATCCGAGCTGGCCCGAGTCAGCGGGAACGAACTGGCAAGCGTCCCAGCAACTTCCAGCCAGGTGACCGAGGCATTGAGGATCTGGGCCGCATCGATCTGCTGGGTCTTGGCGTAGATCTCCTCGTGCTTCATCGACTCGAAGTGCTCCATCGAGCTGATGTAGTCGGGATCATTCCCACCCGTCGCCCGACCGCCACCCCCGACGGAATCGTTGCGCGATGCGCTATTCCCCGTCATCTGACCCACCTCCGACGGATTCGTTGGGCGATGTGGTGTTCGCTGTTGCTTGACCGCGACCGTCGACGGATTCGTTGGGTGATGCGGTATTCCCCGTCATCTGCCGCACCCTCCACGGAAGCACGACGCGATGCGGTATTCCCGGTCGTCCGACCCCAATGGAATCGCTGAGCGATGCGCCGTTCATCGCGGCACCCGCGATTCGATCGCCCGCAGCGCGGCGGCGTTCGCGGCGTCGGCCTCCTCGAACAGGCCGCCGCTGATCAGGAACGCCTCCTTCATTCGGTAGGCGGCCTCGATGTAGTGGTCGAGCAGCGTGGCGGCGTCGCGGGCCTTGTGTGCGAATCCGGCCTGCAACTGCTGTGCGGAGATGAATCCGCCGAATCCGGCCAGCTCACCGGCGGATTCGAGGCGCTGTCGTAGATAGCTGAGCCGGTCGGCCTGGTGGTCGTACATTTCGGCGCAACGCCGCGCCGCGTCCGGATCGAATTTGACGGTGCCCGCCTGTGCCTCCTGTTTGAAGCGGGCAATATCGGCTCGGCTGCTCTCGATCGTCATGCACACCCCCGGGGATCGGTCGGTCCGCCTCAGACTAACCGTTGGCTATGCGTCCGGTTGAAATTGTTCCGGTCGGTGACGGTTTATCGGGCCTGCGCGGGAATGCGTTTCTGCAGCTGCGTCGCGAGCTGTTCGGCCGAGGCGGGCACGATGTGCACGGTATCGCCCGCCTTGATCAGATAGCGTCCGTCGCCCTTGACGTCGATCCAGGTGTAGTGGATCGGCGGCTGCGGACTCGGATGGTCCAGTCGACCCTCGATCCGGATATGTCCCTCGGCGGTATGCGGCTTCAGCAGCAGCCGCCGGATCGATGGCACCGAACGCTGCGCGACGACAACGACCTCTTCGTCGCGGATCGCCTCGGCAGAGGCGGCCCGCGGCGGTTCGTGACCGGCTGGGACTGCGGGCAGCAACGCCGCGATCCGAGCGCCGAGCTTGGCACTGAGACCGATCGAAAGACGCACGCGCCCACCGAAATCCGGGCCGGATCCGGGCTCCTGCACGGCGAGTACGGCGCGGTCGTAGATGGCGCACGCCAGCATCCGGAGCTCGGTGCCGGGACCATGTCCGCCGCCGATCGCCACGATCCGGGTCTGCGGATTCGCCATGATCCGCAGGCACGCGGATAGGTCGGGATCGCTGCGCGGTGGTAGCCGCTCGTTCAGCTGTGCGCGCAACTTGTCGGCGTCGGTCTCGGTGCGCGGCGTCTCCAGGATGCGCAGCGGATACGGGTGACGATCCAATTCGGTTTCGCGCCAGATATGGGCGAACTCGTCCGGGGTGAAGGTCCAACTCACGCCGAATCACTCCTCACAACCCGCGAACGTCACGCCGCCCGCCAGCGACCGCGTGCAGGTCGCTCGAGGGATCAGCTTAGCGGTGGCTCGAGGCATTCGAACCAACGTCTTTTGGGAAGCAGTACCACAGGATTGCGGGCTAACGTGAGATTGAAATCTCGGATATATCCAAACAACCCCTCGGTTCGCTCTGCCATGTTGTGCCGGAGCGCCTGCTCCGCCGGGGTGAACGGGGGTGATGGGAGTGATGACTTGCAGGTTCTTGGACCGTGGACCGACCCAGCGACATTTGCCGCGCTGGCCGGGGGTAAAGCGCGTGGGTTGTACACCTTGCACAATGGTGGCTTCCGCGTCCCGGACTGGGCAGTGCTCGGCACCGACGTGTTCGACCGGTTCCTTATCGAAGCGGACACGGACGTCGATCTGGCCGCCCTTGTGGTGAAAGTCACATCATCGGATGACTTGGCGACGGCGCTCGCCGCCGGTGCGGAACTACGCGCCGCGATCGTCGCCGCGCCGCTGCCGCCGACGGTCCTCGAGTTGATCGGCGACGCCTACGACCGCCTCGGCGCCAGTGCGATCGCGGTGCGATCCTCGGCGCTCGTCGAGGACGGTCGCGGTCATTCCTATGCGGGCCAATTCGATTCGTTCCTCAACGTCAACGGTGTCGACGCGGTCGCGGGCCGGGTGCGCGACTGCTGGGCATCGGCGTTCTCGGACAGATCAATCCGCTACGCCTTCGCGCACGGACAGCCGCGTGCTGCGGCCATAGCCGTTGTCCTGCAACGCCTTATCGCCGCGCGCGCCAGCGGCGTGATGTTCACCGCGAACCCGATCACCGGCGCCACCGACGAATTGGTGGTCAGCGTGGTGTATGGCCTCGGTGAAGGGCTGGTGTCCGGTGCGGTGGACGCCGACTCGGTGGTGGTCGACAAATCCACCGGCACGGTGCTGGAAACGACTGTGGGGGACAAGGATCGGACCTACGCACCGGTCGGGGAGCAGGGCTACGCGGTGTTGGAGGTCGAGCAGCAGCAGCGCGAGCGCACCGTGCTCGCCGATGCCGAACTGGCCGAGCTGGTGGAGTGGGGACGCAAGCTGGAGGCCGATATCGGTGCGCCACAGGACATCGAGTGGGCCATCGATGTCGACGGGCTCTGGCTGCTGCAGTCACGGCCGATCACCACCGCGGTCGGCGAGGGTGCGGCGCGTGGCGCGGTGCTGCGCGGCGCAGGTGAGGTCGTCGCCGACGATGAACAGCGAATCTGGGACAACTCCAATATCATCGAGAGTTTCAGCGGCATAACCTCCCCGCTGACCTATACGACGGCCGCCGATATCTATGGCCGGGTGTATCACGGCTACGCGAAATCGCTGCGGGTGCCGGCCGAACAACTGCGCCAGACCGATCGCTGGACTCCGGTGCTGCTCGGCTACTTTCATGGCCGGGTCTACTACAACCTGCTGCACTGGTACCGGATGGTCGGCATCGCGCCCGGATATCCGCTGAACCGAAAGGTGCTCGAGGCGGCGCTGGGCGTCGATGAACCGCTGCCCGATGAGATCGCGAAGACCCTGCGCCCGTACACCTTCCGCACGCCGCTGGCGCGACTGCGCTCGCGCGGGGTCACCACGGTCACCTATGTGCGGCGGCTGTTCGGCATCGACGATATGGTCGAGCGCTTCATGGCCGAGTTCTACCGCGTCTATGACGAATACGATGCACTCGACTATTCGACGCTGACCGGTGAACAGGCCTATGTCGCCTATCGCAAGGTCGACCGCGACCTGGTCGAACGCTGGGGCCCGCTGATGGTCCTCGACGCCATCCTGCTGACCTGCACCGGTCTGATGTACCTGCTGACCAAGCTGCTGCTGCCGAAGGCGCCGGAATGGTTCCTCTACGCCGTGGTCGGCCCCGGCGCGGATGTCGAATCCGCCGAACCGGCCCGCGCCATGACCGAGCTGGCGCAGTTCGTCCGCACCGATCCCGAGCTGGTGTCATTGATCAATTCGACTCCGCCGGAACAGATTTACGATGCGCTGGGTGATCACGCCGAACTGCGCGGCCGGGTCGAGGCCTATATCGACCGCTACGGCTATCGCAGCCTGGACGAGCTCAAACTCGAAACACCGGATCTGCGTGAGGATCCCGCGAGCCTGTTCATCATGCTGCGCAGTGCGATCGGCCGGGTCGGCGAGGCCGCGCAGCACAGCCGCAGTGCCGAGGCCGACGAATACCTCGATGCCAATCTGCGCGGCTTCCGGCGCCGGATCTATGAACGCCTGCGCGGCAAGGTGAATCGCAGCGCCGCCCATCGCGAGCGGCTGCGGTTCTGCCGCACCAGGGCCTTCGGGATGGTCAAGCGGATGATCCGGGTGATGGGCCGAGATTTGGTCGCCCGCGGCGTCATCGATGAATTCGGCGACGTCTTCGCGCTGACCGTCCAGGAGTTGCGCGGCTGCTACGAGGGCGCCGATACCGCCGGTCTGCGCGAGCTGGTCGCCGCACGGAAAGCCCAGCGCGCCAGGGACGCCGAGTTGGTGGCCCCGGCCCGCTTCGTCACCACCGGCGCGACCTTCGGGCGCGCCGAACTCGCGCGCCAGGGCTGGGTGCCGGTCGCCGACACTCCGGCCGCGACCGTCGGCACCGTGCTGCCCGGTACGCCATCGGCATCCGGGCTCGTCGAGGGCAATGCGGTGGTCGTCGACGAGCCGCGCGACGTCGCGGGCGGCATTCTGGTGGCATACCGAACCGATCCCGGCTGGGTGGCCGCGCTGCCCTCGGCATCGGCGCTGGTCATCGAGCGCGGCAGCCCGCTGACCCATGTCGCGATCGTGGCGCGGGAGCTGGGCGTGCCGACGGTGGTTCAGGTCAAGGATCTGACCAAAAAGATACGGCCCGGTATGCGAATTCGGGTCGATGGTACAAACGGGACAGTGACGGTGCTGTCCGAAGGAGATCTGCGCAATGAAACCTGACGAAAACGTTGCCGCAGTTCGCAATTGGCTCGCAGACCCGGCGCGGGACACCGGGATCTATCTGGCCGATGAGTCCGACGGCTGGGACTACCGCAGCTATGCCGATCTCGCCGAGCTGTCCTGGTCCATCGCGGCGAGCATGCGCGCGCACGGTATGGGCAGCGGCGACGGTGCGTGCGTCATCATGCCGACCGGATTCCCCTGTGCCGCAGCGTTCTACGCCGTGTGGGCGTGCGGCGGGGTGTTCACGCCGGTCGCGCCGCCGATGTTCGGCGACCTCGACCAGATCATCGCCCATATCGCGGCCATTCTGGAGCAGGCCCGGCCGCGACTGGTGGTGACCTCGACCGAATTCGAGGATTTGGTGCGCAGGGCCGCGGTCGCGGCGGGCCGCACCGATGAGCCGCTGGTGATCGATGCCGCGAAATTGGGTCCGGCGCCCGAGGTTCGTGAATTCGGGGAGCCGGACGAATGCGCGCTGCTGCAGTTCACCTCGGGATCCACCGGTACACCGCGCGGGGTGCGGGTCAGCTGGCACAACCTGGCCAATAACATCGCGATGATCTCGACGCTGATCGACTGGCGGCCCGGCGAGACCATGGTCTCCTGGCTGCCGCTCTATCACGATATGGGTCTGGTGGGCGCATTCCTCACCACCGTGACCAATCAGGGCGATCTGTATCTGATGCGCCCGGACCAGTTCGTCCGTGACCCCGCGCGCTGGCTGCGGGCCATGACCCATGCCCAGCACACCCCGTCGCCGTCCTTCGCACTCGGCTATGTGGCGCATCGGGTCGCGGCGGAGGAGATCGCGGACCTGGATCTGTCCGGATGGCGCACGCTGGCCGTCGGTTCCGAGCCGGTCGAGGTGGCCGATCTCCAGTCGTTTGCGAATCTCACTCGCAGCCGCGGCTTTTCGACCAACGCATACACCCTCGCCTACGGTTTGGCCGAGGCGACGCTGATGGTGACCTCCTCCGCGCGCAACCGCCCCATCACCGCTTTGCGGCTGGACAATCCGAATCTGCGCTTCGGCGAGCCGATTGCGATTCTGGCCGAAGATTTGCTCGACGATACCCACCGCGTCGAGGGCTCCGGCTGGATCACCGGACTCGGGTATTCGACGCCCGAATCGACGGTGCGGGTGGTGGATGAAGACGGCCGGGAGCTACCGGACGGCACCCTCGGCGAGATGATCGTGGTCGGCGATTCGGTCGCACTTGGCTACTCCGGCGAGCCGACCGGTGGTTCGTCGACGCGGATCGTCGAAAGCGTGCTGTTCACCGGTGATGCCGGATTCCTGCACAACGGTGAGGTGTTCGTACTCGGCCGGATGGGTTCGAGCCTGAAGGTGCGCGGGCGGTCGGTGTTCATGGAGGACATCGAATCCCGGGTCGCTCAGGAAACCGGGATCACCAAGGGCAAACTCGCGGCCGTCGCGATCAGCGAGGCCGGTGCCCAGGGCATTGCATTGTTCGCCGAATCGGCACCCGGTGACTGGATTGCGGAGGCGCGCAGGATCATTCGCGGTGAACTCGGGCCCGCGCAGACGGTGACCATCGTGACCGGACCGCGCGGCATCATTCGCCGCACATCCAGTGGTAAGCCGCGGCGTCGGCACATGTGGCAGCTGTTCGTCGACGGTGCGCTGGCAGGCGCGGTGGTGCACGCGGCCGATGGTGCCGCGGAATCGGAACCGCGCGCCGATCGGGCCGGTACCGACGAGGCCGTTCCCGAGCCCGCCCTGCCCGCCGAGCGGGTGCGGCAGCTACTCGATCGTGCGCTGGAAAGCGTTTTGGTGCCGAGCGATTCGGCCGTTCTATTCGAAGGGTCGCTGGCGGAGGGATTCGGCAATGCCGGATCCGATGTCGACTTCCTGGTCGTCGCACCGGGTGATGAAGAACTGCCGACCCTGCCGACGGTGTTGTTCATCGACGGTCGCCGGGTGGAAGTGCGGACCCGGTCCGAGGCGCAGCTGCGTGATCAGCTGACACAGGCGGGTGATCCGGACCGGCTCGACGAGGATCTGCTCAACCGGTGTCAGCGCTTCCTGCGCGCGACCCTGGTCAAGCCCGGCACGCCCGATATCGCGGAACTGCGTGCGCTGCTTCCGCATTCGAACTTCGCCGCATTGATCGCGGACTGGTGGACCCGGCGCGCAACGCAGGCGCTGCGCTACGCGGTCGCATTGCGGGCATTGCGAGCCGAGGACGAGGCCGGGGAGTGGGCGCGCGACGGACTGCTGCAGGCCATGAAGGGCTGGGCGGCCCGCCGGGGTGAAAGCTATCTGGAGACCAAATGGCTGCCGCACCAACTCGACCGCATCGGCGACCACGAGCTGATCGATCGCTACCGCGACCTCGGCTTCCCTGCTGAAAATGTGGTGTGGGAACAAGTTTGGGAGCTGGCCGCCGCGCTCGGCATATCCGAGGTCGCAGACGATCCGCATCAGCTCCTGTTCGCACGAACACCCCGGGTGACAACCTGGACGATCGGCGGTCGGGTGCATGTGATCCGTGACGACCGGGATGTCTTCGCGCTCTCGGACTCCGCTGCCCGCGCCTGGCGCTCGGTGGTGTTCCGGCACTCACTGCGCGATGTGCTGGCTCGTGCCGAGCACGATATCGCCGCGGATCTGACCGAATTTCTCAGTCTCGGTCTGGTCGGATTGCAGTGGCGCGGTGGCGAACTTGTCGAACCAGCACTGGCCATGTGCAAGTCGGTCAAGCCGTATACGCCGGTGCCGGGTTCGGCCGCGCCAGCGCTCGGCCTGACCGGCGCGACCCGCGACGATGTGATCGCGACGCTATCGCCGCTGCCCGCGATCAGATTCACCGAATGCGCGCTGAATCTGGTGTGGTCCAATATCGTCCTGGAGAATGCCAGGGAGGATCTGGCGGGTGCGGTCAAGAACTCTCAGGGGGCGGTCGCCGATATTGCCGCCCATCGGCTGATCGCGATGGCGGTGCGTGTGCTGTTGTCCGCATTCGGGATTCACCCGCTGCCCGCCGATGTCGCACCCGCGTCGACGGTGCGGCGGCTGTTGCCGGTGCACGCCGTGCGCCGCGATGAGCTGCTGGCGCAGCTGGAATCGGCACGGCGGGTGCGCTTCTCGGAGATGATCCGCAGCGGCGGCGATACCATTGCCGGGCTGGCGGTACTCGATGATTTCGTCGCCCTGGTTCGGTCGGTGGCCGCGGGTTCCGATGCGACAGCGCAATTCCCGGCCTCCTTCGATTCGCGTGAGCAATGGCGGCGCACCCTGGCGATCGGCTATGACTGGCTGCGCATCGCTGGCTACCTGAATACCGACCTGCCCCTCGACGAGGCCCGCGATCTGCTGACCTCCGGTGGCCAACAACCTCATCTCCGGGAAGGAGAGCCGGCATGACGGCAGCATCGCGCAGCGATTCGATCGGGGGCGGTACCCAGGTGACGGACGAACTCGCCGACAAGGTACGCAGACTTGTCCTGGCCATGGCCCCGCAACCACCGGCCGAGCTGTCCGACGAGCACCGCCTCGTGGAAGACCTCGGCTTCGATTCGCTGCGTCTGATGGAGCTCACGGTCGTGCTGGAGCGGGCGTTTGCGCTGCCGCGCTACCGGCCGGAGGAGCTGGTCGGAGTCCGTCGAGTCGATGCGGTGATCGCCCTGGTATCCGGCACCTTGGCGGCGGCCGAGCAGGTTGGCGAGGTGAACGGGTGAGCCTCGGCGATACCGTTCTGGTCACCGGCGCGGCGGGTCTGGTCGGCGCGGAGGTGGTGGCCCGGCTGGCGGCCGCGAGTCGGCCGGTTGCCGCTGTGCTGCACAGCAATTCGACCATTGTGCGCAATGACGGCACGCTCATCGAGGCCGGGACGGCGGTCGCGGGTGATGTCCGGATGCCCGGTTTCGGCCTGGCCGAAAGTGTCGCCGCGGATCTGGCCGAACGGGTCGGCATGATCGTGCACTGCGCGGCGACAACGGCATTCGACGCGTCGGCGGCCGATTACGAGGACCTCAATGTGCGTGGCACCGCGAACGCCATCGCGCTCGCCCGCCAATGGGATGTGCCGCTGGTGCACGTGAGCACCGCCTATGTCTGCGGTATGCGCGGCGGCACCATTTCCGAGGATGACCTCGATGCGGGCCAGAGCTTCGGAAATGGCTACGAGGACAGCAAGTTTCGCGCCGAACAGCTGGTACGGGCGGCGGGCGCGGCGGGTCTGCAGTGGGTGATCGTGCGCCCGGGCATTGTGACCGGAGCCAGCGATACCGGCGTGATCCGGGAGTACAAGAACCTCTACACCGTCGTGAAACTCATGGTCGAGGGCAAGCTCCGTTCGCTACCCGGCCGCTACGATGCGACGCTGTCGCTGGCGCCGGTCGATCATGTCGCCGATGTGATCGCCGCTGCCGTACTGGATTTCGACTCCGCGTGCAACCGCACGCTGCACGCCCTCGGCCGCGACAGCCTGTCGCTGCGCGAGGTGTCCGATGTACTCGCCGAATACCCGTCGTTCGAGGTCGCCACCTTCGTGCCGGAGGCAACCTTCTCCGAGGACGACCTCGAGCCGATCGAGCGGGAGTACTACCGCCGGATCGGCGCGCTCTACACCAGCTACTTCCGGCGGCGGCTGGTCTTCGACACCACCCACGCCGACGTGTTGCTCGGCAAGTTGTCCCCAGCGACGGGTAAGGAGTATCTGCGGCTGCTGTTGGACTATTGCCTGGAATCCGGTTATCTGGGAATACCGCTGCCTTCGATCGAGGATATCTTGGCCAGCAACGACTTCGATGGAGCCGCGCAATGAGTGCCGTCACCCCCGAGCCGCTGCGGCAGCTGCTGAGCACGCTGACGCCGTCGCCGGAGAAGGTCGAGGCCTACGTCGCCGACACCTACGTCCAGGAAACGGTCGACCAGCTCGACCGGCTCGGCGTCGACGCGGCCAAATTCGCCAGGGAACATTCGCTGCTGCTGCTCAAGCCGGACGCGATTGTCGCGCGTTCCGTCGAGCCGACACTGAACTGGCTGGCCGACAACGGATTTCGCGCTGTCGGTACCTGCCGCATTCCGGTGGACCGGCATCTGGCGCGCGCGCTGTGGTACTTCGCCTGGAATATCGCCTCCCCCGAACGCCGACGCCTCGCGGATCTGCTGGTCGGTATCTCGGACGTGCTGGTGCTCGTGGTGCACGGAGCCGACGGCGCTTTGCCGGTTCCGGTGCGGCTCACCGAGGCGAAGGGCGCCACCGATCCCCGCAAGCGCCGACCGGGCGAGCTGCGATATCTGCTCGGCCGCCACAACTACCTGCTGAATCTGGTGCATTCACCCGACGATCCCGCAGATGTCCTGCGCGAACTCGCCATCTACCTGGACGAGTGGAGCCGAGCCGGGGTGATCGCGCAGGCGTGCGCGGGCGAGGACCGCTCGGCGGAGGCGACCACGATCGCACAGGACCTGTACGCGCGCACACCGGCACGCAGCTTCGAGCGGGCGGATGCGCTCGACCGGGTGCTGCGCGATCTCGAACGGGACGGCCGGACGGTCCCACCCGGCTTCGATCCGACCTCGGATGCAGATTGCGCACAGTTGCTGTATCAGGCCTGGGCCGACGGCCGCGATCTGGATCCCTGGTCGGCGATCGTGCTCGGATCCTATGTACTTCCCATGCGGACCGGCACCGAGCCGCAGATGTTACGGCCGGTGTCGGCCGAGGAATGGTTGGAGGGTCGACCGTGACCACAGAAACGGCCGCCGTACAGACGGCAAGCCATATCCGCACGATATCCCGGGAACTCGCGCACCGGTGCGCGGTCTCGGAGGTGTTCGTCACCTCGCTGGACGCCGTGGGCGAACACACCTTCGTCGCCGGGGCCCAACTACCCAGGATGCACGCCTATTACGGCGACCACGCCGGCTCGCTCGCGGTGCGCCACGATCCACTGGTGGTCATGGAGGCGGCGCGACAGGCCGCCATCGCATTGACGCACGAGTTCTATGAGGTGCCGCCCGAAATGGGCTTCGTGGTGCGCACTTTCAACGGTACCGGCTCCGACACCACGGCCTGGGAGGTCCGTACCGCGCCAGCGGATCTGGTCATGCGGGTGCGAGTTCCGCAGCGACACCAGCGCGGCGGCGTGCTGCAAGGTCTCGATATGGTGCTCGAAATCGAATCCGATGGCGAGCCGATGCTGACGGTCGACGGATCCTTCTCCTGGGTGACGCCACGGCAGTGGTCGGCACTGCGCAGTGGATTCCGGGAAAGCCTGGGGCTCGGACCATTTCACGGTGCCTCGGCGCTCACCGAACGGGCCGCACCTGCTGCGGTGGGCCGGGAGAACTGGCGCAATGTGGTGATCAGCCCGCCGGTGCGCACCGGCACGGTCGCGCGGGCGACGCTCGTTCCCGACCTCGGCCATCCCTTCCTGTTCGACCACCAGCTCGACCATGTGCCCGGCAGCCTGCTCATCGAGGCCTGCCGTCAGACCGCCTTGTCGATGCTCGTGCGTGATCTTCCCCAACTCGAATGTGTGGCAAGCGCTTTCGACCGATTCGTCGAATTGGATCTGCCCGCTGAATGCACCGCGGAGATCACCGATCAAGGTGCGGGCAATATCGTGATCCACTGCGAGATCCACCAGGCCGATGCCGTCGCCGCCCAGATCGATCTCGAATTCGCCGAGGACGCACTGGTTTCCGAGGCCGATATCGAAGGAGTCTGATGGCCGAGGATTTCAAGGGCACCGACCTGCTGACCAGCACCCGCGCCTTCCGCCGCCGTCTCGATCTCACTCGACCGGTCGCGCGCCAGGATCTGCTGGACTGCCTCGATATCGCGGTGCAGGCCCCGAGCGGCACCAACCGTCAGCCGTGGCGCTTCCTCGTGGTCGAGGATCCGGCGATCAAACAGCAGATCGGCGATTACTACCGAAAGGGTTTCGCCGCTTACCTTTCCGCACGCACCCCCCGCCCCGACCAGCTCGGCGATCTGGCCTCCGGCCAGCACCTCGCCGCGCACCTGCACGAGGTGCCCGCTCTGGTCATGGTGTGCTCGCTGGGGCGGCCGCCCGCGAACGCGTCCCCGCTGCTGCTCGCCAGCTTCTACGGCTCGATCTACCCGGCGGTGTGGAATTTCATGCTCGCCCTGCACGAACGCGGGCTCGGGTCGACCATGACGACCGCGCATCTGGCCTACGAGCGGGAGATCGCCGATCTGCTCGGGATTCCGTTCGACCAGGTCACCCAGGTCGCGATGCTGCCGGTCGCGCATCTGCTGCCCGGTTCCCGGGGGCCCGGCCTGCGGCGCACTCCGGCCGCGGAGGTGACGATGTGGGACCGGTGGAGTAACGGATGAGCGCTCGCATCGCGTCCGGCCCCGGTCTCCTGGACTCGGTCGTTCGCATCGGTCGCTTCACGGCGGTGATGTACAAGCCGCACTACGTGCTCTACGGCGTGCTCTGGGTGCTGGCGCTGGAGGGCACCGCGGCCACGGTGTCGCAACCGGATTCGGCCTGGCGGCCGACCGGGTCCACGGTATTGCGGATCGTCGTGGTCGCCTTCGTTCTGCTGTATCTGCGCATGGTCGACGAACAGAAGGACCTCGACTACGACCGCGTCCACAACCCGGATCGTCCCCTCGTCACCGGCGCGATCACCGCCACCGAACTCCGTGCCGCCATGGCCGTCATCGCCATCGGCGCGATAGCCGCCAGCCGCACGCTGTCGGCGATCTCGGCGCTCATGATCGCCGCCGTCCTCGCCTATGGTCTGGTGCTGTGGGGTCTCGAGCGGCTGTCGGTCACCATCCGAACCGACATCCTGGTGAACCTGGCCGTCACCTACCCGGTCCAGCTGCTCGTCACCGCCTACATCATCCTCTCTGCCGCCGATACCGGTGAAGTCCGCGCCACCTGGAAGACCGCCGCCGTCGCGCTGATCTTCGCGGGCGCATTCCTGCAATTCGAATTCGCCCGCAAGACTTCCCGACCCCCCCGCCCCGACGAGCACTACTACTCCAACGCCCTCGGCCCGATCGGCAGCACCGCCTTCGGACTGCTGTGTGCCGCCGTCGCCGCGATCACCGATATCGCGCTCGTCCAACCGTGGACGTATCCATCGGCTCAGGCCGTTGTCGCCTGGATTCCCTTGGTGCTCTTACTGCTTCCGATCTGGGGCGCGGTGAAGTTCCTGCGCGGCACCCGGCCGGACTATCCGGTGCTCCCGGCCGTCCTGTTCATTCTGACGTCGTACATCGTGCTCATAGTTCAGGCCTTCACGCTGACGTAAGTTCGATCCCCGCAGCTGATTTCGGCTGCACCGGTCAGCCGATCGGCAGGCACGCCGACCCGAGACCGATCCCGATGCCGACGCTGACCAGGACCGACCCCTCGGACTCGGGTGTGTAATTGCCGCCGACGTACTTCGCGAGCATTACATGATCACCGGTCGTCGTGGGCTGCCAATCGAATTGCGCGATGAGCGCGACGCCGGTCGTCGGCGTGGCCTTGTTCACCGTCGGGGGGACACTGCCGAGCAAGGTCCCGTTGTCCCAGAACTCCACCGGCGGAATGTTGTACCCGAGCCCGAGCGCGGAACTGCCCGAAACCGTTGCCTTCACCTGGACCGTGCAGCCGGTGACGGCTCGACCGGACAGTGTCACCGCCGTGGTGACATCCCCTGGCGCGCCGACGGCCGCACCGGAGGTCAGCAACGACCCGCCGACCACCGCGACGACCGCGGTGAAAACCGCGGCACCGGACCAGATACGACGAACAGCTGCACCAAGACTTGTGACGGCCACCTACGCCTCCTGCGCTCGCGAACCCGATCGACCGGTCCAGTGTCGATACAGTCTCCGCGCATCGCAAGCTCCGAACGACTTCGGCGAGCCGCGGCGGGTCGGCACGCGCACCACCGTAGTTACCCAGGATGTCCGATGAGTTGGGGACATGCGGCGGGCCCCGGTTCGAAGTAACGGTTGTGTTGCCATGAGCTCACCTGGCGTTGATTCCGCCGGAATTGGGAACTCCTGCTCACACGTCCCGTGAGCGGAATGAGGTGCCACATGAACACGGTGGTATGCGGCGACTGCTGGCGTCGCGAAAACTTGACGTTCGCACAGCGACTGGACCCGGCATTCATCCGGCCCGAATTCGCCTACCTGTGCGCGGAGCACCGGGCCTGTCGGGCCGAAACGCTCGGCCGCACCGACTTGCGGCAATCGGCGGCGTGAACACTCGAAACCTACCGCCCGTGATCGCGGCAAGCGCGTACTCGCCGCGCCGACTTCGTCGGGCTGCCATCCCCCATGCGGCCCAGCGCATTTCGCTGGCGGTCAGGGCGCGTCGGGCAATGAGCCGGTGCGCCCACGCTCGCGCTCCGCGGCGGTGGCGAGGTAATCGCCCAACTCGCGGCGCAGCGTGACATCGAGGGATCGGGCCAGGGTGGCGTGCACCGAGGCCACGGCGAGTTCACGCATCTTGTTGAGCATCGTTGTGGTGTCGGCGATTTCGCTGCTGGTCTCCGGCAGCCAGCCGGGTCCGTGTTCGTCGACGATGTGCTGTTTGGCGGCCGTGATCATGATGTGGGTGATGTCATCGATGTGATCGGCGACCTTGGCGTAGATCTCGATGAGCGTGCGCAGTTCCAGGCCGTATTCGTGTAATTCGGCGAAGGAGGTGAGCAGTGCGGTATCGGTGAAGGCGACGGTATCGCCGTCGATCCGCACCAGTTTCATCTCCGCGAGCCGGTCGACGAGTTCATCGGTGTCGGCGCCGAGAATGGTGCCGATGAGTTCGCGGGGGACCTCGAAGGTTTCCTCCTTGGCCCAGGTGGCTGTCACCGCGTGCTGTAGGCCGAGCACCTCGGTGAGGTCTTTGCCGGTCTCCCAGCTGGTGATGAAATCGGCGATATGGGCGGTGGTGAAGCCGCGCTGCAACAGCGCGTCGATGAGCCGCAGCCGCTCCAGATGCGAATCGTCGTAGATGCTCGCGCGCCCGTCCTTGCCGACCGGCGGCGGTAGCAGCCCGCGTTCCTGGTAGGCGCGCACATTCCGGCTCGTGGTGCCCGCGGCGCGGGCGAGATCATCGATCCGGTACTCCGGCACCGATATCACCTCCCATAGCGAGTGCGCCGCGCTGCACCGGCGGCCCGGACACGGTCTTGGAACCGACCGAGTCTAACGATAGGGCCACCGCTGGCGATTGCTTGCCGGTCGCTCGGAACAACCAGCTGCCCGGCGCTAGGAAACCGCCGCGATCCGCGGTTTCGTGCGCGCGCTCACCGGCACGACGTGGTAGTCATCGAGGTGCACCGTCCGCAGCTGACCGACGTACTGGGTGGCGAAACCCGGATACATGGTCGCGTTGAACCCGTCCTCGGTGAGATACCAACTGCGGCAGCCGGAGTTCCAGGTGGTGCTGCCCAGCCGCCGCTGGATCGCGGCGTTGTAGCGGTCCTGCCGGTCTCGGCGCACATCGAGCATGCGCAGATTCCGGTCGAGGATGATGCCGATCGCGTGGACCAGATAGTCGATCTGGGCCTGCATGTACACCAGCGCCGAATTGTGTCCGGGCCCCGAGTTCGGCCCGAAGGTGAGGAACAGATTCGGGTAGCCGGATACCGCGATGCTCTTATAGGCATAGGCGCCGTGGCGCCATTCCTCGGCGAGCACCCGCCCGTCCCGGCCGACGACCGGAATGGGGGAGCCGGTCTTGGAGACATCGAATCCGGTGGCGAAGACTATGCAATCGGCCTGGTGCTCGATACCTTCTGCGGTGCGGATGCCGTGTTCGGCGATGTGGGCGATCGGCCAGGTGATCAGCTTGCAGTTATCGCGTTGCAGCGCCGGATAGTACTCATCGGTCATCAGCAGCCGCTTACATCCGGCGCGGAAGTCCGGGGTGAGCTGGCGGCGTAGCCACGGATCCCGGACCTGCCTGCGCAATTGGGCCTGCCCGACGAGTTCGACCACCCGGGTCAGCGGGGTATTCCAGACCACGCCGAGCGCCACCGATTCGTGCCCGTAGAACCAGGCCAGGCGCGACAGCGATGCGGCGGCGGGCACCCGGCGGTAGAGCTGTTTGGTCAGCGGTGTGGTGCGCCGATTGATCCGGGGCAGCACCCATCCCGGCGTCCGCTGGAACACCTTGACCGCGGCCGCCTGCTCGACGAGTTCCGGAATGATCTGCACCGCACTGGCTCCGGTGCCGATGACCGCGACCTTCTTGCCGGTGAAGTCATAGTCGTGATCCCAACGGGCACTGTGGATCTTGTGTCCCCGGTAGTCCTCGATACCCGGAATATTCGGCAGACCGGCATTGGCCAGCGGTCCCGAGGCCAGCACCACGGCCCGCGCGCGAACGGTCTCGGCTCGGCCTTCGATCGTGATGTCCCAGACTCCGGCGTCCTCGTCGAAGACGATGCCGGTGACATTGTGGCCGAAGCGAAAATGCTTGTGCAGTCCGAATCGCGCGGCCATCGACTCGATATAGCCGAGGATTTCACTGCTGCCGGAATAGGTGTGCGACCAGTTCGGGTTCGGCGCGAAACTGTAGGAGTACAGCCGCGACGGAATGTCGCACGCCGCGCCCGGATAGGTGTTGTCGCGCCAGGTTCCGCCGATCGCGGTGCCGCGTTCGAAGATCGCGAAGTCGCCGATTCCCCTTTGCTGCAGGCGAATCGCGGCACCGATACCGGCGAACCCACCGCCGATAATGGCGACGTCCACTGTGCGCCCACCCGTCGTCCGGCCGCCACCCCCGATCGAATCGCTGCGCGATGCGGTATCCATCTGTTCGCTCCTCATGCGGCGGGCTCGTAGGTGAGTTCCTTGGACCAGGTGGGGTCCTTGCGCAAGAGCGCCTTCGGCACGCGCGCGGTGATCTTCACCAGTGCGTCGGCCAGCAGGTGATAGGGGTGGCCCCGGTTGATCACCCAGCCGCCGTGCATCTTCACGATCTGGTACATCGGCAGCCGGCGCGCGAATTCGCTGCGCTCGCCGACATTGGCGTAGCGCTTGAGCGCGGTGTACAGCTTCTCCTCGTCGACGCCCATCTCGACAATGTTGTCGCGCATCTTGTTCAGCAGCGGCACATAGCTCAGCACGCCGATGATGAACGAGGGCTTGGCCCAGCCGCCGACCAGATCGATCAGCAGTTTGCGCATCTGCGCGTGTCCCAGCAGATCCATTACCGCGAAATCCACGGCCAGATGCCGGGATTCGTCGGCATTGATCCTCTTGAAGGCCTCCTGGCAGATCGGATCCTCGATCTCGTCCATGATGAACTTGATCAGCGCGCCGTCCAGGGCGACCTCCAGCATCGGGATCACCGTGCCGAGGAACGATAGCGACATATCGTCGGAGTACTGGTCCAGGAAGTCGATGACCAGTTTGACGTTCACATTCGGCTGCGGAATCTCATCGCCGTCGAGCATGCCCCAGCGCCGCATCAGCGCGAGTTCGGCATTGGCGTGCTTCTGCTCCTCGGCGTGGAAGTAGCGGTAGATCTCGCGCAGCGTTTCAGTGGGCGCCTTCTTCGCCATGGCGGCGAAACCGCGCGCGCCGACATTCTCGATCCACATCAGATCGGCCATGAACGGCTTCAGTTTGGCGTGCAGTTCGGGCGAGATCGTGTCCGCGCCGGGGGCATCCCAGTCGATATCGGCCAGCGCCCACTGCCGATCCTTGATCTTGCGGAGCATATCGTCGAAGTCCATGCCGTACCGATCTCTTGCGGGTCGCTCGGAAGGGGCAGCGTTCGCCATGATCAGACTCCCGTCTTATCGGAGACCGCGGAGCGGTCCGTCGTGGTCGGGTTCTCCTGTGGCAGTAGCCGATCCAGGAGGCCGAGGGCATAGGTGTACTGGGCGGGGAAGTAGCGCTTGAGCCGCCAGATGAGGTGGGCGTCCAGTTGCGGCAGCACATACAGCTGGCCGCGGTCATGGGCGTCGAGGGTGGTGCGCGCGACCCGGTCGGGGGAGAAGCCGGTCAGGCGCATGAGGGTGTCGGCCAGCCGAGCCGATTGTTCGGTAATGCGGCCGTCGCGTGCCACATTGGTCTTGACGAAGGTCGGGCACAGCACGGTGACCGCGACCCCGGTGCCGCTCATTTCGGCGGCCATGGTCTCCGACAGCGACAGCACCGCCGCCTTGGACGCGTTGTAGACCGCCATCGAGGGCGCGGCGGCGAAGGCGGCCGCCGAGGCGACATTGATGATCCCACCGTGGTGGGCGGCGCGCAGCTGCGGTGCGAAGATCTCGCACCCGTGCACGACACCCCACAGGTTGATGCCGAGCGCCCATTCCCAGTCGTCGAAACCGATCTCGCCGACATGCTTTCCGCCGATGCCGACGCCGGCATTGTTGACCACCAGCGTGACCGGGCGTTCGAACAGCGATTCGGCGAAGCGCGCGAGCACTTCCACGTCCTCGCGCCGGGAGACATCGCAGCGGAACGCGTGTGCCGCGCCCGGGTGGTCGCGTTCGATGAGCGCGACGGTCGCGTCGGCGCGGGATTCATCGATATCGGCGCAGATCACCTGCCCCCCGCGGGCGGCGATTTCGAGTGCGAAGGCCCGGCCGATGCCACTGCCAGCGCCGGTCACCACCGCGCGTGCGCCGTGACTGCGGCGCGGCCGGATGCCGACCGGAATGAGCCTCTCCAATCCGAACATATCAGCTCACCTTCTCCGTGACGGTATGGGAAATCAGTGCGGTACAAAGGAATTCGGCGGCTCGCCGCAATGCCCGGTCCGCCTCCGGCACCAGCAGCGGCAGCGCCTGGAAAACGTGCACCTGGCCCGGCCAGATCTCGAGTTCGCACGTGCCGCCCACCGCCCGCACCATCTCGTGCAGGTGTCGGGCATCGGCGCTGAGCATTTCGGCGCCGCCCGCCTGGATGAGCATCGGCGGCAGCGCCATACCCGGTGGCACGCGCAGCCGCAGGCGCGGTGCGTCGGCGGGCAGACCGCGGGTGTAGGCGTGCGGGAGTCGGCTGGCCGCGCGGGCCGAGATGACCGGATCCCGTTGCCGCCGTTCCTGTTCGGCGGCCAGCCCGAGGGTCAGATCGAGCAGCGGGGAGAACATCGCGACGGCGGCGGGTTGCGGCCGGTTATGGCGTCCGTTCTCGAGCAGCAGATCCAGCGCCAGATGTCCGCCCGCCGAATCGCAGGCGATCGCCAGATCGTGTGCCGCGATACCGCGGTCGAGCAGCCAGCGGTATCCGGCCTCGACATCATCGGCGGCGGCCGGAAACCGATGTTCCGGCGCGAGCCGGTAGTCGGTGAGGAAGACCGGCAGCCCGGTCCTGCGCGAGAGCTGTGCGGCCAGTCCGCGATGGGTGCGGGCCGAACAGACCACATAGCCGCTGCCGTGGATGTAGTAGATGGCGCGCTGTCCGAAATCCACACCGGGGGCACGGACCCATTCGCCGCGGACAGTGCCGGATCTGACCTGGGTGACAGCCGTGCCTCGCGGCGCTGGGCCCGCCGTGGCCATGATCGTCGCGATCAGCTTGCGTGCGAACCACACTCCCGGTGCGTTCATGGGTACCGCATTGTTCAGCGGCCGCAGCCCGATCTCGCATGCCGTCGCAGCGAGCCTGGACCGCGCCGACGGCACCGTCGGAACGCCGGGGACCGAGGTCCTCGTTGACCTTGTCATGTCCTCAGCGTCATCGATGAATGTGCCAGTTGTCAATGGCACATTTAAAACAGGCTGATCACGATGGCGCCAGGGCCAGGCCCCGCATCGGCCGAGGGATCAGTAGCCGCGGTGTGGGTCGATCGGCGCGAGGAGATCTCGGCCAGCGATGAAACGGAGCACGTTCTCGCTCACGTGGTCGGCGAAGGCGGCGAGTCGCAGTTGCGGGGGATTCGAATCATGCGGGGTGACAATGGCATTCGGCAGCACCCAGAGCGGATGTCCGTCGGGCAGCGGCTCCGGATCGGTGACGTCGAGGCCCGCACCGCCGATCGCGCCCGCGGCCAGCGCGGCCACCAGCGCGTCGGTGTCGATCAGGCTGCCGCGGGCGACATTGATGATCCAGGATGTCGGCTTGAGGCGGGCGAGTTCGTCGGCGCCGACCAGATGGCGGGTGGCGGGGGTGGCCGGGGCGGCAATGACGACGTGGTCGGTGCGCGGCCAGACCCGGGCGAGCTGATCGGCCGGAATCGTCTCGACGGTGTCGGGGATGCCGGGGCCGGTTACCGGTGTGCCGGAGCGGTTGACCGCGATGACGTGCACACCGAGCGGAATGAGCATGGGGATCAGGGCGCGCCCGATTCCGCCCGCGCCGACGATCGCCACGGTCTTACCGTGCAGCGTGTCGACATGGGGAAAGAATTCCTGCTGCCGCCAACTCCCGGCGTGCAGATGTTCGGGCAGATAGCGCACCCCGGCGAGTAGCAGCATCAGTGCGTGTTCGGCCACGCTGGCGGCGAAAGCGCCTGCGGCGGAGGTGAATCGAATGTCGGGATGGCGGGCGAAGATGCCCGCGGTGAACCAGTCCTCGACACCGGCCGCCGGGAGCTGCACCCATTCGACGCGCTCGGGCAGTTCGTCCGGGAATTCGCGGGGACCGCCGGCCCAGATCAGCGCCCTGGCCTCCGCCAGATCCACAACGTTCGCGCCGCATTCGACCACCGCCTTGCGCAGCAAGGTCGGAGCGGGCATGGCCGGGCCGATCGCGATCGGAACCGGAACCTCGGCGGGGCTCATGGACGACCTCCTATCGCGGGCGAGACCAGGGAGCAGCGGCTGACTCCGAAGCGAACGGTAGCACCGGTAGCTGCGCCGACCGTCGGTTGTCAGTCCTGCTCGTCGAGGTCGACCGTCACGTTGTCGCGGTCGGCCCACTCCAGCAGTCGGTCGATGCGGAATACCGCGTCGTCGATGCCCGCGTGCAGATCACCGAATTCGGCGAAGCGCGCGGGGACGGTCTTCATGGTGAAATCCTGCGGTTCGATATCGGGTATCTCGTCCCAGCGGACGGGGGTGGATACCGTCGCCTCCGGGACGCCGCGCACCGAATAGGCGGCCGCGATGGTGTGGTCGCGGGCGTTCTGGTTGTAGTCGACGAACAGCAGGTTCGGATCGCGGTCCCGGCGCCACCAGGTGGTGGTCACATCGTCGGGCGCGCGCCGCTCGACCTCGCGCGCGAAGGCCAGTGCCGCGCGACGCACCTCGGTGAAACCCCACTCCGGCGCGATGCGGACGTAGATGTGCAGGCCCTTGCCGCCGGAGGTCTTCGGCCAGCCGACCGCACCCAATTCGTCGAGCACCTCATGGGCAACGCCCGCCACCCGCCGCACCCGCGACCACGGGCAATCCGGCATCGGATCCAGGTCGATCCGCCATTCGTCGGGTCGCTCGGTGTCGGCGCGGCGGGAGTTCCAGGGATGGAATTCGACGGTCGACATCTGCACCGCCCAGATGACATCGGCCAACTTGTCCACGCAGAGTTCGTCCGCATGTCTGCCGTAGCGCGGGAAGAAGACCCGCACCGTCGGAATCCAGTCCGGCGCGCCCGCTGGCAGCCGCTTCTGATGCACCTTGTCGCCCGCGAGTCCCTTCGGAAAGCGGTGCAGCATGCAGGGCCGGTCCCGCAGCGCGCGGACGATGCCGTCCCCGACGCTCAGGTAGTACTGCACCAGGTCGAGCTTGGTCGCGCCGGACTCCGGGAAGTAGATCCGGTCCGGGTTGGAGATGCGGACGGTGCGGTCGCCGATATCGAGTTCGACAGCGGGCGACGCGGACTTACTGGCCACCTGTCCGACGATAACGGCTGCACGGTCCGATCGCGTGCATCCGCGTGATATGCAGCTCGAACTGGGCAGTTGGAACTGTACAGTTGAGACTGAATAAATTAGAGTCGTCGGCATGGCCGAGAAGATCTCCGAATCCGCCGTTCGGGCCGCTGCCGAGGTGCGGGTCGTCTTCGGCAGGCTGCGACGGCGCATGCGCGAACTGGCCGCCGATGACGACCTGACCCCATCGCAGGCGGCCGTGCTCAGCCGCTTGGACAAGGACGGCGCGGCATCGACCAGCGATCTGGCCGCGGCCGAACGCGTGCGGCCGCAGTCGATGGCCATGACGGTCGCGGCGCTGGATCGGTACGGATTCGTCGAACGCCGCCCGGATCCCGCGGACGGGCGCAGGCAATTGCTGTCGTTGACCGCGGCGGGGCGCGAGCGGCTGCGGGGTGACCGGCAGGTGCGCCAGGAGTGGCTGGCTCGAACCCTGCAGCAGCGGTGTACGGAGGCGCAACGGCGCACCATTCTCGAGGCGCTCGCATTACTGGACGATGTGGCGCAATCATGACCGCTGTCGAACAGCAGCACGCTGGATCGTCCACTGGCACAACGAGATTCGATCGCGGGCTGATCGCGCCGATGATCCTCGGCTCGATTCTGAACCCGATCAACTCCTCGATGCTCGCGGTGGCGCTGGTGCCGATCGGGAAGGCGTTCGGCGCACCGCCGTCGCAGACCATCTGGCTGGTCTCGGCCCTCTACCTGGCGACCGCGGTCGGGCAGCCGGTGCTCGGACGGCTCGTCGACCGATATGGGCCACGCACCCTCTATCTGATCGGCACCGCACTGGTCGGTATCGCGGGCGTGCTCGGTGCGCTCGCGCCCGGTCTCGGCGTGCTGATCCTGTCCAGGGTGCTGCTCGGATTCGGCACCTCGGCGGCCTATCCGGCCTCGATGTTCCTATTGCGCAGTGAATCCGAGCGGACCGGAGCGCAGAGCCCGGCCGGGGTGCTCGCCGTATTGTCGATCGCCAATCAGGTGATGGCGGTGGTCGGGCCGACGCTGGGTGGGGTGCTGATCGGCGTGGGCGGTTGGCATCTGATCTTCACCATCAATGTGCCGCTATCGCTGGCGTGCCTGGTGCTCGGGCGGATGCGCCTGCCCAGGAGGGCTGAATTGCCCGCGGCGGTGCGGGCGCGGCAGGACGGCGGTGTGGATATCGCTGGCATGGTGTTGTTCGCGGGTGCGCTGGTCTCATCGATGCTGTTTCTGATGGAACCGGCCCTCGCGCACTGGTATCTGCTGGTGATCGCCGGTCTTGTCGGGCTGGTATTCGTGCTGCGGGAGTTGCGTGCCGCCGCGCCGTTCATCGATCTGCGGGTGCTCGGCGGTAATGCGCCGCTGCTGGCCACTTATGGCCGTCAGGTGCTCGCCTTCGTCACCGCCTATGCCTTCCTCTATGGCTTTACCCAATGGTTGGAGGAGGGGCGGTCACTGAGTGCATCCGTGGCCGGGCTGGTGCTGTTGCCGATGTCGTTGAGCGCCATAGTGATTACCGCCATTACCGGCCGGCGTCGCCAGGTGCGCGGCAAGCTCATCGCGGGCGGTCTGCTGCAGGTCGCCGCATGCGCATGCCTGCTGCTGCTCGGTCCGCACACCGGAATCTGGCTATTGGTGGCACTCGGCGTGCTGATGGGGCTGCCGCAGGGGCTCAACGGGCTGGCCAATCAGAATGCGCTGTACTACCAGGCCGATCCGGCGCGAATGGCGTCGTCGGCCGGATTGTTGCGCACCGGAATGTATCTCGGTGCGTTGATCGCGGCGGCGGCCGATGCGGCCGTCTTCCCGCAGGCCGCCGATAGCGCCGGGGTGCACGAGTTGGCGGTATTGCTGCTCGTCGTGTCGGTGCTGTTGGTGATCGTCACGCTTGCGGATCGCTCACTCGCGCACGTGGGGCGCGCGGCAACCTGATCTTCATATATCCCAGGACAATTCGCCTCGAAAGGTCGCATCATGCCGGTTACCACACTCGATGAGCGCACCGCACTGGTCGTCATCGACCTGCAACACGGCATCGTCGCCGCACCGCGCCAACCGCATTCGGCCGCGGCGGTCATCGAGAACTCCGCCGCGCTCGCCCATGCCTTCCGCGCCCACGGTCTGCCGGTGGTGCTGGTGCGGGTCTCGTTCTCGGCCGATGGCGCCGATCAGGTGAAGGGGCGCAATGAATTTCCGTTCCCGGGCGGCAATCCGCCGGAGGGCTGGGACCGGATCGTGGACGATCTCACCGGCCATCCCGAGGATATCCACGTCATCAAGCGCAACTGGGGCGCGTTCTACGGCACCGACCTGGACCTGCAACTGCGCCGCCGCGGCATCACCCAGATCGTGCTGGCCGGGATCGCGACCAGCATCGGCGTCGAATCGACCGCCCGCGCCGCGCACGAACACGGCTACCACGTCACCCTGGCCGTCGATGCCATGACCGATTCCGATGCCGAGGCCCACCGGCACAGCATTACCAAGATCTTCCCGCGCCTCGGCGAAACCGGCACCACCGCCGAGATCGTCGAACTGGTCGCCGCAACCCGCTGACCCGTGGCTTCGCCGGTCGTGAACACCGGGTGTCAACCGGGATCGAAGGGGCGCACACTGGCGAGATGATGACCAAGCTGATGCGAGCGATTCGTCGTTTGTTCGGACGCGGGGTCCCCGCCGGTGGCGGCCGGGGTCCCGGCGAAGCCGGTGGCGGCGCCGCGGGCGTCCGCGAGCCGCGCCGGCCGATCCTGCCCGACGACCGACTCAGCGATACCAAGCGAATGGAACCGGATCCGCCGACGCTTCGGCTACCGGATGCGCGCCAGTGAGGCGTGACCGGTAGCCGACCGCGGCGGCTCAGTTGTCTCCGCGCAGTTCCGGCATGGGCGGTAGCTCGATGGTGTCGGCGAGCGGGTCGACGCACTGGTTTTGCAAAATCTCGAAGAACGCCTCGGCCGAGCCATACCGCGCGGTGACCTCTCTGAGCAGCCGTTCTGCGGGCATGTTCGAGTTCATGTGGATATCGTGACCTACCGAACCCGGTCTGAAACGCGCGTTCGCTAAATATTCGCTAGGTTGTTAGTTATTGAGCGGTAAACGACGGGTTCGCACATGCACCCGCCCGCCTGGTACCGATTACGTCTGGGTCGCCAGCGCGAAGGGCAGAACCGCCGGTGCACCGGCGTTCCGGAGCGCATGGGCCGCCACCGTGAGCGTCCACCCGGTATCGGAGAGGGCGTCGACCAGCAGAATCGGCCCGTCGACCGAAATCGGGTCCGGGACCAGCCAGGAGTCGAACAGCCCGGCCACCCGGTGCGCGGAATTCGCGGCCGATACCGGCGGCCGGTCCGGACGCAACCGCAGGGTGCCGAGGTCACGGAGGCGACCGACCTCGGCGAGGCGGGCCGCGAGGGTGGCGGTGAGCACCGGATGGCGATGCGATTCGAGGGCCATGACCGCGGTCGGGCGGGTCGCCCAATTCCACTCGCGCAATACCGCGATGCAGGCATCGAAGACCGCGTCCGGAACCGGATCGTCCGGGGCGTCGAGGAGGGCGCGCAGGCGCTGGCCCCAACCCAGATCGGTGAGCCTGCCGAGAGCTCGTCCGGTCTCGGCGCCATTGGTGATCTTGCCGGACAACCGGATGCCGAGTTTCGCCATCCCGGTCGGCCACTGTTTGCGCGGGGCGAGGTCGAGGCCGGGACGGTCGAGTCGGGCCCGGGTCGCGGCAATGGCCGAGGAATCGATGGTGGTATCGAGCCGGGTGCCGGTGCAGTTGTCGCAGCGACCGCAGCCGGGCGCATCGCCGTCGAGCGCGGGCAGTCCCGGGTCGTCGAGCTGGCGGCGCAGGAACCGCATCCGGCAGCCGGTGGTGCGCTGATAGTCGATCATCGCCTGCTGTTCGACCTCGCGGGCCGCGGCCAGGCGTTCGTAGCGTTCGGTGTCGTAGGTCCACGGCTGTCCGGTGGCGATCCAGCCGCCGCGGACCCGGCGCACCGCGCCGTCCACATCCAGCACCTTGAGCACCATCTCCAGTCGCGAGCGGTTCAGCTCGACCAGCGGTTCCAGGGCGGCCGTCGACATGGCCCGGTCGAAATCCAAGGCGTCGAGTACCGAGCGCACTATGTGTTCGCGCGGAAAGGCAACGGAGGCAAAGTAACTCCAGATCCTGGTGTCCTCGGGTCCGGGCAGCAGCACCACCTCGGCGCGATCGGTGCCGCGGCCCGCGCGACCCACCTGCTGGTAGTAGGCGATGGGGGAGGACGGGGCGCCGACGTGCACCACGAACCCCAGATCGGGTTTATCGAAGCCCATGCCTAGGGCGGAGGTGGCGATGAGCGCCTTCACCTCGTTGTTGAGCAGCGCCGCCTCCAGCACCTCGCGTTCGGCGGTATCGGTCTGCCCGGTGTAGGCGGCGACATTGTGCCCGTGCGCATTCAGCACATCGGCGAGATCGTGGGCCGCGGCGACGGTGAGGGTGTAGACAATGCCGGAGCCGGCCAGCTCGCCGAGGTGCCCGCTCAGCCAGGCGGTGCGCTCGACCGCGTCGTCGAAGTGGACCACCGAAAGGTGCAGCGATTCACGATCCAGGGTGCCGCGCAGTACCAACGTTTTGGTGCCGATCTGGGTCGCGACATCGGTGACCACCCGGTCATTGGCGGTCGCGGTGGTGGCCAGCACCGGCACATCGGAGCCGAGATCGGCGATGAGGGTGCGGATGCGGCGGTAGTCGGGCCGGAAATCGTGACCCCAGTCGGAGACGCAGTGCGCCTCGTCGATCACGACCAGTCCGGCGTCGGCGGCCAGCTTGGGCAGCACCTGGTCGCGGAAGTCCGGATTGTTCAGCCGTTCCGGGCTGACCAGCAGCACGTCCACCTCGCCCGCGGCCACCCGATCATGGATCTCGTCCCATTCGGTGACATTGCCGGAATTGATGGTCGCCGCGACGACGCCCGCGCGTTCGGCGGCCGCGACCTGATTGCGCATCAGCGCCAGCAGCGGCGAAACGATCACCGTCGGGCCGCGTCCCGCCCGCCGCAACAGCTTGGCCGCGATGAAATACACCGCCGACTTACCCCAGCCGGTGCGCTGCACCACCAGCGCCCGCCGCCGCTGCACGATCAGCGCCTCGATCGCCGTCCACTGATCCGCGCGCAGCCTCGCCCCCGGTCCCGCCAGGTCGCGCAGCAGCTCCTCGGCCCGCTCGCGCAGGTCGGGAGCTGTGAGGTCGATCGCTGACGTACCGGCCGCCGTGGTCATGCGCTCCATCGTGCCCGATGCCACCGACAGCACTCCCGACCACCGCCGTGCGCACCATGCTGCCCGAATTCGACGGCTCGGCCGATACTCCTGGGCAATGAACAATAGGGTTGTGAATTGCTCTCTGGGGAGTGTGAGTGAACGCGAGTCTGTCTCGAGTCAAGATCTTGGCAGGATCCCGGCCGGTCACATGGTTGATGCCACGGCCGGCGAGATCACCTGAGAGTGCTCGGTAATGCCGATTTCAGGATGGTGACCAGGTGAGCGGTTTCCTCTCGCGAGTCGTACCGAACCGGCCCGTTGTCATCACTACCGTCGCTTTTGGACTGATTGCACCGTGATCAGTTTTCGAGCACTGTACTGAAACGACGCGATTGCCACGCCTGCCGTCATGCGGCCCGATGACACCTCGGAGCCAGCGGCGTGGCCGAGCGTCATGACGGCGGTCAATAACCATTCGGGCGTGCAGTGGGGATCGAATTCGCCGGTGGCTTGACCACGGCGGATCAGCTGGTCCAGTGGCCCGAGTATCGGTGCGTGGGCATCATGATCGTCGGCCGGATCGGCGGGGGGCAGGTGCAGCAGCATCGGATAGCGCTGCATGATGTGCCAGCAGAGGTCGAGGAATCGCTGGAGGGCTTCCCCTGCCGGGCCTTCGCCAAGGCGAGCCACATCGATGGCGGCGACGACCTCTGTTGTGATGCGGGCAACCGCGGCCTGGATCAGCGCGTCGCGGGTCGGAAAGTGGGCGTAGACCGTTTGCCGACTGACCCCTGCGGCCATGGCCACGTGCTCCAGGCTTGCGTCGGGTCGCTCGCCGAGTGTTCGTACGGCGGCCTCGAGCACCGACTCCGCGCTGCGGCGGGCGTCACTTCTCCGGCGGCGGGGCGAACCAGTTTTCTCTGACATCCTTGTCAATCTTAGCGGATGAGCTTAGCCTTGACAGCGTTGTATGAATTATCTGAAAGGTGAACGGATATGGCAACTTCCATCACCCTCCCTGGACACGACCTTGCGGCATACCTCACCGCATATGTGGCGGAAATGGCCTTCGGGGCCGAAGAGCCCGAAGTCATCGTAGATCGGTACCACACCCCCGATATTCTCTGGCTCAGCGACGGGCACCCGATGGATCGGAACAGGTTGGTGGCTCACGCGAAACCGAGCCGCAAGAACGTGACCCAGTGCCGGGTCGACATCATGGACACCATTGCCTCGGGTGACCGTGTCGCAGCCCGTTACACGGTCATCGCCACGATGCGCACAGGCCGGACGATCGCCACCGAGATATACATGTTCGGCGATCTCGCCCCGGACGGGCGATTGCATCGGGTCGACGCCATCACGCGCGACCTATCCGAATTGAAAGATGAGGCACCAGAAGATGTTTCCGCCCACTGAAGACAACAGACCGCCACCGCGGTAACCGCCTTGGCCGGATTCCAACATCGGCCAGCGGCGGAAGCCCCTGCGGATCGTGGGCGCGCAGCCGCCTGGAGGCGTCCTCCGGTAACGGCCCGAACGCACTCAATTGCCGCTGGGCGCGTGGTCGTGAACGTCCGCATCTGCCGATTCCGCGATGTTTCAACGGCAGGTTCTCCCGACAGCAACGGTTACGGTTCCAGTGCGTCGGAACTGGCTCGCGACAAATAGCCAGCTGCACCCCAGGATGAGAGCATGATCGAAACCACGGCGGTGTTGGGAGTGGCTGCGACCGAGTTGGGAATGGTGCTGACGCCGGGCCCGAACATGATGTATCTGGTGTCGCGCACCATATCGCAGGGACGACGAGCGGGTCTGGTATCGCTATCGGGTGTGGCCGTCGGATTCATCGTGTATCTCGTGGCCGCCACCGTCGGGATTACCGCGATCTTCGCGGTGGTGCCGGGGTTGTATCTGAGCATGAAGCTGGCCGGCGCAGCTTATCTGGCGTACTTGGCGTGGAAGACGTTGCGCGGCGGCATCTCTGTGTTCGAGCCCTCCGATCTGCCCGCCGACTCCACGCGCAGGCTCTTCAGCATGGGGCTGGTCACCAACCTGCTCAATCCCAAGATCGCGATCATCTACATGGCGTTGATCCCGCAGTTCGTGACCCCAGAACAGGGGCGAGTCTGGTTGCAGAGCCTTCTGCTGGGCGCAGTGCAGATCGGTATCGCGCTGACGGTCAACGGCTTGATCGTGCTGGGAGCCGCCACAATCGCAGCGTTCCTGACCGGCCGCCCGCTCTGGATGCGGGCACAACGCTGGGTCACCGGCACAATGCTCGGCGTCGTCGCCGTTCTACTAGCTACCGACCGGACCCGCCCGGTTCCGGCCTAGGCTGACCGACGCGAATAACACGCTGCTGGCAAGTGCGCGGTAATGCCGAGTTCCGAATAGTTGGCCCAGTCCCGCACTATTCACCGCCGTACGGCGTTAGAAGGCCAATATCAGCGCAGTAATGCGAGATCAGGCCGGATGATCTCGCCGCGATGTCTTGTGCCGGCCTTCGACGTCGGCGCTACCGATCATCTCGACACGGTGGTTGTGGGACGCGGATCAGCAGTGTTCGTATTGACGTACGTAGGGCTGCGACTCCGGTAAGACGTTGTATCCGGGTGTCTGGCAGCCGCCGACCACGACCTCGAAAAAGGGGCCCATGGAGTAGACGGGGCCGTTGGGTGTGTGGATCGTGTAGGCGACCGCCGCGCCGGAGCCAGCCAGGTAGGGAAGATGCAGATCGGCGAGTTGTGTGGTCTGCGCGGCACTGAATTCCGTACCTACGGGAGGGAATACGGTGACGCCCAGTGTGCGGCCTTCAAAAGGCGGGTCGTAGACCGACACCCGAGCGAAGAACGGGATGGGTTGATCGGTCAGGAACCACTGCCACAGGTCGAGTTCGTCATTGGACGGGAAGCGAGGGGTGGGCTCTTGGTGGGGGGTGACGCGATCATGGGGCCATGGATACGACCCGGGGATCCGTTCCGAGTGATTGGTAAACCCGCGCTCCCGCTCATGAACGGGGGATACGATCCACTGGTTGGATGCCAGTTCGGGGAAGTCCCGGATGATTCGGCGCATCGCCGCGGTGGCGCGGTGGGGTTCGCTCTCGGAGCCCGCCCGGATGTCGATGGTGTTGGTGATGCGGTCCGCGAAGCCGCCGCTCGAGCCCCAGTGCACTTCGGTGCCCGCAGCCCATAGTCGCGCCCAATTGTGGGCGGCGTTCGCTTCCGTGCTCACGTCACGGCCGAACATCCAGTACGCGGAATAGGAGTCCGCCATCCGATCGATGGTGACCGTTATCGGGTCGCCTTTGAAACGGTGCGGAAGCGGTTGAGCGCCCATGGCACTCACCACAGACGCGGCCTCGGCCGGAGTGGCGTCGTCGCGGAGCTGCACGTCGAGTTCGGCGGTGAAATGCCTGCCCTTGTAGTGCTCGAAGCGGTGTGATGCGTCGGTCACCCCCGGCAGGGCCCGGATGGCCGTCTCGATCTTGCGTGACCAGCTGTCATGCTCGGCCTGGTCGCGTCCTCGATCGAAATAGCCGCATCCGGTCAGCAGGACAGCCGCCATCAGCAACCCGAGGGTGGGCACGGTAGAGCGCATAGCGTTGATCTTGCCAGCAATTGGCGTCACAGCGCTGCCGCCGACGCGCCCCCAGTCCTGTGGCCGGATTGCGAGAGTTTCGAGGTGGCTGGGGAATTGCGGTGGCGTAACGGACTGGGGCGAGCGACGGAATGGACGGCCCGACCCGACGATCGCCACGCCTCGCCCGCCTCCCTCCCCAGCTATCTGCAGACTGCCATCGCTCGGTCCAATTTCCTTGGGGAGATACTGATTTGAGTGTTCATCCGCCTCTCCGCAGCCGCACTAGGGTTCCTCGTTGCGGTCTCGTGATCGATTGGGATCTCAACGCCGCGATCAACCTCGCCCGCCTCGGCGACGCCACTGACACCGGTGGACGCCACTGACACCGGTGGTGGAACGGGGACTGGTACCGGGAGTAGCCTGGCCGCCGGTCATGGGGCTGGACAAGGACGTGGAGCCGACCGCAAGACCCGCCCCACCACGGTGGTTGGGAAGGCAGGTGGCGTGGAAGCGTCTGCCCCGCACGGTTCTCGGGCCGGGAAGACGGGTACTGCCACTCCGCAAGGAACGGCTGCCTGAACGATGAGTCGTCATTCTTCATACGAACACTCACACTTCAGGTAACGGTGAGACGATAGCTCGGCACGCACGCACACCGTGGGACCGCGCAGGAGGTAGCCATGACCAACTATGAGCCGCCGCCGGGTTGGTCTCCGCCCGGTTCCCAATTCCGCAGCACCGGTGGGTTCGGGCGGACTCTGGTCGGCATTCTGGTCGGTCTGGTGGTGACGCCGGTCGGGATCGGACTGGCCGCCCATGCGGCGTTGGATACCCGGCAGTGGGTCATCCTCGGATCCGCGGCCAATCGGGCCGGATCGACCTTCCAAATCGTGGCAGCGGCACTGCTATTGCTGCTGGTCGCGGCGCTGGCCGCGTACTCACCGGCCGGGACGGTGCTGGCCGGACTGGTCTGGGGTGTGGTGCCGGGATTCGTGTACTTCCTTTTTCCCGACGACACCTGGCGGATCATTCACGACGATCTGCCGGTGCTGTCGGATGAAATGCGGTTCGCGCTGATCACCTGGGTGACCAGCGGTTTCCCATTCATCCTCGGCGTGCTCCTGATCGGTGCGGGCGTCGCGGGCACACTGCGGCGGCGCTGAATACGTTCAGGCCGAATTGCCTACGCGATCTTTGCATGCCGACCTCGTCAACGCTCAGCAGCGGCTGCTGCGTCGGAATTGTCGTAGTGTCGCTGAGCTGGTTCGGGCCGAATTGCGGTTGTGTGCACCGCAATTCGGCCACGTCTCACCCCTTCACACACAGCACCTGATGCAATGTCGCGACGATATCGACTAGATCGCTCTGTGCCGCGATCACCTCATCGATATCCTTGTACGCGGCCGGGATCTCATCGACCACACCCGCATCCTTACGCGACTCCACCCCTTCGGTCTGCGCGATCAGATCGGCGACGGTGAACTGCCGCTTCGCCGCATTCCGGCTCATCCGCCGACCCGCACCGTGCGATGCCGACTGGAACGAGGCCGGATTTCCCTTGCCGCGCACCACATATGAGCGGGTGCCCATCGAGCCCGGGATCAATGCCAGATCGCCCGCGCCAGCGCGCACCGCGCCTTTACGGGTCACCAGCATCGGTACGCCGTCGATCAGCTCCTCCGCCACGTAATTGTGGTGACAACTGATCGGCTCGTCGAAACGCACCTCGCGTCCCGCGAATTCCGTGCGCACCGCACCGCATACCAGCGACAGCATCACCGCGCGGTTGCGGGCGGCGTATTCCTGCGCCCAGGTGAGATCACGCCGGTAGGCTTCCATTTCCGGTGTACCGGAAAGGAATACGGCCAGATCGCGATCGGGGAGATCCTGGTTGTGTGGCAGTGCGCGCGCGATGGTCATATGCCGCTCGGCGAGTTCCTTGCCGATATTGCGGCTACCGGAGTGCAGCAGGATCCATACCGAATCGTGCTCGTCCAGGCAGATCTCGATGAAGTGATTTCCGGAGCCGAGCGAGCCGATCTGCTTATGCGCCTTGGACTCCAATGCCTGCACGCCCGAATGCAATGCGCCGAATTCGGACCAGAAACGGTTCCAGCCGGTGTTGTGCCGGGCCAGCTCGCCGTGGGACGCAGCGAACTGCGCCCCCAGCTTCGTGACATCGACCGCATTCTTGTGCGCCTGGAAACCCACCGGTACCGCCGCTTCGATGCGCGAGCGCAGCGAATGCAGATTGTCCGGCAGGTCGGCGGCGGTGAGGTCGGTCTTGACGCTTTCCATGCCGCAGCCGATATCCACGCCGACGGCGGCTGGCGCGACGGCATCGCGCATCGCGATCACCGAACCGACCGTCGCCCCCTTGCCGAGGTGCACATCCGGCATGACGCGGACGCCGTGGACCCA
The DNA here is from genome assembly GCF_053602975.1 of Nocardia sp. NPDC004278. Lineage (NCBI taxonomy): Bacteria > Bacillati > Actinomycetota > Actinomycetes > Mycobacteriales > Nocardiaceae > Nocardia > Nocardia sp. NPDC004278. The sequence continues at coordinate 70,818 of NZ_JBSGEQ010000038.1, forward strand.
TGGCAGTTGCGCGATATTTCGCAGTTGCCGCAGCGCGGACTGCTCGATGTCGTGCTCGTTGGCCCACATGAGCGTCTGCGCCCTAGTACCGCGCAGCTCGACGGGAAACATGGGGAACATCCTTTCTCGTTCGGTGTGTTCCCCTTCAACGCTAGATTCCCCGCACCACTATCCGCACATCATTTTTGGCCGGTTACGGCTCCACGAAATCGGCGGCCAGGCCGCACAGTTTCCATGTCCCACCGCGGCGCGCCATCGTCCCGGTGTAATCGATGTCCTTGAAGTACTGCCGATATTTCGCGGGCACATTGGTGAAGGATTCGTGTGCGAGGAAGGTCGCCGAATCCGGGCCGGTCTGGGTGATTCCGGTAATCGTGGTGGTGAAGCCCGCACCCTCGACCTCCGGGCCGATCCGCCCGTCGTATTGCGGCGTGTACTGCACAACCAGCGTGTTGACGGCCGGTAGCGCCTCCGGGCAAATGAGCGCGGCGAACGATTGCCACTGTCGGGCATTCGCGGTCGCGGCCAGTTGTCCGACGGCCTCGGTCAGCGCCGGGTCGGAGCTGGTCGGATTGTTCGTCGTGGTGCGCGCATCCGGCGGATTGAAGACCAGCGGCGCGGGCAGTGGCCGATATCCCGACGGCTCGATATTCTCGGCCACCGCGCGGGCCCAGGTGCCGTCGGCGATCATGGCCTGAATGGCATTGGTGATCTTGCTCTGCAGGAAGGTGTCGCCCTTTTCGACGCCGACGCCGTACCGTTCGCGGGTGAAGGGGCGCCCGACGACCCGCAGCTCGTTCGGATGCTGTGCGGCGAATCCGGCGAGGATCACATCGTCGGTGCTGACCGCGTCGACCTCGCCCGCGAGCAGTTCGTCCACGCAGGTCGAATAGGTCTCCTCGACGCTGACCTGCACACCGGTCGCGAAGTCTCGCTTGATCTTGTCCGCCGAGGTGGAACCCTCGCCGGTGCAGACGGTCCGGCCGTCGAGCGCCTCCGGCCGATCGATATCCGCCGCACCGCGTCGGACCAGCAGATCCTGACCGGCCAGCAGATACGGTCCGGCGAAGGACACCGCCCGCTGTCGATCGGCGGTGATCGAATACGACGCGACGACAAAATCCACCTCGCCGCTGTCCAGCAGCGCTTCGCGTCGATTCGACGGTGCCTCCAGCCAGCTGATCCGCTCGGCATCGACGCCGAGGTATTTCGCGATATAGATCGCGGTATCGACGTCGAATCCGTGCGGAATCCCGTCCTCGCCCATGACCGACAGCCCCGGCTGATCGAATTTGATACCGATGGTGACGGTCCATGGTGTGTGATCGATCGGGTACACGCAGGCGGCCAGCACCACGCCGCTCGCCAGGCCGACAGTAAGGATCGAGCGCTTCATCGAGCCGAATCTCCTCTCGATGCCGGGATACCTCGGTCGAGCAGGTTCGCGCCCCCGCGCATGTTCAGCTAATTATCAGCGCGAACGATTTGCGCATAATTTTCGCTGATTACTTGATGGAAGCGAGTGTGCATTGCGCGAAACCGTTCACTTTTTGAGATCTGGCTACCGATGGGCGATCGATGGGTTTCGATAAATGTGCGCCGCGTTTCCGTTGGCGATCGCAATGCCGAGTGCTTCGGCGTCAGCGGTCGTCATGACGTCCTCGGCGATCCACTCGTCGAGCAGGCGGCCGAGACCGCGGCGCCACAGCACCGCCCCGAGGTAGTGCAGTTCCGGAAGTCCGTAGCCGTCCGAGGAATAGAGCATCGAACGGAACGGGGCGAGTTCGAGTGCTTCCGCGAGCACCGCCGCGGCCCGCTGTCCCACATACGGAATCGTCAGGCCGAGATCGAGATGCACATGGTCGAAGGCGTGTGCGAGATAGGCCGCGTTGCGATGAAACGGCCAGCAGTGCAGCAGTACGACCGATGTGCCCGAGCCCGCTGTGGCCCGCAGGAAGTCGGTGAGCAGCAAGGGATCCGCGTGCCGAAGCCGCAGATCGGTGTCGCCGAAACCGGTGTGGAATTGCAGGGGCAGGCCGAATTCCGCGCCGATGCGGGCACCGAGTCCGACCAGCCAGCCCAGGGTCGCCGGATCGGTGAGGCGGCGTTCGAGGGGGACTTCATCGGGTGGGGAGTCGATGCGCGGGAAGTCGAGTCCGCAGCGGTAGGCCACGATTGTCTTGAGGCCGACGGCATTTCGGACCCGCCCGCGCAGCGCGGTCTCGATATCCTCGAACGGCGTCGTCTCCACGGCGACCTCGGCGATCACCTGTTCGGCGAGGTGTTCGAGTCGGACGATCTCGCACACCTCACCTCCGGCGACCGCCGCGAATTCCGCTCGTCCGCCGCCGAATCCGGTGTCGAGGAACCAGTGGGTGACACCGGTCGCGCGCAGTAGCCGGGTGGTCGTTTCGCGCCAGCCGAGTTCGGCGCGGCGGGCCAGATACCGCTCCGGATCCGCATGCGGCTCCAGATCGAGAACCGGTGCGCACCAACGCCTTACCGCGAGACCGAGCGCCGAATCGAAGCTGCCGCGTTGCCCCTCGCCGAGCAGCCGCTCGAAACCCGGCCGGTCCAGATCGGCGGCCACTACGCCGTGACAGTGGTGATCGGTGAGCGCGATGCCATCAGTGAGCACGCTAGAACCGCCACCGGGTCAACTCGACCACCTTGGCCGGGCTGATATCCCGATAGCGTTCGGCCTCGGCGCGGCGCACGGTGAGCAGGGCATCGTGCAATTCGACACCGAGCGCCTCGGCGAGCACCTTGGAATCCGCCAGTGCGTCGGCGGCCTCCATGGAATTGGTCGGCAGCCGCCGCACACCCGAGAGCATGAGTTGTTCCGCATCGAATCCCACCGGATCGCCGGTGATTTCGGCGGGCAGCCGCAGTTCTTCGGCGACGCCAGCGAGCCCGGCGGCAATGACCGTGCCGACGATCAGATACGGATTACCGGTCGCGTCGAAACATTTGATCTCGGCATTGGCGGCCCATTCCTCGGTGCCCCGCACGCCGGTGATGAAGCGCAGGGCGGACTCCCTGGTCTCCCGACCCCAGCATTGCCAGATCCCGGCCCACCGCGAGGGCTGCAGGCGCAGGAAGCTCGCCGGATTGCCGGCCCCGATCGCGACCAGTGCGGGCAGTTCCCGCAGCACACCGGCCAGGAAGGCCTCGCCGGCGCGTCGCATGCCGTACGGTCCGTCGCCAGCGGCGAAGAGCGGCCCCTGCTCGTCCTGAAGCGAAAAATGCAGGTGCGCACCGGAACCCGCACTGCCGGGCTCGATACACGGCGCCAGCAGCGCGCGCCAGCCGTATTGCGCGCTCACCTGCCGGATGGTGTGCCGGAGCAGGACCACGTCATCGGCCGCGGCCACCGGATCGTTGGGTGCGACCGACAGCTCCATTTGCGCGAGCGCGTATTCCGGATGGAACTGATCGACCGCGATCTCCTGGCGTTCCAATGCCGCGACCAGGTCGCTGGCGTATTCGGCCACCTGGCTCAACCGGATCATGCCGTAGGCGGGTCCGTATATCGCTGGGACGAAATCGCTTTCGGTATCCGCGCGCCCGAGCGCCCACTCCGTCTCGAAGGACATCGACAGCCGCAGACCCGACTCCTGCGCCGCTTGGGCCTGCCGGGTCGCGAAAGCACGCTGGCAGGCGACGAAGCGGGTGCCATCCTGGGTGTACTTATCGGCGGGCGCCCAGGCCCAGCCCGGCTGACAGGCGAGTTCGGTCAGCCGGGACAGGTCCGGGATCAGGCGCAGATCGCCGTCGGGCCCGCCGAGATATCGGCCGACCGACATCAGATCGTCGAAGGTGAACGTCTCGAAGCAGGGCGAGACGCCGATCCCGTATCTGGCGGCATGCGCCAGCCGCCCCTTCGGCACGGTCTTCACCCTGGTTATTCCGGCATTGTCGACGAAGGACAGCACGACCATATGGGCCTCGAGGTGTCCGATCAGCGCATCGTGGGCACCTTCGGCCGGTATCCGGTCCGGCATGGTGGGCATAGTCCCAAGATAGGCCGCGCCCGCCCGCTTGGGGGCGGACTCGGCCGACCTGGTCGTGTTATGCGGTGGGTCGGGTGAACTCGCCGTCTTGCATGCCTGCGGTGAAGGCATCCCACTCGCTGGGGGTGAATACCAGTGCTGGGACGGTTGGGTTCTTCGAGTCCCGAACGCCGACCTTTCCGCCGTCGAGCCATGCCACCTCGACGCATTGCCCGCTGCCTTCGCTGTAGCTGCTCTTGAACCAGTTCACCCCGGATAGGTCAACGTTCACCACGTTCGTGCTCCTTCGCCACCTGTCGCAGCAGGTTTCTAGTCTCCACCTCGCCCAGACATGCATCCCGGATGGCCGAAGCAAGCTCGCCATAGAACCGCACATCCTCAGGCCTCTCAAGATATACGTCCTGCGCCGCTCCGCCGTCGATGAATACCACTGGAGGCTCGATGGGTTCACCTTTGGCGATGCGCTCGAACTCCAGGATGATGAACGAGCTGTTGGGCGTCCCCCAGGTCAAACCTGCACTGTATGGATGTATCCGCAGCGTGATGTTGGGTCGCTTGGACATTTCGGCGAGGTGCCTCAGCTGCGCGGCCATGATGCTCCGGTTGCCGATCACGCGGTATAGCACCGACTCGTGCAAGATCACGTTCAACTGGATCGGGTTCGTCTTGCGCGTGATGAGCGCTTGCCGTTTCATTCGGTGCTCGACGCGCCGGTCGACGTCGTCAGTGCTGGTGAACATGGGAACCGCGCTGATGATTGCCCGCGCGTAGTCGACCGTCTGGAGCAGGCCAGGAACGTGTTGCTCATGGCAGCTTGTGAGTCGGCGTGCAGCGGCCTCGAGCCCCACGTACATGTTGAACGCGTTGCTGTACAAGCCGCCGTAGACGTGGTGCCAGCTCTTCACTCTGCCTTGCTGGGCGAGGTCGACGGCGGCCTTGGTGTCGTCGTCGCCGACGTCGTACACCTCGCATAGCGCCTGGACGTCCTGTCTGCGGACCTTTTGAATCTGTCCGGTCTCGATGCGCTGAAGCACGGCTCTGGAAAGGTCGACCAATTTGGCGGCTTCGGCAATGGTGAATCCGGTGGCTTCGCGGCGTTCGCGAAGGAACCGTCCGAGCTGGCGGCGCGGCAGGGTTGATGACGGGCCGTGCTCTTCGGTGCTGGTCACGGGGTCTCCTGGAATCGAGTCACATCGGATCGGAAACTGAGCCTGTTCTTACTGCAGAACCGAGCGCCGTTCTGGCGTTTTAGAGCAATCGCAATCGAGTTCTCGTTTCTGCTGCTGTCTATCGGTTGCTGATGCTGTGCTGTGGGCGGCGCTCGAGCTGGAAATCGTTGAGATACAAGGCCTGTCCGACCGCCCCCCCGCAGCTCCATCGACCGAAGGCCTGGAACGATGACGAACAATCAAGTGGCAGAATCACATACAGGGCAATCCGACGCGCCGAAGGCTGTTGGATTCGTGCGCGGTGACGTGTCCGGACTCGCAACACCCCGGCACGCAAACGCCGTAACGCAGCACGCCCGGATTCTGGGCTACCAGTACGTTTACACGGTACGGCCACCGCAGGACATCCCCGACCCGATCGGGTACGCCCTCGGGATCGCCGCCGGGCTGGGTGTTGCCGCGATCGTGGTCTACGACTTGGCTCAGGTCGACGATCAACCAGCGCGGGTGTGTGAGGACTTCGATCTCGAAACCGTTTGTCCCGCAACGACATGGGCGAGGGTCGCCTACCGGGCCATCTCTGAGACAGGGGTGGCCTGATGCGCGAGGACATGATCGTCACGCCGCCGCGAGTTTGCGGGTATGCCGATATCGCGTTGGCGCATCAGCAGATGCGCGAGCATCGCGCGTGCCGTATCGGCTGGTGCGTGTGGAAGGCGGCGGCGTATTACACGCTGGTCGATGCGGGTCGAGTCACGCCGCAGTCGTTGACCCCGCGCGAGCGCGCCGCCGCGCGTGGCCTCGAGTTCCCGCCACTGGACCGCGAGGGTTCCGCGCAGGGCGGGCCGACAGTGCAAACGCTGCGTGAGGTGCTGGACAAGCTCACCGAGCTGGCGCTACCCATTCCGGGCGCGAACAGTGGCGGCGACGGCTGACGATCCGGGGGGAGTCGGGATGAGCGAGCATCGCACCGAGGTGGACGGCTGGCAGGCGATCTGGCGGCTCGACGACCACTGCGTTCGAATGATGTTGGTGCGCAACCTCTTCGAATCGGAGCCGCTGATATCGATGTCGAGCGCGGCCACCGCACCGGACCTGGTGCAGGTCCGGGAGCGGTTCCCGGCACTGTCGCGGTTGTGGGACGCGGTACGTCACGAGTACTGGACGGAATCCCTGTCCCCTAAAGAGCATTCGCCGGGGACGACCTGAGTGACGGTCATCCACCGACCCGGCGCGCGGCGATCGTCTGATTCGAGCCCTTGCTACCTGTACCAGGGTTCGGTCCGTGGCAGACGGGGTGGAAGCGGCATCGCCGGTATGCCGGTGACGGGACGTGGGATCGGGTGCGGGTCGCATTGACGGCGCTCGCTGATGCGACCGGAAACCTGAGATCTTCAGCGCCGCTCGGCCACTGGTCGTCCATCTCGAACCGGCCGAGCGATAGCGCCGGGCCTGCCGACGCCACCCGCTGCGCCAACGACTCCGGCGAGCCGCATCGAGATGTCCGGCACGACAAGAGCCATGGTGGCCGTTCCACCGTGTGGGCGGCAACGCTACTACCGTGAGCGCGGAATCCGTGGTGAGGCTGCTGACCGTCGGGCGACTCGCCGGGCGGCGAGTCG
>NZ_JBSGEQ010000039.1:0-77264 GCF_053602975.1 Nocardia sp. NPDC004278
TAAGTTCGGTGCCGATCGGCGCCCCGGTGTTCAACACCCAGGTGTACGTGCTGGATTCGCGGTTGCGTCCGGTACCGGCCGGTGTTCCGGGTGAGTTGTATCTGGCGGGTGCGCAGTTGGCGCACGGTTATGTTGGTCGCCCCGATTTGACTACTGAGCGGTTTGTTGCGAATCCGTTCGGCACTGCCGAGCGTATGTACCGCACCGGTGACCTGGTCGTGTGGACCGCGCGTGGTGAGTTGGAGTATTTGGGCCGCACCGATTTCCAGGTGAAGTTGCGTGGTCTGCGTATCGAACTCGGGGAGATCGAATCGGCGCTGACCGCGCAGGACGCGGTGGCGCAGGCAGTCGTGCTGGCCCGAGACGATTACGGCACGGGCGATCAGCTGGTCGCTTATCTGGTGGCAGATGGTGGAGTCGATACCGATGTCGTCCGAGCCGAGCTGGTGCGGCGGCTGCCCGCCTACATGGTGCCGTCCGCCTTTGTCGTGCTCGACGATTTCCCGGTTACCGTCTCCGGCAAGCTGGACCGAAAAGCCCTGCCCGCACCGGCTTTGGTCGCCACCGAGTTCCACGCACCGAGTGGGCCGGCGCAAACCCTGGTCGCCGAGACCTTCACCGCCCTGCTCAATGTGGAGACCGTCGGTGCGGACGACGACTTCTTCGCCCTCGGCGGCAATTCGCTGATCGCCACCCAGCTCGCCGCCCGGCTCACCAGGGCGACCGGCGTGGATGTCCCGGTGCGCACCATTTTCGACGCCCCGACGGTGCGCGAACTGTCCCGCCGGATCACCATCACCCGCCCGGACGATATCGAAACCGCGCCACCGGCGGTGCCGCCATTGACCGCCCAGGAGCGCCGCGAGCCGATTCCGCTGTCCATCGCCCAGCAGCGCATGTGGTTCCTGAACCGATTCGATACGGCCAGTGGCGGATACAACATTCCGTTCGCGCTGAGCCTGACCGGTGTCCTGAATGTGCCAGCGCTGGAACGTGCCATTGCCGATGTCATCGCCAAGCACGAGACGCTGCGCACCATCTATCCCGAACACGATGGCGCCGCGACGCAGGTGGTGCTGCCCGCCGGAACCAAGCTGGTGGAGCTCGTGGCCCGCTCGGTACCGGCGGCCGAGCTGCCCGGACTCATCGCCACGGTGGCCCAGACCGGATTCGATGTCACGACCGAGGTGCCGCTGCGGGTGCGGCTGCTGCGCATCGACGACGAATCGGTGGCGTCGCAGTGCACCCCCGCCAAACAGGTGCACGTGCTGCTGTTCGTCGTGCACCATATCGCCGCGGACGGCTGGTCGTTCGCACCGCTGACCCGCGATCTGGCCACCGCCTATGTGGCCCGCTGTGCCGGTGTCGCCCCGTCCTCGGGCCCGCTCCCGGTGCAGTACGCGGACTTCGCGATCTGGCAGCGCGCCGCACTCGGCCGGGCCGACGAGCCGGGTTCGCTGCTCGCCCATCAACTGAAGTACTGGACCAAGCGGCTGGCCGGCGTCGCCGAGGTGCTGACCCTGCCCGCGGACCGGCAGCGGCCCGCGGTGGCCTCCAACCGCGGCGGCGCCATAACCGGCCGCCTGCACCGCGATCTGCACCAGGGCATCCAGGAGTTGGCGGCCACGCACCGGGTCACCCCGTTCATGGTGCTGCACACCGCACTCGCCGTACTGCTGAGCCGTCTGAGCGCGAGCAATGACATCGTGATCGGCACACCGGTCGCCGGTCGCGGCGACGAAGCCCTGGACGATCTGGTCGGCATGTTCGTCAATACCTTGGTGCTGCGCACCGAGGTGCGTGCCGAGGCCACGCTCGCCGACCTGCTCGCCACGGTCCGCACGGCCGACCTGGCCGCCTTCGATCATGCCGCCGTACCCTTCGAACAGCTCGTCGATGTGGTGAATCCGGTTCGTTCGCAGGCACATGCGCCGCTGTACCAGGTGGCCCTGACGCTGCAGAACCAGTCCAAGCCGGACTTCCAGCTGCACCGATTGACCATTGCCGCACTCGATATCGGTCCCGCGCCGATCCAGCTGGATCTGGACTGGACGCTGACCGACCGCTACGCCGCCGACGGTTCAGCCGACGGCATCGATATCCATGTGCACTACGCGCTGGACCTTTTCGACGAGGACACCGTCAGCGGGTTCCGCTCCGGTTTCGAACGGGTACTGCGCGCGATGGTCCGCGATATGCGCACACCCGTCGGCAATGTCGAGCTGATGTCGGTGGCCGAACGCGGACTGCTGCTCGCGGATCGCAATGCCACCGCCCGGTCGCTGCCGTCGGCGACCCTGGACGATCTGCTGACCGCCCGGGTGGCCGCGACCCCCGACGCCGTCGCGGTGCGTTTCGAGGACACCGCGGTGACCTACGCCGAATTCGAGTCCCGGGTGAACCGCCTGGCCCGGTGGCTGATTTCGGCGGATGTGCGACCGGAGACGATCGTCGGCCTTGCCGCGCTGCGGTCGGTCGACATGCTCGTGGCGATATACGCGATCGTGCGCGCGGGCGGTGCCTACCTGCCCTTGGATCCGACCCATCCGGCCGACCGGCTCGCGCAGGTGATCGACAGCGCCGCACCGGCTCTGGTGCTGGCGGTCGGCGGTGCGGCGCTGCCCGAACTCGATGGCGTGCGCGTGGTCGACCTCGCCGACCTCGACCTCACCGGCTTCGATGCCAGGACGCTTCCGGAGCGCCGCGCGCCACTGCGCCGGGACAATACGGCGTACGTGCTGTTCACATCCGGTTCGACCGGCCGCCCCAAGGGGGTCGCGGTCACCCACCGCGCCATCATGAATCAGCTGCGGTGGCTCGAATTCCGCTACGGCGTCAGCACGGATGACCGGATTCTGCAGCGGGCTCCGCTCACCTTCGACGTCTCGGTCTGGGAATGCTTCCTGCCCATCGCGGTCGGCGCACCACTGGTGATCGCCCGCCCGAGCGGCCATCTCGACCTGGCCTACTTCGCCGGACTATTGCGCGAGCACGGCATCACCATCGCCGAATATGTGCCGTCGGTACTCGCGGCGCTGATCGGTGAGGGCATGGGGGATGCGCTGGGTTCCTTCCGACACCTGCACTGCGGCGGTGAGGCGCTCACGCCGGATCTGCTCGCCGCGATTCGCGAACACGTCGGTGGGGCGGTGCACAATGCGTACGGCCCCACCGAGGCGGCGATTTCGGCGGTCTATCACGAATTCACCGATGCCGACGCCGAATCCGGCCGTGATGTCGCCATCGGCCGTCCGTGCTGGAATACCCGCGCCTATGTGCTGGATGCGCGGCTGCGACCGGTGCCGATCGGTGTGGCGGGTGAGCTGTATCTCGCGGGCGATCAATTGGCCCGCGGCTATCACGGACGGGCCGGGCTGACCGCCGAGCGGTTCGTGGCCGATCCGTTCGGGGTGCCCGGCAGATTGATGTATCGCACCGGTGATCTGGTGCGCTGGAATCGCGGGGGCGACCTGGTCTATCTGGGCCGCAATGATTTCCAGGTCAAGCTGCGCGGTCAGCGCATCGAACTCGGCGAGATCGAGTCCGCGCTGACCGCCGTTGCGGGCGTGACGAATGCCGCGGTGGTGCTGGTTCAGGACACCTCCGGCTACGACTGTTTGGTCGGTTATGTCACCGGGGCGCAGCTGTCGGCGGAGGCGGTGCTCGCCGAGGTGCGTGACCACCTGCCCGCGTATATGGTGCCCGCGCATCTGGTGGTGCTCGACGAGATGCCGCTCACCACGGTCGGCAAGCTCGATCGCGCCGCCCTGCCCGCCGTCGAAGTGTCCAGTACTACAACGGAATTCCGGGCACCCGGCGAAGGCGCCGAATCGGTGCTCGCCGTGCTCATCGCCGATCTCATCGGCGGTGGTGTGCGGATCGGTGCGGATGACGACTTCTTCGCCCGCGGCGGGAATTCGCTGCTGGCCATGCGTCTGGTCGCCCGCGCCAATGCCGCATTCGGGTGCGCATTGACCGTGCGCGAGATCTTCGAGGCTCCGACGGTGGCCGCATTGGCTCTTCGGGTGACCGATTCCGATAGCGCGAACGCCACCCGCCCCGCACTGGTGGCCAGGGCGCGTTCGGGCCGCATTCCCTTGTCGCTGGCCCAGACTCGGATGTGGCTGCTGAACCGACTCGATCCGGACTCGGCCGTCTACAACATTCCGATCACCATTCGCCTTACCGGCGCACTGGACGAGCGGGCGCTGCACCTGGCGCTGGGTGATGTCGTGACCCGGCACGAGTCGCTGCGCACCGTATTCCCCGATGACGGCACCGGTCCCGTACAGGTGGTGCTGGCCGAGGGCACCGGGCTGGCGCTGCCGCGCGTCGATATCGCCGAATCCGAACTCGCCGCAGCGGTTGTCGGCGTCGCGGCCGTCGGATTCGATTTGCGCACGCGAATGCCACTGCGCGCCGACCTGTTCCGGGTCGCGCCCGACGACCATGTGCTCGTCGTGGTGGTGCACCACATTGCCGCCGACGGCGTCTCGACGGCCCCGCTGGCCCGGGATCTGATGGTGGCCTATAGCGCCCGCACCGCGGGGGAAGCACCGCTGTGGCGGCCGCTGCCGGTCCAGTACGCGGACTTCACGCTGTGGCAGCACGATGTGCTCGGTTCGGCCGATGATCCGGAATCCGTGCTGGCCCGCCAGATCGCGCATTGGCGCACCGAACTCGACGGACTCGCCCCGGTCCTGGAACTGCCCGCCGATCGGCCGCGTCCGGCGGTCGCATCCGGGCGCGGGGCCGCGGTCGAGTTCGCGATCACCGCCGAGCTGACCGCCGCCATCGCGGAGCTGGCGCACAAGCACGGGGTCTCGTCGTTCATGGTCCTGCACGCCGCCTATGCGACCCTGCTGGCCCGCCTGGCGCGCGTGGACGATGTGGCGATCGGTACCCCGGTTGCCGGTCGGGCCGAAGAGGCGCTGGACGATCTCGTCGGCATGTTCGTCAACACCCTGGTACTGCGCACCGAGGTGGCGGCCGAGACAACCTTCGCCGAACTGCTTGGCCGGGTGCGGGCCACCGATATCCGCGCCTTCGCGCATGCCGATCTGCCATTCGAGCGGCTCGTCGATGAGCTGAATCCGATGCGTTCGCAGGCCCATGCACCGATCGTGCAGACGCTGCTGACCTACGAGCACCGCGACGATACGGTGTTGCGCCTGCCCGGTTTGGAGGTTGCCGCCTACCCGATCGACAACCAGGTCGCGCAATTCGACCTCGCGCTGGAACTCGCCGAGCACGCGGCGGGCGCTGGCACCGCATTGCGCGCGGTCATGCGCTATGCGACGGATCTGTTCGACCCGACGACGGTGGAATCGTTCGCGGCCCGCCTGGTGCGGTTGCTCGAGACGGTCGTGGTCGATGCCACCGTCCGCGTCGGCGATATCGAACTGCTCGATCACGCCGAGCGCGCGCTGGTGCTCGAACGGTGGAACGATACGTCGTTCCCGGTAGACGGCACGCAGACCCTGGTATCGCTGTTCGAGGAACAGGTGCTGCGGACACCCGACGCCATCGCGGTGACCTTCGAGGGACGCAGTCCTGCCGCCCCGTCGCCCGACGACCACCGCTCGACGCTGGCCCACCCGTCGCCCGACCACCATCCCTCAACGAGTCGCTCCGCGACGCTGACATATGCCGAATTCGCCGATCGGGTGCACCGACTGGCGCGCTGGCTGGTCGGCCAGGGCGTCGGACCGGATGCGATTGTCGCGCTCGGCATGCGGCGGTCGCTGGACCTGGTGGTCGGCATGTACGCGGTGACGGTTGCCGGTGGCGCGTACCTGCCGCTGGATCCCGACCACCCGGCGGATCGCATCGAATACGTACTGGAGACCGCGCGGCCGGTATTGGTGCTCACCGCGGGACAAGACCTGGAAGTCGGTGTGGCGCCGCAGGTCCGGATCGATCGACTCGATCTGACCCGATACTCGCCAGCACCGCTGACCACGGTGGATCGGCTCGGTGTGCTGGCGCCGGGGCACGCGGCGTATGTCATCTTCACCTCCGGATCGACGGGACGTCCGAAGGGGGTCGCGGTATCGCATGCCGCGATCGTCAATCGGCTGGTCTGGATGCAGGCGCAGTACGGTCTGGGCGCCGAGGACGCGGTATTGCAGAAGACCCCGGCGACCTTCGACGTTTCGGTCTGGGAGTTCTTCTGGCCGTTGCGGGTCGGCGCGCGTCTGGTGCTCGCGCGGCCCGACGGCCATCGTGATCCGGCCTATCTGGCTCGATTGATCGACGATGAGCGGATTACCGTCGCGCATTTCGTACCGTCGATGTTGGCGGTATTCCTCGCCGAACCGCGGGTGCGCGAATGTCGGACGCTGCGTGCGGTATTCGCCTCCGGTGAGGCGCTGCCCGCGACGATCGCGCAGCGGACCCGGGAACTGACCGGCGCCCGCATGCACAATCTGTACGGGCCGACCGAGGCCGCGGTCGATGTCAGCTTCCATGAGGTGACCGACGTCGATACGGTGTCGGTGCCGATCGGCAGGCCGGTGTTCAATACCCGGCTGCTGGTGCTGGATGCGCGCATGCGTCCGGCGCCGGTCGGCGTCCCCGGCGAGCTGTATCTGGCCGGTGCGCAATTGGCGCTCGGCTATGTGGCCAGGCCGGAATTGACCGCTGACCGGTTCGTTGCGAATCCGCATGGTGCCGCGGGCGAGCGGATGTATCGCACGGGTGATCTCGTCCGGTGGCATGCCGATGGCGAGCTGGAATACCTGGGCCGCACCGACTTCCAGGTGAAGGTGCGCGGGTTGCGGATCGAGCTCGGCGAGATCGAAGCCGTGCTCACCGCACTGGATGCGGTCGACCAGGCCGTTGTCGTCGTCCGATCCGACGATCGTCTCGGCGATCAGCTGGTGGGGTATCTGGTCGGCGGGTCTGTCGATATCGACGCGGTGCGTGTGGAGCTGGCGGCCGAGCTGCCCGCCTATATGGTGCCTTCGGCCTTCGTCGTGCTGGCTGCCTTCCCGCTCAATGCCTCCGGCAAGCTCGACCGCACCGCCCTGCCCGCACCGGTATTCGAGGTCGCCGCCTACCGGGCACCCGCGACCGAGACCGAGCAGACCGTCGCCGAGATCATCGGCGATCTGCTCGGCGTCGAGCGGATCGGCCTCGATGACAACTTCTTCGCCCTCGGCGGCAATTCGCTGCTCGCCACCCAGGTGGCGGCCCGGCTCGGCGCGGCACTGGATGCCGAAGTCCCCGTGCGGATGCTGTTCGAAGCCCCGAATGTTGCCGGATTGGCCGTGCGCGCCGCACGGCTCACCGGCACCGGCGGCCGTCCGCGACTGACCGCGCGACCACGTCCCGACCTGATCCCGCTCTCGCCAGCGCAGCAGCGCATGTGGTTCCTCAACCGGTTCGATCCGGGCGAGACGGTGAACAATATTCCGGTCGCCATCCGGCTCACCGGAGATCTCGATACCGGCGCGCTGCAGGCCGCCATCGCCGATGTGATCGCCAGGCATGAAACGCTGCGCACCATTTATCCGGATGTCGACGGCACCGGCTACCAACAGGTTCTGGACCGCACACAGGTGCCGGACATCGTTCGACTGGATCCGTCGAATATCGCTGCCACACTGGTCGATCTGGTCGCGACACCCTTCGACGTGAGCACCGAGGTACCGCTGCGCATCGGCCTGGCCACGCTGTCGAATCGGGAACACCTGCTCGCCCTGGTGGTGCATCACATTGCGGCGGACGGCTTTTCGATGACGCCGCTGGCCCGCGATATCGCCGTCGCGTACGCGGCGCGCGCCACCGGAACCACGCCCACCTGGACCGAGTTGGGTGTGCAGTACGCGGATTACGCACTCTGGCAACGAGAAGTCCTCGGTGCCGAGGACGATCCGGAATCGGTGGCCGCACGGCAACTGCGCTACTGGAAGGACGCGCTCGGCGGGCTGCCCGCACAACTGGATCTGCCATCGGATCGGCCGCGTCCCGCCGTCGCCAGCCATGCCGCCGCGAGCATCACCATCGGGCTCGATGCGGCGGTCCGCGACGGAATTGCCGCCGTCGCAACGCAATACGACGCCAGTCCGTTCATGGTGGTGCATGCCGCGCTGGCCGCCGTGCTCGCGCGCCTGTCCGGCACGGCCGATATCGCCATCGGCGCGCCCATCGCCGGTCGTGGCGCGGCGGCGCTCGATGATCTCGTCGGCATGTTCGTCAACACCCTGGTGCTGCGCACTCGGGTGCCCGGCGCCGACTCCTTCGCATCGGTATTGCGTCGCGTCCGCAATGGTGACCTCGATGCCTTCGCCAATGCCGATGTGCCGTTCGAGCGGCTGGTGGAGGTGCTGGATCCACCGCGCTCCGAGGCGCGCCATCCGCTGTTCCAGATCGCGCTGTTCTTCCAGAATCTCGCACCGGTATCGGTGGCGATGGCGGGCGTCGCGGTCACCGAATACGACATCGATTACGAGACGACCCGATTCGATCTGCAGTTGACCGTCACCGATGACGCGCTGCGGTTCACCTACGCCACCGACCTGTTCGACGAGACGACCATCGCGACCTTCGGCGCCCGCTTCACCCGGCTGCTCACCGCGGTGATCGGCGATCCGGAGCAGGTTGTCGGCGATATCGATCTGTTCGAATCCGGTGAGCTGGACCGGGTGGTGACCGCGTGGAACGACTCCGCGCATACCGCATTCGTCGCGGAGATGCTGCTCGACGAGTTCGAGGCGCAGGCCGCCGCGACACCAGAGGACACCGCGTTGGTCTTCGCGGCCGATGACGCGGGCACCGGCCACACCATGTCATACGGCGAATTGGACCGCAGGACCAATCAGCTGGCCCGGCATCTCATCGCGATCGGTGTCGGCCCGGAGTCACTGGTGGCCTTGGCGATTCGGCGTTCGACGGATCTGGTTGTCGCGATGTACGCGGTGCTCAAGGCGGGCGGTGCGTATGTGCCGATCGACCCGGATCATCCGGTGCAGCGCATTGCGCACATTATCGATACCGCGGCACCGGCCGTGCTGCTCACCACCGAGCGCGATCGCGCGGATTTCGGCTACACCGGTGCGACGGTGCTCGTCGATACCGTCGCACTCGACGGCTACACCGACGATCCGATCGCGGTGCACGAGCGCACCGCGCCGATCCACCCGTGCAACCCGGCCTATGTCATCTTCACCTCCGGCTCCACCGGAAAGCCCAAAGGCGTCAGCGTCTCCCATGCCGCGATCGTCAACCAGATGACGTGGATGCAGTCGGAGTACCGGCTCACTGCCGAAGATGTGTATCTGCAGAAGACGGCGACCACCTTCGATGTCTCGCTCTGGGGCTACTTCCTGCCGCTGCGCATCGGAGCGAGCCTGGTGCTGGCTACCCCGGACGGCCACCGCGATCCCGGCTACCTGAGCGCGGTGATCGGCGAATACGGCATTACCGTCACCGATTTCGTGCCATCGATGTTGAGCGCGTTCGCCGGGCATATCGGAACCGCCGGAGTGCGCGCTGATCTCGACACACTGCGGACGGTATTCGTCATCGGTGAGGCGCTGCCCGGCGAGACCGTGCGTGCCTTCGATGCGGTGAGCGACGCCCGTCTGCACAACCTGTACGGCCCGACGGAGGCGGCGGTGAGCATCACCTACCGCGATGTCACCGGCGATATCGACCGTGCCGTCCTGCCGATCGGCAATCCGGAGTGGAACAGCCGGGTATACGTGTTGGATTCCAGGCTCCGGCCGACCTTGCCGGGTGTGGCGGGGGAGTTGTACCTTGCGGGGACGCAGCTCGCCCGTGGCTATCACGGCAGGCCGGATCTGACGGCGGATCGCTTCGTCGCCAACCCGTTCGGCCCGGCGGGCGAGCGCATGTACCGCACGGGCGACCTGGTGCGCTGGGATACCAGCGGTGTCACCCCGGAACTGGTGTACCTGGGCCGCACCGATTTCCAGGTGAAATTCCGCGGCCAGCGCATCGAACTCGGCGAGATCGAGGCGGTACTCGCTGCAGTGCGCGGTGTTTCACAGGCGGCCGCCCGCGTCGTCGCCACGGATACCGGCGATCAGCTCGTCGGCTATGTCATCGGTACCGCGCCGGATGCGGACGGTCTCCGTGCCGCCGCCTCGGCCGCCGCGGCGGATGCGTTGCCGTCGTACATGATTCCGTCGGCAATCATTGTGCTCGCCGAATTCCCGCTGAATGCCTCCGGCAAGCTGGACCGAAATGCACTGCCCGAACCGGTATTCGACCGAGTTACCTACCGCGCGCCGGTCACCCCGGCCGAGCGACTGGTGACCGAGGCCTTCGCGACGGTCCTGGCGCGGACGCCGATCGGCGCCGACGACAACTTCTTCGACCTGGGCGGCAACTCACTGATCGCCACCCGGGTGCTGGCCAGGTTGAGCGAGCGGCTCGGTCGCCGCGTGCCGGTGCGGGTGCTGTTCGAGGCACCCACCGTGCACGCATTCGCCGCCCGGCTGGCCGCCGATGCCGACGCACACGAGCAGGTGCTGCCATTGCTCGCCGGACCACGCCCGGAGCTGATTCCGCTGGCGCCGGTGCAGCGCGGCATGTGGTTCCTCAACCGGCTCGATCCGGATTCGGCCGCGCACAATATCCCGGTCGCGGTGCGGCTCGGCGGTGACCTGGACGCGGCGGCGCTGTGTGCCGCGTTCGCGGATGTGGTCGCACGTCATGAGGTGCTGCGCACGGTGTATCCGGCCGATGCGGGCGGCACCGGCCACCAGGTGATCCTGCCCGCCGAATCGGCTCCGGTGCGGCTGACGGTCGAGACCCCGGACGGTCCGGTGGACCAGCGGATCGCCGAATTCCTCACTGCGGGCTTCGATGTCACCGCCGAGGTGCCGATGCGCGCGGTGCTGCTGCGTGAACATGCGACCAGCCATGTGCTCGTCGCGGTGCTGCACCATATCGCCGCGGACGGCTATTCGATGCAACCGCTGCTGCGAGATCTGTTGTCGGCCTATCTGTCCCGAGCGCTCGGCCGTACTCCCGGCTGGCCGGAACTCGCCGCGCAGTACGCCGACTACGCGCTGTGGCAGACGGCCGAGCTGGACGCGGTCGTGGCTCCGCAGCTCGCGTACTGGACCGAGGCGCTGCGCGATCTGCCGGATGAGCTGGCGCTGCCGACCGACCGGCCCCGCCCGGCCATTGCATCCAAGCGCGGCGGCAATGTGCACGCCCGGATCGGCGGCGGTGTCGGCGCCCGGGTGCACGAACTCGCGCTGCGGCACAACGCGACCCCGTTCATGGTCGTGCATGCCGCGCTGGCCGTACTGCTGGCCCGGCTCTCGGGTTCGGCCGATATCGCCATCGGCACCCCGGTCGCGGGACGCGGCGCCGCGGCGCTGGACGATCTGGTCGGCATGTTCGTCAATACCCTGGTGCTGCGCACGCATCCGGATCCGGAACGTTCGTTCGCCGATCTGCTCGCCGAGACCAGAACGGTCGATCTGGCCGCGTTCGCCCATGCCACCGTCCCCTTCGAACGCGTCGCCGACGAACTCGGCATCGAGCGCTCGCAGTCCAGGCATCCGCTGTTCACGGTGGCGCTGAGCTATCTGAATACCGGCGCGGAGGCATTCACGCTGTCCGGTCTGGAGCTGGCGGCCGTCGCCTTCGACGAGCCGGTGGCCCGGTTCGATCTGCAATTCACCGTCGCGGCCGAACTCGATGCCGACGGTCACCTCGCGGTGGAACTCAATTACGCCACCGACCTGTTCGACGCGGCCACCGCCGCTGCGCTGCTGCGTCGATTCGGCCGGGTCCTGGGCACACTCACCGCGGATCCGTCCGCGCCGGTCGGCACGACCGATGTGCTGGCTCCGGCCGAACGCGCCGAACTGCTCGGCAGGCGCGGCGACGCACCGGTCCCGCCGCGCACCCTCGCCGAGTTGATGGCCGAGGCCGTCGCAATGAATCCCGATGCGCTCGCACTGATTTCGGAGGATCGGGAACTCAGCTACCGCGCCTTGGACGAGCAGTCGTCCCGACTGGCGCGGATGCTCATCGGGCACGGCATCGGCGCCGAGGATTTCGTCGCCGTGGCGATCCCGCGTTCGGCCGAGTCCATCCTCGCGGTATGGGCGGTGGCCAAGACCGGTGCGGCCTTCGTACCGGTCGATCCCACCTATCCGGCCGACCGGATCGCGCATATGCTGTCCGATTCCGGTGCGACCGTCGGTCTTACCCTGACCGCCTGCCGATCGGCACTGCCGGAGACCGTGGAATGGCTGGTTCTCGACGCACCCGGCACGGCAGCGCGCATGCGGCATACGAGTGCGGCCCCACTCAGCGCGACGGAGCCGACGCGTCCGGTGCGGGTGGCCAATCCCGCCTGGATGATCTACACCTCGGGTTCCACCGGCATACCGAAGGGCGTGCTCGCCACGCACGGCGGAGTCGCGGGAGTGGCACGGGCACAACGGGATCGGTACGAGGTCACCGCGACGTCGCGAGTCCTGCATGTGGCATCGCCCAGCTTCGACGCGTCCATGCTCGAACTGCTCCTCGCACTGTCCGCAGGTGCCGCGCTGGTGATCGCGCCCGCCGGTGTCTACGGCGGGGCGGAATTGACCGCGCTGATCCGGGACCAGCGGGTCAGTCATGCGTTCATAACTCCCGCTGTGCTGCAGACATTGGATCCCGGCGAGCTGCCCGAACTGAAGCAGCTGATCGTCGGCGGCGAGTCCTACGGCCCGGATGTGGTGCAGCGCTGGGGGAGCGGGCGGGCCTTCCACAACGCCTACGGGCCGACCGAAACCACCATCATCACCAATATCAGCGCACCGCTGCGACCGGGCCGGTTCGATATCGGCACCACGATCCACGGCATGTCCGCGGTGGTGCTCGATACCCGGTTGCAGCCGGTCCCGAACGGGGTGACCGGCGAGTTGTATCTGCGCGGGCCGGGTCTGGCCCGCGGATACCACGCGCGGCCGGGACTTTCGGCGGATCGGTTCGTCGCCGATCCGTACGGCCCGGCGGGTGGGCGGTTGTATCGGACCGGTGATCTGGTGCGCTGGACCGCGACCGGCGCGATCCAGTACGTCGGACGCGCCGACTATCAGGTGAAGGTGCGCGGCCTGCGCATCGAACTCGGTGAGATCGACGCGGTGCTCTCGGCCCATGACACCGTCGAATTCGCGGTGACCGTCGGACATACCGACGCCGCTGGCACCGTCTCGCTGGTCGCGTATGTGGTCGCCGCGGCGGGCCGGACGATCGACACCGCCGAGCTGACCGCTTTCGCCGGACGCGCGCTCGCCGCGTATATGGTGCCCGCCGCCATCATGGTCCTGGACGAACTCCCGCTGACCCCCGTCGGCAAGCTGGATCGAAAGGCACTGCCTGAGCCGCAGTTCCGTATCGCGGCCTTCCGCACGCCGCAGACGGCGGCCGAACGGATCGTGGCCGAGGTCTTCGCCGATGTGCTCGGCCTGGACACCGTCGGTGCCGACGACGACTTCTTCGCCGTCGGCGGAAACTCGCTGACCGCAACACAATTGGCCGCGCGACTGGCTGCGCGCCTCGATGTGTCGGTCGGCGTGC
Source organism: Nocardia sp. NPDC004278 (assembly GCF_053602975.1). Classification (NCBI taxonomy): domain Bacteria; kingdom Bacillati; phylum Actinomycetota; class Actinomycetes; order Mycobacteriales; family Nocardiaceae; genus Nocardia; species Nocardia sp. NPDC004278. The sequence goes on from NZ_JBSGEQ010000039.1 coordinate 13,561, forward strand.
GGCTGGTCTTCGAGAACTCGACGGTATCGGCCCTGGCTGCCGCCCTCGATACCGTCGCCACCGATCCGGCCGCGGTGCGCGCACGTCCGGCACTGACCCGGCGCACCGGAACCGATCCGGTGCCGCTATCGCTCGCCCAGCAGCGCATGTGGTTCCTGAACCGCCTCGACCGGCAGTCCACCGCCTACAACATTCCGCTCGCGGTGCGGCTCACTGGTGATCTGGATATCGCGGCGCTGAATGCGGCCATCACCGACGTGGTGCAGCGCCACGAGGTGCTGCGCACCGTCTACCCGCAGCGCGAGAGCGGTCCGGTGCAGGTGGTGCTGCCCATGGCGGAGGCGCAAGTGCCGGTGCTGGTGCCGATTCCGGTGCCGGTCGACGATATGACCTCGGCGGTGGTGGACTTCGTCGGCGGCGGATTCGATGTCACCGAGGCGGTTCCGGTGCGCGCCCGGCTGTTCCGTCCGGTCGAGGGGCCGACCGACCTCGGTGCGCATGTGCTCGTCGTGGTCGTGCACCACATCGCCGCGGATGGTTCGTCACTGGTCCCGCTGGCCCGTGACGTGATGGTCGCCTATGCCGCACGCAAACAGGGTGGGCAGCCCGGGTGGGCGCCACTGCCGGTGCAGTACGCGGATTACAGCCGCTGGCAGCGGGATCTGCTCGGCAGCGAGGACGATCCGGATTCGCTGCTCGCCCAGCAACTCCGGTTCTGGATCGACACCCTGACCGGACTACCCGCGCAACTCACCCTGCCGACCGACCGGCCGCGACCCGCCATCGTCTCCACCCGCGGCCGACATGTCGATTTCACCATCGACGCCGAAATGCAGGCGGCGCTGGCCGATCTGGGGCGCGGCACCGGCGCGACGCTGTTCATGGTGCTGCACGCCGCATTCGCGGTACTGCTGGCACGTCTGTCCGGAGCCGCCGATATCGCCGTCGGCACTCCGGTCGCGGGCCGGGGCGCGGCCGAACTCGATGATGTGGTCGGCATGTTCGTCAACACATTGGTGCTGCGCACGCCGGTCGATGCGGGCGCGGGCTTCACCGAACTGCTGGATCTGGTGCGTGCCGCGGACGTCGCCGCCTTCTCACATGCCGATGTGCCGTTCGAGCGGTTGGTGGAGGTGCTGAATCCGGAGCGCTCCACCGCCCGGCACCCGCTGTTCCAGGTCGGCTTCTCCTTCCACAACCAGGCCGAGGCCGCGTTCACACTGGACGGATTGACCGCTACCGCAGCCGATTTCGATTCCGAGATATCGCAATTCGATCTGCATCTGGTGGTGACCGACCGCTACGACGCGGATGGGGATCCGGCGGGGATGGCCGCATCGATCACCTACGCGACCGCACTGTTCGACGAATCGACCGTCGCCGGTTTCGCGGGTCGCCTGCAACGCCTGCTGGCCGCGATCTGTGCCGCACCGCAGGTGCCGGTCGGCGATCTCGACCTGCTCGACCCGGCCGAACGCGAACGCATGCTGGTGACCTGGAATCGAAGCGAGCACGAGGTGGCACCGGCCACGCTCATCGCGGCATTCCAGGCGCAGGCCGTGCGGACCCCCGATGCGGTGGCAATCGTCGACGACGGCGCGACGATCACCTACGGTCAGTTCGCCGCCCGGGTGAACCGGCTGGCCCGCGCACTGATCGGGCGCGGTATCGGCCCGGAATCGCTGGTAGCCCTGGCCATTCCGCGCAGTGTCGAGCTGCTGGCCGCAATGTACGCGGTGGTTACCGCTGGCGGTGCGTATGTACCGTTGGATCCGACCCATCCGTTGGACCGGACCGCGAGCGTACTCGCCGCCGCGAGCCCGGCGCTGGTGCTGACCTCGGCCGAGCGGCCGATGCTGCCCGATGGCGTGGCGGATCACGATGTGGTGCTGGATATCTCGATCGCGGCCGGTGTTCTCGACAGCAGTCCGGTGCGTGCCGAGGAACGGGTGACGCCGCTGACCCCGGCGAATACCGCCTATGTCATCTTCACCTCGGGTTCGACCGGAACGCCGAAGGGCGTGGCGGTCCCGCACGCCGCGGTGGCGCACCAATTGGACTGGCTGCAATCGGAATACGCACTCGACGCCGACGACGCCACCCTGCTGATGACCTCCGCCGCCTTCGATCTGTCGGTATGGGAATTCTGGCTGGCCTTGCGCACCGGTGCCCGCATTGTGCTGGCACCGCAGGGCGCGCAGCGTGATCCGGCGGGGGTACTGGATCTGATCCGGCGCGCCTCGGTGACCACCGTGACGCTGGTGCCATCGCTATTGGCCATGCTGGCGGAGGTCGGCGAGGACCGGCGGTTGCCGAGATCGCTGCGCCGGTTGCTCGTCATCGGTGAGGCACTGCCTGCAGACACCGTCGATCGCATTCGGGCGCTTACTGCGGCCCGGATCGATAATCTATACGGCCCCACCGAGGCCGCGGTCTCGGTGACCCGATTCCGTACCGGCCCGGCCCTTCGGCACGCGGTGGTCCCGATCGGCACACCGGAGGCGGGGAACCAGGTCTATGTGCTCGACGACCGGATGCATCCGGTCCCGGCCGGGGTGACCGGTGAGCTGTATCTCGGCGGTGCGCAACTGGCCCGCGGCTATTACGGCAGACCCGACCTGAGCGCGGAACGCTTCGTGGCCTCTCCGTTCGGCGCCCCGGGCACGCGAATCTATCGGACCGGCGATATGGTCCGCTGGGGTGCGGATGGCAATCTCGAATATGTGCAGCGCCGCGATTTCCAGGTGAAGGTGCGCGGCTATCGCATCGAACTCGCCGAGATCGAGCACGCGCTGCGTTCCCGTCCGATGGTGTCCGAGGCCATCGTCGTCGCCCATGAAGGTGGCGATAACGCCATGCTCGTCGGGTATTTCACCGCTACCGAGCCGGTCGATCCGACGGCGCTGCGCACCGCGCTGACCGAGGTGCTACCGAGCTATATGGTGCCAACGGTGCTGATGCGGTTGGAAACTCTGCCGCTCAATGTGAATGGCAAGGTCGATCGGACCGCGCTGCCCCGGCCCGAGCTGGGCACCCGGGAATTCCGCGCTCCGGAAACAGAATTGGAGCAGCTGGTCTGCACCGCCTTTGCCGAGGTGCTGGCGGCCGAGCGCATCGGTATGGACGACAACTTCTTCGAACGCGGCGGCAATTCGCTGCTCGCCACTCGACTGTCGACCCAACTGAGTTCGGCTCTCGCCGAGCAGATCCCGGTGGTGTGGCTGTTTGCCGCACCGACACCCGCCGATCTCATTACCCAACTCGAACTGCACCGCTCCGGTCGCGGCCGCGTCGACGCACAGGCCGCCTTCGATGTGCTACTTCCGTTGCGGCCCGGCGGGTCCCGCGAGCCGCTGTTCTGTATCCATCCGGTCGGCGGCGTCGCCTGGTCGTTCGCGGGTCTGGCCGCGCATATCGATCCCGAGCGCCCCATCTACGGTATTCAGTCCCCGGTATTGAATTCCACGGCGGCGCTGCCGGATTCGATCGAGAACTGGGCCGGGCACTATGTCCGCGAGATCCGCGCGGTACAGCCGGAAGGCCCCTACCACCTGCTGGGCTGGTCGCTCGGCGGTGTGCTCGCGCACGCCGTCGCGAACCAATTGCAGGACCAGGGCCAGCAGGTCGCGATATTGGCCATGATGGACAGTTCACTGCACGTCACGGTGGACGAGACGGCGACGGTCCCGGTGGCCGATCTGCTCGGCGGACTACTCGGCGAACAGGCCGACGAAACCGATACCGAACTCGACCGCACCCAACTCGCCCGCCGCATTGCCGATCTCCCGGAACCGTTCGCCTCCTTCGGCTTCGATCGACTCGGCCGCGTGCTCGATGCGGGTACCCATTCCCTGGAGCTCATCACCCGCTACCGCCCACGGCCCTATAAGGGCAATCTCGTCTATTTCACCGCCGCACTCGACGATCCGACCGGGGCCACCGGCGCGGCCAGCTGGTCCGACGCCATCGACGGCACCGTGCACAACCACGCCGTGCAGGCCTCGCACTGGCGCATGACCTCCGAATCCGCCCTCGCCCGCATCGGCCACGTCCTGACCAATGTCTTGGCGCACGCCGACCGGACCTGAACCCCTACCAGGAAGGCCAATTCCCGTGACCAACCCCTTCGACGACGATAACGCCCAGTTCTACGTCCTGATCAACGATGAGGGCGAGCACTCACTGTGGCCGATCTTCGCCGCCGTCCCCGGCGGCTGGACCATCGCCCACGGCGCGGCCCCCCGCCACTCCTGCCTCGACTACGTCGAATCCCACTGGCTCGATATGCGCCCGAATTCCCTGATCGCCGCAATGCACCCCGAAGCCAACTGAATAGGTGGGGCGCGCCGGTCCACATCCCCCCTGCCGACCGGTGCGCCCCGCCCCTCAAACTCGGGTGCGGGGGGAGTTGATGATCATTCGTGCTTGTTGGCGCCAGTCGGCGACGGCGCGGCCCTGGAAGGTCGACAGTGCAGAGTCGAATTGCTGGGCGCGCTTGGTGACGGTGAGGCCGACGTAGGTGTGGCCGTTGGTGATCGCGCGGGTGGCCACCGCACAGGCCTCGTCCACCTCGCCGGAGCCGAGCAGGGCGGTGGCGTGTTCGAACCGGACCAGCGCAGGCTCCATGGTCTCGCTGGGGTCGTAGAGTTCGATAGCTCGCGCGGCGGCGCGGGCGGTCTCCGCGGTGCGGCCCAGGCGGGAGTAGCCGATGGCCTGATAGAAGGCCAGCTTCTCCGGGCGGAAGGAAAAGATGCCGATCGAGAGTTGGTCTGCCGGAACATTTTCCAGCGCCTGCTCCGATCTTGCGATACTGCGGGCGAAGCCGTCGAAATTGCCGAGACTGGCGTGCGCGCGGGCCGCCATTCCCCACAGCCAGGCCGCCGCCGGACCATGGCCCGGATTTTCTTCGAGGCGCGGGCCGAGCAGGTTCAAAACTTCCTTCGGATTATCGCTATAGGTAGGTAAATACGCCAATCCCGCCAGTGCGATGTCCTCGGAATAGCGGTCGCCGATGTCCTGGGCGGCATGAATTGCGGTGGTGTACCACATTCGCGCCTGCCCGAAATGACCCTCATTGAACAGAATTTCGCCGACGACATTCGCCAGGCGGCCCGCGGTACGGACCAGTCGGATTTGATGGTGCGTGGCCTGGCGTTCCGCGAGACTGCCACGGACCGCGCGGAACTGGTCGAGCGTGAGTTGCAGCAACTCGTGCGGTGGCACCTGCACCACCCGGGCGCCGAGGGCTTCGACGGATTGCTCGAAGAAGCCGAGCCGCCGCTCGCTCATCGACCCGGCGTCCAGGGTCGCGAGCATCTTCTCCGGTTCGCTGGCGACCATATCGGCCGCCTGCCCCGCCAGGCCCGCGCCGATGCAGGCCAGCAGTAATCGCCTTCTCACGTCGTCATCCTCGACTTCCTTGTCGAGCCCGATGTCCCTACCGAGCTGTATCCGATCGAGCGCCGCGCTCGCATCTCCGATATCACGGGTTGTCAGTGGGTCTGGCGCGATCGCGCGTTCGAATCGCGCGATGACGACCGAATCGGCCTCCGATAGCACTCGATCGAGCAAACGTCGGCTTGCGGCATGCATCCGGGTTGTCCGGCCGTTCTCCCACAAGATCACGGTGCGCGGGGTGACGCCCACCAAGCGCGCGAACTCATAGCGACTTCGCTTCATCGCCATGCGAAGAGCGTGTACGTCTTCGCCGGTCCAGTCGACCTCAACCATAGGTCCCGCTTCCTCGTACCAGGCTGATTCAATCGGAAATTACTCGCATTTACCGCATTCGGCTCTGTTATCGATCGAATCGCAACGTGCACGCTGAAGCAGTACCCGGCACCGGGTTTGTGCCCCAAACCCTTTCGGGGGCGCTGACTCTGGCGTGGCCCGACGCACGGTCCCGACGCTGCTCCGATCCAACAGCGTTGAAGGCGGGCTTCGGCGGGGTTGCCGGTGCCGGGTGCACTTATCTTTTCGCGGAGGTGAACAATGGACGTTTTGCATTCGGATATCCGGGAATTGTGGCTGGTGCAGAGCCGTGATTGCGGTCAAGAACCAGTGGGTCTCAGCGACGACCGGGCCCGTTTCATCCTGTCTGTCCACGCTGGCCACGGCGCCCGCTGCCGGCAGTACCTGGCCGCGTCCGCACACTGCTTCCGGCGCACCGCCGAGAAGTAGCCCGATGCCCTGATGAGGGGTTCCGGTGCGGCGCTCAATTATTGAGCGCCGCACCGAGATCGGGCGCGCAGCATGCTCAGTGGCGTCGTTGGTAGGCGCCGGGCGTATGCCCGAGCGTGCGACGGTAGACATCGATAAAGGCGCTGGCGCTGGCCCAGCCGCAGCGGTGCGCGACGGCGGTGACCGGAAGTGATTCGGCCAGCAGCTGCACCGCGCGGTGCAGGCGCAGCTGGGTGCGCCATTGCGGATAGGTCATGGCGAGTTCGGTGCGGAACAGGCGGGCGAGGGTGCGTTCACTCGCACCGACGTGTCTGCCGAGCTCGGCCAGTGTCCACACCGTGGTGAGGTCGCGCTCCACCAATGTGCAGGCCCGGCGCAGTCGGGCGTCCTCGGCGGCGGGTAGGCGCAGGGGTTGTGCGGAGCTGCGGTGTATGCGGTCGAGTAGCACCTGGCGCAGGCGGGCGAGTTCGTCGGCGGGCAGGTCCTCGGGGGTCGAGCAGGCGATGATCAGTTCGCGCAGCAGCGGGTTCACCGCTATGACCGCGGCATCGCGCGGCGATTCGGCGACGGGTGGTCGGATGCCCGGTTGGTCCGCAGGGGTGATCTGGTCGGGTTGGAAAGCGACGCAATGGAATCGGGTGGGGCCGTAGAAGCGATGTTCGTGCCAGCATCCGGCCGGTATCCAGATGGCGCGGTCCGCGGGTGCGATCCAGCTGCCCGCGTCGGTGCGGACCTCCGCGACGCCCGCGCTCGGGTACACGATCTGATGTTCGGTGTGCCGATGCCGGTCGATCTGTGATCCGCCGGGCAGATCGCCGGTCGCCGTCGGCGCGCCCAGACTATGGCTGATAAGCGACACATTTTGGCACTTTATTGGAAGTCTGCCGCACCCGACCGTTCTTACGCTGACTGCGGACGACGAGAGGGGACAGGTCATGGTGGAGACCGTCGAGGCCGCACCGGCGGTATCGGACTGGCGGCGCATGCGGCACTGGGCCATCGCGCATATGGTCGACGATTTCTATCAGGGGCTGGTGCCCGCCAGCATTCCGTTCTTCGTGCTGGAACGGGACTACAGCTACGTCGCGGCCTCCGGTCTCGCATTGGCCGCGACACTGGGAAGTGCACTGCCGCAACCCATTCTGGGCGTGCTTGCCGATCGATGGCGCTTGTTGTGGTTGGCACCGGCCGGGGTATCGGTGGCCGGACTCGGGGCGGGCCTGGCCGGGTTGGCGCCGACCTATCCGCTGGTGTGGGCGCTGCTGCTGCTTTCCGGACTCGGTGTGGCCGCATTCCATCCGGCCGCCGGACGCGATGCGCGCGCGGCGGCGGGTGACAGTGCCCGCGCCATGAGCTTCTTCGCGGCGGGCGGCAGCGCCGGATTCTTCCTCGCACCCGCGCTGGCGACACCGGCACTGGTATCACTCGGTGTCGGGGCTACCGCGCTGTTCATCCCGCCAGCGGTTTTGATGGGGTTCGTGCTGTGGCGGCACCAGCAGCGACGCACGCGAAACACCTTGACGCCGAGGCGAATCGATGGACGTGACCGCTGGGTGCCGTTCTTCGTGCTGACCGCGGTAGAGGTCGTCCGCTCGGCCACGTACTCCGGTATGAACACCTTCATCGCGCTGTACTGGATCAATCATCTCGGGGCGTCGCGGACGCTCGGGGGCGTCGCCCTGGCCGCATTTCTGGTCGGCGGTCTCGCGGGAACGCTGGTCGGCGGCCGGATCGCCGATCGCATCGGCATGCTGCGCACTGTCCAAATCGGCAGTGCGGCAGCGATTCCCGCAATGATCGTGCTACGCATATGCCCGAATCCAGCACTCGGATCGATCGCCGCGGCCCTCGCCGGTATTGCTGTGAACATGCCGTTCGCGGTATTCGTCAAGCTGGGGCAGGACTATCTGCCGACGCGGCCGGGAACCGCCGCGGGCGTGACATTGGGTCTGGCGGTCAGCGCGGGCGGGCTGTTCGTGCCGGTGCTCGGGGCCATTGCCGATCGCCATGGTCCCCAAGCCGTCCTCACCACACTGTGTTTCATACCCGCCGTCGCGATCGCGTTGGCCGCTTTGCTGCCGGAACCAGCTCGCTGATGGCGTCAGTCGCGCTCGGCGAAAACCGCACGCGCCACGGCGATTCCGTTCAGCGCGGCGGGAAATCCGGCGTAACCCACCATCTGCGTGATGATTTCGACGACCTCGGTCTCGGTGCCGCCGACATTCAGCAGTCCGTGGATGTGCACGCCCAGTTGCGGCGCGACGGTGCCGAGTGCGGTGCACATGGCGATGGTGACCATTTCGCGGGTCTTCAGGTCCAGGCCCGGGCGCGAGTAGATATCGCCGAAGCTGTACTCGATGATGTAGCGCCCCAGATCCGGTGCGATATCGCGCAGCGAGTCGATAACTTGTTCGCCCGCGTGCCCATCGATCTCGGCGAGCTTCGCGCGCCCGCGCTCGAACCGGTCACCCGCCGGGGCGGGTGCCGGTTCGGCCGGTGCCGGGAGATCGGTGCGGGCGTCGAACACTTCGCGCGCCGCCGCCAGCCCGTTGAGCGCGGCAGGGAACCCCGCATACACGCTGACATGGATGAGCGTCTCGACGATCTCCTCCCGCGTGCACCCCACATTCAGCGCCCCGTCGATGTGGAACCGCAACTGTGGCGCCGCATTTCCCATCGCCGCCAGCGCCGACACGGTCGCCAACTGCCGCTGCCGCAAGGTCAGTCCGGGCCGCGACAGAATGTCGCCATACCCGAATTCGACGGTCAGCCGCCCCAGGTCCGGTGCGATATCCGCGAGGCTGTCCAGCACCGCGGGCCGCTCCTTTCCGCCGACCTGCCGAAGCAGCTCCAGTCCGCGCTCGAAGCGATCATTGCTGGTAGAGGCCTGTGTGTTCGTCATGCCCCGAACTCTAAAAGTTGGAGTGCACTCCAACGCAAGTGCTGATCCGCCCCGGCTGGCCGGGAGCCCTGACATGGCCCAGTCATCACCGACCGCAATCCCCAGATCTAGGCGACCGCAATCCCCAGATCTAAGCCACCGCGTGGCCCAGATCTCAGCCCCAGCGGCGGCTGTCGCACAAGCAGTGGCATCCCCGCACAAGTAGTGACGACCTCGGACAAACTGCAACTTATGCGAGGTGTGCAGTCGATCAGCGCGACGTTAATCCATTGGAGCAGGACGAGTTTCGTTGTATTCGATGGGCCAGCCGTCTTCGCCGACCTCGTATAGAGAGCCGTCTGCACTGTGGCACAGCGGGCGGCTGTCTGTCGGGGCGAGTTCGAGCTTGAACCAGGTTTCGCGGTGGAAGGCGACGAGCAGCGCTCTGACTGAAGGGGCGATTTCCTTTCGCGGTGGCCGAGACATATGCGTTACGGCTCCAACGAGTTCGGGACATCGGCCCAGCTCAAGAGGGCGGCCCAGTAGCCGTCGCGCAGGACGTTCCACAGATCCTCGTGTTGGGGAAGTAGTTCCCGGGCGTCGGCCAGGTCGGGGTAGGGATCGAAGATGATCGTGCCGGGTTGAGCGCTCGGCAGCGTCGTGCGCGATGGCAGACGGTAGGCGGTGAACGACGCACGGGGAAGCTGTAGCCGCAGGACACGCGCGGAACTGCCGATCAACTGCCAGACCGCGACCTTGCGGCCGTCCTGGGTTTGTGTGGTGCGCAAGGCATCTCGACGCATTACGAAACCTCGCCGATGGTGCGCCCGATGCCGGGGGAGTCGTCACCCCGGCACCAGGACGATTCGGTGGGTACGGGCTGGACCGCCCACTCACGTACCGCATCCGCGAACCGTTCGACCACATCGGATGGCGCACCGCGGTAGGCGGCTGGCGGGCCGATGAACGGATCTCGCTGCGGCAGTTCTCGATTCGGCACGTGCCGACCTCCGGGACTTCGACGGTGGTAGGTGCGCCCGAGCCTCGAAAACAACTCCTGATCTGGGAAAAGTTCTCTCCGAGCGCATGTTGAGCACACCATCGGGCGCATACCTGCTCGAGTGAAATCTGAATGTTCAGACGAACTCGCCGAAAGCCCCTGGACAGGATGCGAATGCGCTGTTAAACCGTGTTCGGAATTCGAGCGCAAGTGCATTCACTGTGGGGAGGAATTCGATGTCCGACGAATCGCCGACACTGCTGCGTCGCCAGCTGGGCCGTTTCCTGCGCGAGAAGCGCGAGGGGCGGGGCTTCGCGATTCAAGATGCTGCCAGGGCAGTTCAATTGAGTTACAACGGATTACAGCGCCTAGAGACGGGGCGCACCGTCAAACCGCGACGACAAGATGTGCGCGAGTTGTGTTCGCTGTACGAGGTGGACGACGGCGAGACGAAGCAGGCCGTCGATCTGGCCTTTCGTGCCGCTACTGCCAAGGACGAGGACGGCGTTACGTCTCTCGGCGGGATGTTCTCGGATGCGTTCAACATGTATGTCGGCTTGGAACGGTCGGCACGCAAGCTCTTGTCGTATCAAGTGCAGGTACCAGGCCTGCTGCAAACTGCGGACTACGCGCGTGCGTTGATCGGCGCGTTCCTTCATGACGGGACTCGCGACGAAATCGAGCGTCGGGTGGCGGTGCGTTTGCGCCGCCAAGTGCTTGTCACCCGAAAGACCACCCCGCTTGCGCTCGAAATACTGCTCGACGAGTCGGCTTTGCATCGGATCGTCGGAGGACCGAGGGTGATGGCCGCGCAGCTCCGGCAGCTTGCCGAGGTCAGCAAGCTCGACAATGTCTCCCTCCGAATCCATCCCTACTCGGCAGGTTTTCCCGTGGCATCCTGCAAAGTTCGTTCGTGCTCCTCGACTTCGGTACGGACAGCAAGGGACAGCCGATCGAACCGCCTGTGGTCTACCTCGACGGTGGCATGAGTAGCGACCTTTACTTCGAGAAGCCAGAGCTGGTACAGCGATACACTGAAATGGCTGAGTTCATCCAACGGATAGCACTGGATGAGAAGAGCACGCGAGACCTGCTGCGACAGGTAGCGAAGGAGAAGTACGGTGACCGTTGACCTATCCGAAGCGCGTTGGTTCAAGAGCAGCTACAGCGAGTCCAATGGTCAGTGCGTGGAGGTCGCCTTCCTCAGTGGCGGCAGGGTCGGTGTCCGCGATTCCAAGAACCCCACTGGCCCGGCGTTGGTCTTCACGCCCGGCGAATGGGCTGCCTTCACCGCGGGCGTCACGCACGGAGAGTTCGACCGCCACGCCTGAGCCTCGCGCAACACTGTAGGGTCTCAGAACTCGTGACGGAATCTCAGAATGAGTGGCGGTGATGTGGCGGATCCACCATGGTTGTGAGATTCCGTACTCGTCGCTGCGGCTACTGGACGATCACCTGTACGCGACGGGTCCGACGAGCATCGCGCGATCGAGGATTTCCGGGATGAACCGCACTTGGGTGAGCTTCGCGGCCAAGGCGAAAGCACTCGGCAGGGCAGAGAAGTAGTCGCTCTCGGCCCTGTCGTCCTCGTCGTCCCAGTCGTACTCGTCGTCGCGATCGTTCTCGTCGTCCCGCATGTCCAGCGTCATGCCGAGTTCCCGCATGAACCCGTTGAGCCGGTCGGGCTCGGAGCCGTGTCGAAGGTGGGGGCACTCCAAGGGGTTGTAGCCCGTGACAATCGTGCCGTCGATCGCGTACGCGAGGCTGTCCTCGGCGTAGTCGTGCCGAGTGATGGCCAGTACCGCACAATCACGCGACAATTCGGCCAGGACATCGGGGAGCGTGGCCATCCACCCGATCGGCTCGATGGCCACGCTCCACTCACCGACCTGCACGACACCCACGGTGCCTCCCCCGGATCCTCCGCCGGTTTTGATGGAGAACTCGCTGGCCTGCTCCATGAGCTCGTCGAAGCCCGATTCCTGGCCGTGGTCCTCGCCGCGGCTGAAGCGGCGCACCACCTCCGACGGGTCGAGCCCGCGGAAGAAGGCTACGGTGAAGATCTCGCCCAGCAGGCAGTCACCGCCGTGGAGCCACTGGAATGGGGCCAAGGGGTCGGAAGTCGTCATAGCGTGCATGATGGCAGGTGTTACCGACAGCCGGCGGCCTCGTTTCTTCCTTCGCCAGAGGACAATTCGAGCCCCGCGCTCATTACGGCTTGGCCTTGGCGTAGAGGTCGACGGCCTGTTTCGCTCTCATGTCGCAGCAATTCGGTGAGGACTGGGCGCAAACGTACGCCACGGCCCACGAAAAGACCGGCGGCAATACACCGCAACGCGAAGCAATGGACCTCTACAACAATGAAATCGGGCGCGCGATCGGGCAGCCAACCCCAAAGCCACTCCGGAGGAATTGGCCGCGCTGGTCGGACAGCAGATCAAAGATGGCAAAGCAGTAGTGATTCAGACTTCGAATGCCGATGGCAGTCAACTGCCCGCCCCGCAGATCACCTGGAGCAATCGAGTGATCGAGGCGATGACGGGATCACCAGCTGGCGTCGGTATTCCGCTACCCGGGAGCAAGTGATCATCTGATGAGAATCGGAACCCTGGCCCTCGCCGCCGGTTTGGTACCGGTGCTGCTGGCTGCCGGATGTGGACCGGACCGCTCCGCTGATAATCAGGAGACGGCAAGTACCGACTGTCGCGCTTCGTTCGACGCGCGGTCGGACGGATCATCGCCGAGTGGCGGTTTCACTCTTCTGACCGCCGCGAGGCACGCGGCTTCGGGTGAGGTGCCGGTCAAGATGGTGGAAATCACCCGAGCCGCCGGTCTCCAGGACGAATGGGACACCATGGTGGTCGTTACCCCGGGCATGAAAGCCGAAAAGTTGAACGAGCTCGCGAATATCCCCGGAATGTGCTGGCAGAACTTGCCCGGTCCGTACAGCGACGACAAGCCGACGACGGCCTACTATCTGTTCCTTCGTGGTGGGAATCCCTTTCGAGCTGCGACCTGGTGGTTCCCCACCGATGACGAACTGGACTTCCGTTGGACCAGTACGAAAGTCGTGTACCCGGACACTGTGCTCACCCCGCTCCACTCACCTGGAGCCGATCCCAAACTCCGTGTGGCACCCGCGAATTGAGCCGCTAGTGCCTTCAGAAAGTTTCAGCGCCCCACCGTGTCGTAGTCGCTCGTTTCCTCGCGGCCAGGCCAACATTCGTCACGCTCGAACCATGTCGTCCTGCAGCGCCTCACTGAGGCGGGGCGGGCGGAGCTGTTTCTGACGGTCGGCTCGAGCACAGTAGGTCCGACCGCCCTGTAATGTCGAATTCCGTGCATTCTGCGGGACAGTCAGGGTGCGTCGGCACAATCTCTGTACTCAGGTTAGTGGTGGATGACCTCACCGAGCCGCGGCAGGACGAGTCGCTTCCAACTGCGCTCCGTAGCATTGCGCACCATCTTCTGTCGACGATCTTCGATGTCGAAACCTGTCTGCGTCAACAGAAGTCGTGTGCCACGCCCCTGCGGCTGCAGTGTCCAGTCGACAGTCCACCGGGCGGGATGCTCAGCCTGCAGATACATCCAGCTGTACGTCAACTGCCTGCACGGCCGGGCCGCCAGTACCTCGCAGGTGATTTCGTTGATCGATGAGTCCGGGATGGTGAATCGGAAGTGGGTTCCGACCGAGGCGGCGAACCCGGTCGGTCGAAGCAGCCATCGCTCCAGCAGCTCCGGCTCCGTCAACGCGCGCCATACAGCGTCCGGTGGCTGTCGGAAGAAGCTGCCGAGCTCGACTGCGGCGGGATTCAACTGTGGATCAGCAATCACCGGCTCACCACCTCAACGCGGGGCGAGACTGCCCAGTGCTGCTCAATTCGCCTGGCCTTCCTTGTATTTCGCTTCCATCTCCGCGGCGAGTTGCGGCTGTTCGGCCTCCATCTTCTGGACGTAGGCGACCGCATCGCCGACGGTTCGCAGACTCGCCAGGTCCTCGTCGGGGATCTTCACCTCGTACTTGTCCTCCAACTGCACCGCGATCTCCACCAGCGACAGCGAGTCGATGTCCAGATCGTCGACGAAGGACTTCTCGAGCACCACCTCTGCAGCGTCGATGCCGGTAACCTCCTCGACGATCTCCGCTATGCCGGCGACGATTTCTTCCTGCGTGGTAGCCACGAATCACCCTTTCCTCGGTGCAATCACCTATCCGCATCGGCCGGAGGCCCGGTGCCTCGGTGGGGTCGAGCGGCAGTCCCAGTACGCTAAAAGTTCCAGTGGGGTGGAGGTGCAATAGGTTGTGACGGACGACACGCAATCCCGTGTACTGGTGAGCATCGGGGAGTTGGCGCGCAGCACCGGGCTCGCGGTGCGAACGATCCGGTTCTACTGCGACGAAGGCATTGTGGAATCCCAGCGCAGCGCAGGCGGGCATCGGATGTTCGACGCCGACAGCGCCACCGAACGGCTGCTATTGGTGCGGCGGTTGCGCGCGCTGGGTCTCGGGCTGAGTTCGATCATCGATGTGCTGCACGGCGAACGGTCGGTCGCCGAAGCCATTGCTGCCGAAAGTGCGCGGCTCGATATCGAATTCAGGTCGCTGGCGTGGCGGCGGGCGTCATTGCGGGCTATCGAGACGGCTACCCCGACGCAGCGGGCCGAGCGGCTCGCGTTGCTGGCCGCCGCGCAGGACGGTGGCGTCGTGCACGATTGCCTCGTCCAGTTCTGGCGGCGCATCCTCGCACCGATACCCCGGCGCGACATCGACATGTGGTTGTACTGGAATGTCCCGGAGCCGCCTGCTGATCCGTCCATCGACGAGGTCGTCGCGTATGCCGAGTTGGCTGCTCTTGTCGCCGATCCAGGCATGAATGGTGCTGTACGACAGCAATACTGGCGAAATCAGTCGGAGCTGATCCGCGACTGTCGCGGACTGTACACCGACGTAGACGACGTGTTGAGGGACGTGGTGCCACTCGTATCGGAGGGCGTGCGACCGCACGCCGGAAGCGAACTCGATCGGTTCGTCGACGCCCATGCTCACGCGCGAGGGGCACGTGATTCCCCGCGTTTCCGCGAGCAGTTGCTGATCAACGCAACCGATTCCGACCACCGGATTCACCGTTACTGGGCTGTGACAGAACAGTTCTTCGGAACTCGTGTCACTGTAGGACGAGCCCACGACTGGTTGTACAACGCGCTGGCTCACTCCACCAACCTCGCCGATGCACAGCACTCCAACCAGCCTTCACCCCCATGAATTCACCACGCTGATCCACGTCACCGACCATCCGTCATACCTGGCCGCGCATCTCATGCCGCTCGGCGTGCTATCACCTGCGCGGAGGCTCGTTGGCCAGCGGTGTGGCACGGTTTCTGGCCAAGAGAAGCCCGTTCGACCGGATTGCGGTGCGGGCCGTCGCGCGGCCCGGATGTCAAGATTTCTGCGGTATGCGTTCGGGGGGCATCCCGGGGCCGATGTTGGCCTGGATTTCGTTGGGGTCGTGCACGCGACCGCAGTCGGCGCACACCGTTTGCTGGCTGATTCCCGCGCCGCATACCGAGTGGGTGTAGAGGATCGGGGGCTCGCCGTCGGTCGCCCATTCGTCGCCCCATTCGGTGAGCGCGACCAGCGCGGGTGCGAGCGCACGCCCCTTGTCGGTCAGTAGGTACTCATACAGGTCGGGCTGCTCGGAATACTTGCGGCGCACCATGATTCCGGCCTCCACGAAACCATTGAGGCGGGTCTTGAGAATGTTGGTCGCCACGCCCAGGCTGCGCTGGAAGTCGTTGTAACGGGTCGAACCCCCGAACACGGCATCACGAATGATGAGCAGGCTCCAGCGTTCGCCGATCACCTCTAGTGCGCGCGCGATCGAGCACACCTGCGAGTCGTAGGTCTTCCCGAGCATGCGAACCAGTCTACCGATCCCACTTGCGTCATGAAAGTTGCCGTGGTTATGCTCACTTGCATGATGCAAGTAGATGCGAAGCAGAACTTCACCACCACTTTTTCGGTGGATCGAACTCCCCAGGAAGCCTTCGAGGCCATCGTCAATGTCCGCGGTTGGTGGTCGGAGGATGCCGAGGGCGTCACCGATCAGGTCGGCGGCGAGTTCGTCCACCGCTACCAGGATGTGCATCGCTGCAAGGTCCGCGTCACGGAGTTGGTGCCCGGCCGCAAGGTCGCATGGCTCGTCCTGGACAACTACTTCAACTTCATCGAAGACCAGGCCGAGTGGAAGGGCACCGAGATCGTCTTCGAAATCTCCGAAAACGACGGTGGCGCCGAGGTTCGATTCACCCACGTGGGTCTGGTTCCGCAGTACGAGTGCTACGACGTGTGCTCCAACGCATGGGGTGGCTATATCGACGGCAGTCTGCGGAATCTGATCAATACCGGTGTGGGACAACCCAACCCGAAGGAGGGTGGCAACGCCCCGGCCCATCAGGACGCCGCCTCCGAGCTGCGCGCCGAGCGCTCACCTCAGGCCGTCACACTGAAACCGGGCAGCATCCTGCTCGGCAGCAGTCGGCCCGCGGAACTGCGGGACTGGTACCGCAGCACGCTCGCGCCGGAATACACCGGCGAAGGACCGATCGATCTCGGCGGCTTCCTACTGGTCATCGACCAGCGCGACGACCTCGGGACGAAGAACAACGAGCCGGGCCGGATGATCCTCAACTTCCATGTCGAGGACTTCGACGCCATCGAGGCGCGGCTGCGGGCGGCCGACGTGGACTGGCTCGCTCCCGGTGAGGATCGCCCCTCCGGCCGCTTCGGGACCTTCGTGGACCCTGACGGGAACTACCTCCAGATAATCCAATTCAAGTAGCGAGGATGCACCGTCAGGCTGCCGCCGGGATCGGGGATGCGGCGGCAGCCGCCAGCAAGCATGGCGTCGTGGTCCGCGCGCGGCTTGTCGGAGCTGAAGAGGAGGGTCGGTAGCGGGCCGGCGAGCGATTCCTGCACGGTGACCTCGGTGCGAGTTTCGCCGACCGTGGTCAGCCGGAGGCGATCGACAGCCTTCCGGTAGCCCATGGAGCGCTGCGGCTCGAAGGTCGCTTTGATGGTGGTGCCGTGCGGGTTCCACCGGAACGAGGGGTCGACCTTCATGCCACCCATTGCTGCGTTGTTGTGGTGAGCGATGAAGAAAAAGGCGTCCGTTGGAGGCAATGGACAACGCCTTCACTGAAGTTGAGACGCCGCTTGGCGCGGCCGGGATCGACCTGTTGCACGACTGCGCAGATGCCGATGAACGGTCCCTGCGGGAAATAGACGACGTCCCAACCTCAACCCGATTGAATAGCGACTACACGAATAGCGGTCTCTGACGGTTCGGAACCCCTTAACACGGCCGGGACTTCGGTTTTGAACATCTACCGGCGGAGCGTACGCATTCGTGCCACGCTCATATGTCATGCACTTCGAGATCACCATCGATATCGATGCGAGCCCCGAAACGGTCTGGCGGACCCTCACGGATGTCGAGACCTGGCCGGAATGGACCGAATCCATACGCAGTGTGCGACGGCTGGACAGCGGCGAGTTCACCGTCGGCAGCCGGGCCGAGGTCCGCCAGCCTCGGCTGCCCACGGCCATCTGGACAGTCACGGAACTGATCCCAGGCAGAAGCTTCACCTGGCGTGCGACAAGTCCCGGTGTCACCACTACCGCAGGCCATGAGCTGATCGACCGGATCGGCTCGGTCACCGTCCGCCTCGTCGTCGACCAGACAGGCTCGTTGGGATGGCTGTTCGGGTGGGCCACTGCGCGCCTCACCCGTCGCTACCTCGAGTTGGAATCTCGAGGCTTGAAGCAGCGCGCCGAATCGGGATAGGGCAGCATCCGCCAGAAACCCGGCCCGGAAAGGTCGGGGAACCGAATAGCAGGAAAGGGGCGTAACCACTGGAAGAAGGTGGCGGCACGATCGCTCACGCCGCCGCCGACTCCGCTCGATATCTCGCGGTGACATCCCAGCCAGGGCGCCCATGATCTTGTGATCCGAGTGCCGACTCCGCCCTCTTGATGGGTAGACCCGAAAGTGGGTCAGCCAACCGTTACGTCACCCGCCACATGGGGCAGCCACTCGGTTCAATCTATCGGCGGCACCTCCTTACGGAGGAGGAATGTCGCCGCCATGATAGTCGAACATACTGTCGAACAAATGGCGATGGCTGAGATTTGGCTCGAGCGGGTGGTTGTTGCGGCAGATTCGCTACCAGGTCTTGGTATTTCGCCGCCTGCCCGGTGTCGATACCGGTGATGCGCTCGCGGACGTGCTTGTCCGTCTCGCGTGACCTGCTGCGCGTCAGTCCGGCAGCCAGTACAGCTCGTGCGCCAGGGTTTTGGCGACGGCACGGATGCGGCGGTGTAGTGGTGACTGCACGCGTGGGAGGACCAGGTGGATCGTCAAGGTGGGTGCGCCCTGCAGCGGTCGCCACGTGAGACCGGCCGGTGTTACCGTGACCGCGGCTTCACCGGCCGGGGCGAGGGTGAGCCCGTCGCGTAGGTCGCGCTGAGACATGTCGAAAGAGACTGCGGGCGTGTGGAATCGGGGGTGTGGTCGGGTGTCGCGGAACAGTGCGGACAGCTGATCGTGGATCACGGGGTTGGCCGTACGGTCGGGGAGTCGCAGCGGATACGCGGCCGCATCGGCGATCTCGATCTCCGGGTGGTCGGCCAGCGGATGATGCTGTGCCAATTGGACCCCGATGCGCTGACGCCGCAGCAGGAACCGGCGCACGCCACGGCCCGGCTGTTCACCGCGGGTGATCCCCGCATCGATGCGGCCGTCGGCGACCGCGGGGGAGATCTCCGGTGTCGCCATCGGGACCGCGCCGACCTCGAGTCCGCTGTTGCCGCGAATGAGCCTGTCCACCAGGGCCGGTGCCGTCTCGGCCCCCGTGCTGAGGCTGTATCCGATGCGCAGCGTGCCCAGTTCACCGGCCCCCGCGTTCCGGGCGGTGTCCCATGCCCGGTCCAGCGCCGCCAGCGCGGGCGGCGCGGACTCCGCCAAAGCCGCACCGGCCGTGGTCAATACGACGCTACGCGTGTTACGAACCAGCAGGCTCGTACCGAGTTCCGCCTCCAATCGGCGCATCCGGGCACTGAGTGCGGGCTGCGCGATACCGATCCGTGCGGCCGCGCGGGTGAAGTTCAACTCCTGCGCCAGCACCAGGAAGTACCGCAGGCTCACCGTATCCGGCGCCACATGCCCTCCCTGTCGATTGATAACGATCCGTTCTGAGCCTATCCCGTTCCGGTCTTTCCCTCGACCACACATCAAGCCCTAACCTGCGCATATGACGATTCAACCGACCGCAGTACCCGTCGCCGGGATCGATCGATCTGAGTGTCAATTCGAAGTCGGACGTGTCCGGCCGAACACAGGAGGTTTCCATGGCTAAGGGCTACTGGGTCAGTGTCTACCCCGCCATTTCCGACCCTGAGCGGCTGACTGCCTACAACAAGCTGGCCCGTCCGGCTGTCCAGGCTGGGGGCGGGCGCGTCCTGTCCCGTGGCGGTCGAGTCGTCGCCCACGAGGCCGGAATCACGCAACGCGTCGTTCTGATCGAGTTCGACAGCTTTGAACAGGCCGTCGCGGCATACGAGAGCGAGGCATACCAGAAGGCGCTGGTGGCCCTCCCCGACGGCGTCGAGCGCGACTTCCGCATCATCGAAGGCATCGACTGACCGGCGGGCCCCGGCGGGCAGCACCTGCCGCACCCGCGGCGGCAAGACCGCGGCGAAGTACCACACCGCGCGGTTCATCCTCGTCCCCGCAATGCGCGAGGAACTGGAGATCCCGGTGCCCGACGACCGCGGTCGCGGCCGGCTCTGGGCGCCCCGCGCTCCTGTCGACCCGAGCCCAGCGGTCGCCGCCGCTCGACCGATCCGGATCGGGTACGCCCGCTGCTCGACCGCCAGCAGGAACTCCAAAGCCAGCTCGACGCCCTGGAGGCCGCCCGCTGCAAACGGGTTTACTCCGAGAAGATCAGCACCCGGATCGCAGAATGGATCGCATTGGTGGGCTGTTTCCGCACGATTCTGGTTGAGCCAAGGCATCCTCCAGAGATGTCGTCAAAGGATCATTTGAAGACATCAAACGGATGCCTCGGGCGTGAGTCCGCGCCGGAAATCGCTGAACCGATAGGAGGAGAAGACCGACCGGTTACCGATCTCGGTCGGGTCCAAGCACATCGAGGCGCTACCGCACTGTGGTTCTGGCCACAGTCAATTCAACGGCATAACCGCTGTTCGGACCATTGTGGTTGTTTTCGCGCGATTACTACTGGAACCCCTTGTTACATCCTTCATTTGGGGGCATAGGTGGTGTCGATGCCGCCAGTAGGGTAGAGCCCCCGAGGGAGGTTGTTGCTCCCCCAAAACGGTTGGCAGTGAAGGGGTTTTGCGAATGCCGGGTAGAGGGAAGTCGATGGGTGCCATGGTCGTGGCGGTCGGAGCTGCGGTGCTGCTCACGGGGTGCAACGACAGTTCCACCGGCAGTGAGCCGACCGCGAGCAACACGAAGGCAGCGACCGCAACCGCCGCGGCCACGACTACATCCACCGGGGGTGCGAACACGTCCGCCGGGGGTGAGAGCCCGAGCACCGGAGGTGGGAGCTCGAACGCCGGGGGTGGTAGCTCGAACAGCGGGGGTGGGAACACGTCTGCCGATAGCGAGAGCCCGGATACCGCGGGTCAGGGCACAAGGGGTGAGCTCTTGGACCCCTGCGGGATATCCGACGCCGACATCACCAAGCAGGGATTCCGCGCCGACAGCAAGGAGGCGACCACCGGACCCGGTACCGATAAGAACTGCCGATGGCAGTCGGTTGGGGGCAATTCCGAATTGACGATCGTGTCGACCCGGAAAATGGTGGAGGACTTCCAGCAGACCGGGCGCTACCGGGATTTCAGTCAAGTGCAGGTCGGCGGCCGGGCCGCCAACCAGTATCGTGCGGCCCAGGACACGAACAACATCGGGTGCTACGTCAACATTGCGGTGCCGAGCGGCTCCGTCGTATTCGTCACGCGGAATCTGAAGCCCGGTGCGCCAGAAGAACCGTGTGCCGGTGCGCGTCGTATCAGCGGCGCACTGGTCGGGTATCTGCCTCCGCGCTGACCCCTGGCGGGAAACGACCGATGATGACCGGAATACGTTGCGCGGCAACGGCTGCCGGTTGACCTGAGACGATGGCCATGCCGGTGGAGCGCGGGCATTCGCACCCGGTTTCGAAAATCGGTTATCCGCCGGATAGCGGTGTCGTCGGTTCCCGTCCCGGCGGTGCGGGAGCCGGTGTCGTCGGCGGCATCTCGGACCGCCGACCGGTGTCCGAGAATTCGGGACTGTCGAATATGCGATTCCACCAGTCGGCGATCCCAGGTCGGCGGACGCGCCGGGGTATCACTCGTACTCGGAAATGTGCGCCGCGTCGTCCGTCCCGACATGTCGCCAGGGAAAGGGGGCGAGGTCGGGTTCGATCCAGCCGCTCCGGGCCGGGACGCCTGCCAGCGTGGCGGGTCGATAGAAGCGGGTGAGCAGCTTCTTGTTCAGCAGTGCGGGATTCCGGTCGAGGAAGACGTCGAAGTCGGCGGTATCCGCGTCCTGCGCGTGATGACCGACGAGCTCGACCCAAGCCCGGCTGACGGTCACGTTGTACTTCTGCGGGGCGCCCGCGTACCGGGCGGTGCGCTGGATGCCGTCGCTGACCAGATCCACCGCAGCAACAGTGCCGTAACGCTGTACCGCCATCCAGGTCAGGTGGATGTGCTCGCGGTGGCCGAAACGCTCGGCAGTAGCCATCACCTCGTCCATTAGCTCCGTGAACGGCGAGGATTCCTCGTTCGTGCCGTGGCCGGAGTGTGGACTGTGGCCGTGTGCGGTCATGCCCCCTCCTTGATCAATGCGTCCAGGACTTTGTAGAAGCCGGTGATCGCCTCGCCGGGCAGGCCATTGAGTGCTCGGTTCTCGAGATCGGCCAGGGCTCGCCCGATCGCGACGGCCGCCGCACGCCCGGAATCGGTGAGCTCGATCAACACCGAGCGTCGGTCGCCCGCGTGCGTAGCGCGGGTGATGTGACCGCGGCGCTCCAGGCGGTCCAGCACGCTGGTCAGCGTCGTGGGGCGGGTGCCGATGGCGGCGCCGAGCTGGGACACGGTGCGCCCGCGTCCGTCGGCGAGGTTGGCCAGTGCGTTGATCTCGGAGGCGGTCAGATCGAGGTCGACGAGTTCGGCGGCAATCAGGTGCACGGTGGCGTGGGTCGCGCGCTGCAGGGTCAGCAGCACCGACCGATCCGGTGGTACGAATTCGGAGTTCACGATTTCGGATATTACGATCTCGTACTAACCAGTGCAAGACTGCCAGCGCGGTCACTGTCCCTTGTCGGGAACAATCTGGTGACCAATCGGTCCACGTGGTCCTCCTCCAGTCCATTTGACTGCCGCTAGGCTTCGAAGCTCGGATCGGAGCGATAGCTGAACACGGTCGGGTAGTCACTCTGCTGGTTGCCCACGGGTGCCGGCCGAGGGCGATGATCGTCTAGATCCGGGGCCGGCCAACACGCGATCACCCGGTGGTGCTAGGGGGCCTCCCCGGGTGTGGTCTCAGGGACCGACCCCGATGCGTGGGCTGGGGAGGATCCCTACCGTCGAGGTATGCGGGTCGTGAAGATAGGTATTGCTGCTGGCTTGGTTGCTCTACTCGTGGGATGTGCGCAGGATGCGGACAAGGATGCGTCGGAGGGGGTGTCGCAGGACCGCATTCGGGTGGTGCAGGGGGATATCGATCGGGAGGTGGCGGGTGGGGTCACCGGGATGATCGCGACGCTGACCGAGAACGGGAAGACGGTGACGCTCACCAGTGGTGTCGCCGATATCGGCACCCGTGCGCCGATTCCGACGGCACCGCCGCAGCGGGTGCGGATCGGCAGTGTCAGCAAGACGTTCACCAGTGCGGTGGTGCTGCAGTTGGTGGCGGAGGGCAGGGTGCGGCTCGACGAGCCGGTGGATACGTATCTGCCGGGGTTGTTGCGGGGCGATGGGATCGATGGGCGGGCGATTACGGTGCGTCAGATCCTGCGGCACCAGAGCGGTTTGCCGGACTTCGCCGAAGACCCGCGCATCGACGAATATCGGGCGGGCCTGGAAGGCCGCATCATGACGCCCGCGGAAGAGATCGCGATAATCCTCAGCAGGCCAGCGGATTTCGCGCCGGGTGCGCGGTTCGAGTACAGCAATTCCAACTACATCGTGGCGGATGTGCTCATCGAACGGGTCACAGGCGCACCATATGTCGATGAGTTGAACCGGCGGATCCTGAAGCCGTTTCGGCTCGATGACACCTACTTGCCGGGGCCGGGCGAGCTCGATATCCGGGGGCCACATCCCGAGGGGTACGCCGATATCGACGGCGTGATCACCGATGTGTCGCGCGTCGAACCCTCGCTGCCGTGGGGTGCGGGCGGGATGGTCTCCACCGGCGACGATCTGAATCGCTTCTATCGAGCGCTACTGGCCGGACAGGTGGTACCCGCGGCCGAGCTGCGCGAGATGCGCGACGGTGTGCCGATGGGAATGCTCGACATGTCCTACGGACTCGGCATCGGCTCCGCCCATTTGCCGTGCGGCGCAGAGTATGTCGGACACACCGGTGGCATCTACGGCTACCTCACGATATCCGGCGCGACACCGGACGGCCGAGCAGTGACCTACTCCTACACCAAGCCGCCGAAACAGCAGCCCGATCAGACCGCCATGCTGTCGGACGCTCTTTGTAGATAGACAGAATACCCATCAACATCAACGCGCCGGCGCCCCAGTCCGAGACCAGCTGATCTCGAGCCACTCGCAACCAATCTTCACCCCAGCCCCGTCCAGCTGGATTGCTGCGCTACCCCCTCCGACTGCTCGCTGAGCGTAGTCATATGGACGTCGAATACGGCCTGGCGACCGCCATTCGGCTACGTTCGGCAGACCCCGGCTTCGGGGCTGGAGGTATCTGGAGGCGGCGCTGGCTGCATGTGCTAAATCGCCCACGTGCAGTGAGAATCTTCAGTAACATATTGCGGCAATGCAGGATGCCTGCGCGGCGCACAGGAACGTGCGGGCCGGATGGTCGGGAGATTCAGCAATGCAGCAGACGCCGTACCCGTCGCACTCGCGACGCACATTCATGAAGAACGCAGCCCTGGCCGGTGGTATCGCCGCCGCGATGACCCTGGCGCCCACCGGCCGCCGTGCCAGTGCTCAGCCGGGCCGGTCCGTGGCCGTCTTCGGCGCGGGCCCCGCGGGGCTGACCGCGGCGCACGAACTCGCCGAGCGCGGATTCGCCGTCACGGTGTACGAGAAACTCGATGCTTTCGGCGGTAAGACCCGCAGCATCTACGCCGACTCCGGCGGCGGCCAGCTGCCCGGTGAGCACGGCTTCCGGAGCTTCTTCGGCTTCTATCACAATCTGCCCGACACGCTGCGCCGAATCCCGTTCCCCGGCAATGCGAACGGCGTATGGGACAACCTGGTCCGCCTCAATGCGGCGATGATCGCGGGCATGAATCGGCACAACCTCACCGTGCCCCTGCCGTTCCCGCTACCGTTCTCCCAATTTCCCATGACTCCACAGGGATTCATCGATTCCGTCGCCTCGGTCTTCGAGTCGCTGTTCCGCCTGCCGTTGCCCGAGGCGGTCTTCGCCGCGGAACGACTGGCCGTCTACGTCTCGAGCAGCACCGAGCGCAAATTCGGGCAGTGGGAGCGAATGACCTGGACCGATTTCGCGCGCCTGGACAATTCGTCCCCGGAGTACAACCGCTTCCTCGGCGACGGTTTCATTCGCGAACTCGTCGCCACCAAATCCCGTAACTGCAGCGCACATTCGATCGGCCTGGTCGGCGAGGAATATGTCTGGTCGCTGCTGAACCTCAACAACGACACCGACGGCAAGGGCAATGA
Organism: Nocardia sp. NPDC004278; assembly: GCF_053602975.1. Taxonomy (NCBI): domain Bacteria; kingdom Bacillati; phylum Actinomycetota; class Actinomycetes; order Mycobacteriales; family Nocardiaceae; genus Nocardia; species Nocardia sp. NPDC004278. The sequence goes on from NZ_JBSGEQ010000039.1 coordinate 38,578, forward strand.
CCGCGTACTCAATGGTCCGACTACCGAGACGTGGATCAACCCGTGGATCGACTACCTGCGCTCGATCGGCGTGACCTTCCAACTGGGCCAACGCCTTTCGGGCTTCAGCAGCGACGGCGCACACATCACCGCGGCCACCGTGACCGACCGGAGCGGCGCCCGTCAGACGGTCGAGGCCGACTACTACCTCTCGGCGATCCCGCTCGACAAATTCCCGGACGTGCTCTCCGGCGACCTATCCGCCGCCGACCCCACCCTGGACCGCATCCGAAACCTCCAGTCCGCCTGGATGGTCGGCATCCAGTTCTTCCTGCGCAAACGCGTCGACCTGGCCAACGGCCACGTCGGCTACAACGACGCCCCCTGGGGCCTGACCTCGATCAGTGAGGCCCAGTTCTGGCGGCGCCCCTTGACCACCTACGGCGACGGCACTGTCCAGGATGTGCTCTCCGCCATCATCTCCGAATGGGAAGAGCCGGGCACCTTCAACCGCAAGAGCGCCGAACAATGCACACCCGAGGAGATCGCCCGCGAAACCTGGGCGCAGATCAAGGCGCACGTCAATGATGACGGCGACATCCAGCTCACCGACGATATGCTGCACTCCTGGATGATCGACCCTGCCCTCACCGGTGCCGGCACCCCCGAGATCAGCTACGACGACGCCATTTTCATCCAGAATCCGGGCTCCTGGTCCGACCGCCCCGACGCCTATACCGCCATCGACAACCTGTTCCTGGCGGGCGACTGGATCAAAACCGGTATGAACGTCGCCTGCATGGAGGGCGCCAACGAAGGCGGCCGCCTCGCCGCCAACGCCATCCTGCACGCCTCCGGCTCCCCTTCCGCACCCGCCACCATCACCCCCCGCTTCACCATGCCCCTCTGGGACCCCCTCAAACTCATCGACCGCGAACTCTACAAAGCAGGCCAGCCCAACATCTTCGACGTCATCGACCGCCGCTACCCCACCCGCTAGCCATGCCCCAGTCGACGGTAGTCAAAGGGTCGCTAGAACGCAGTGCACAAGCCGCCCTTTGACTACCGTCAGGGAACTATCCACAGGGTGGTGGGTGTGGACAGGGGTGGGTAGAGGTGCTGGTGGGCGGGGTGTGGGGTGGGCGGGGTGGTTGATGCTGGGTGGATGCGACCAGAATTGGAGCAGTTCTGCGACCGGCAGTTCGGCGTGTTCACCACACGGCAGGTATTTCTGGAGTACACGCGTGCCGAGTTGCGTGCTCTGCTGGCGCGTGGCGAGTGGGTCCGGGTCTTTCACGGGGTGTATCGCGAGGCGACGACACCATCGTCAGCGACGCTGCGTGTGGCGGCGGCGCGGCTTTCGATGGGCCTGACCTTTCTCGCGGCCTCGTATCACACTGCTGCTGAGCTGCACGGGTTTTCGGTGATCAACGATGGCCTCACCCATGTGCTCGGCATTCAGGCATCGAGGTCGCAGCGGCTGATCGTGCACCGTGATCGGGTCGACCCCGCACAGCTGGAGCCGATCAACGGCATCGTAACAACCAACGCTGCCCGGACATGTGTGGATCTGGCCCGTGCACTGCCGCGGATGGACGCGCTGGCGACCCTGGATCTGGCCCTGCGCCAAGGGCTCTCGCGTGCGGAGTTGGGTGTTGAGATCGAAAGGCAGGCGGGCAGGCGCGGCTGCAGACAAGCGGCCGAGTTGATTCCGCTAGCCGATTGCCGAGCGGAATCCCCCATGGAGTCGCGCACGCGCCTGCAGTGCATCGACGCGCGCCTCCCCCACCCCGTGCCACAACTGGAGGTACAAACACAGGACGGTCCACGCCGCATAGACCTCGGCTGGCGCCAATGGCAAATCGGCCTCGAATACGACAGCGCCACTTGGCACTCCGGCGAACCCGCAGCCGTCCGCGACAACCCCCGCCACAACTCCCTAACCACCCAAGGCTGGACCATCTTCTACACCGCCGCCCCCCACGTCTACCACCACCCCCACACCTTCACCGAACCCATCCGCCAAGCCATAGCCGCGCGCCGAGCGTAGTCATCTGGTCGCTCTTTGAGCCGCTTGACCGACCTTTCGACTACGGTCGCGAACTCTTGGGCCGACCGAAGAGGATGACCCGCATCAGGTGCGCGATCCGCTGCTGTGAGCAGAGCGGGTTGGCGGGGCCGAGCCACTGGCCGAGGTCGACCACCAGGGCCAGCGCCGCATGGACGAGCACCCGTGCCTCGGCGGGGGACAGCTCGGGCCGGACGCCGATGAGCAGCTTGGCCCACTCCTCGACATTGAGCCGCTGGATATTGCGCAGCACGGTGCGATCCTCCGGCGGCACATTGCTGATCTCCGCGTAGTAGACGAAGGTCAGCTCGCGCTCGGCGAACGAGCCCTGCACGTACAACTCGATGAGGGTGCCCAGCGCCTGCTCCGGACGCTCCGATGCCGCGATGGCGGGCCCGATGGCCGCCGAAACCCGGTCCGCCGCACGGCGAAACGCCGCCGCCAGCAGATCGCCCTTGCTGCGGTAGAAGCGGTACACCGCCGAGGAGGCGGGCAGGCCCGCCGCATTGGCGATATCCTCCACGCTCACATTGGGATACCCGTGCTCATGGAACAGTGCGATGGCCCGCACCAATAACAGCTCATGTTTGAAGGTGAGCGGAACCTCTTTCGCCCCAAGGGGTTCGGCCGCATCGCCGGGGGCGGGCAGCTCGCACGCGATGACCGCGTCACAGGCCGAGCGCAGCAGGGCCGTCAGCGCGCGCACCGGAACCGCGACCTGGTGATCGGAGATGCTGCCGATCACGCTCATCGCGGCGGCGGAGAGCACCCCCCGATCCCCGGCGGGCAGCTCGGGCCGGATCTGCGCCAGCAGGTCGCGGGCCGCCGCATCGGTGGCTTTCAGGTGATCGATGAGGATCTGGCGGTCGGCATCCGCCAGGTAGCGGTTCTGCCAGCGCAGCAGCGCGGCGCTGCGGCGGTTGGCAATGGAGGCCGCGATCAGGGCATCGAGGATGTGGTCGAGGCGTTCGGCGGCGGGCCGGTCGCGCAGCCGCTCCGGCAGGTGCACGGCCTCGGTGCTCAGCGCGGCCAGCCGCAGCGCCTCCTCGCGGAATAGCGCGTACTTGCTCGGGTAGTGCCGGTAGAGCGCGGTGGAGCTGATATCGAGGCGCGAGGCGATGTCCTCCATGCTCACACCGTGGTAGCCGAATGATCCGAAGGCCTCGGCGGAGGCGGCGGCGATCTGCGCCCTGCGGTCGCGCGGTCGACGGCGTACCGCACGCGACCGAGTGGCGCGATCTGCGCTCGCGTCCTCCGTTGCGCGACGGTCCTCGGCATCCATTCCGCGATGTTAGCCCAATCGGACGCTTGCTATGCAGATCTTCCCAGGGCTGAAATTGAATATAACGGAAGATCACAAAGATACCTGTAATTAGGTTTTCACGTCGCTATATTATGCTCAAACAGTTAGAATAGTCGATAACATAACTGTGGTCGGCGAGGCCTGATATCGAAGGACTACGAGCGGGCCGGACGGCCGAATAGGACGAGCTGCATGAGCAATCGAACCCGGGCCGGGGAGGCGATCGGTTCGGCACTGAAGGTCCGTCCGAGATCGACCACCAATGCGAACGCCGCGTGAATGAGGAATCGGGCCTCGGCGGGCGAGAGCTCCGGTCGGACCTCGCGCAGCAGCCGCGCCCACTCTTCGACGCTGAGCCGCTGGATATTTCGCAGCACCGTGCGCTCCTCGGGCGGAACGTGCTGGAACTCCGTGTAATACACGAAGGTCAGTGCCCGTTCGGTGAACGAGCCCTCGACGTACTGCTCGATCAGTGTGGTCAGCGCCGCCTCGGAGTCGGGGGCGGCCGCCACCGCCGGACCGATCGCGCCGGAGACCCGGTCGGCGGCCCTGCGGAACGCGGCGGCGAGCAGATCGCTCTTGCCGCGATAGAACCGGTACACCGCCGATGCCGCGGAAAGCCCTGCGGCAGTGGCGATCTCCTCGACACTGACATTCGGATAGCCGCGATCGTGGAAGAGTTCGACGGCCTTGCGCAGCAACAGCTCGTGCTTGAACGAATCCGGAATCTCCGCGGCCACCGGCAGTTCCGCATCCGCGTCGATTGCCGGCAGGTCGGCGGGCACCAGTGACCAACAGGCCGAATCCAACAGTCGGGCAAGGGATTTCGCGGGCAAGGTGGCATGGTGATCGGCAATGCTGGTGATCACGCTCAGCAGCGCGCCGCGCAGTACCCGAAGGTCGTCCTCCGCGAGTTCCGGTCGCAGCGCGCCCAGTTGCGTGCCGATCGCGCCGACGACGGCGAGCTGCTGTTCGGTGAGGACCGCGAGATCCTCCGGCTCGAGATAGCGGCCCTCCCAGCGCACCAGGGTGATGGTCGGCCGGTTCTCGATGGTGACGCCGATGAGCGCGTCGAGCACATGGCGCAGCCGCCGCTCCGGCGACCAGGGTTCACCCACCCCGTCGACTCCGTCGGCTGCCATCCCCCTGCCCGCCGCCTCCTGCGGCAGCTCGACCGATTCCGTCATGGCCCGCCCCACCCGCAGCAATTCCTCCCGGAACAGCGCGTACTTGCTCGGGTAGTGCCGGTACAGCGCGGCCGAGCTGATGCCGAGCCCGGAGGCGATATCGTCCATGCTCACGCCGTGATAGCCCAGCGCGCCGAAGGCGGCCGCCGAGGCCGCCGCGATCTGGGCTCGCCGATTCTTCGGCCTGCGCCGAATCTCTCGCGGTGCCGAGTCGCCGCTGACCTTGCGCGCCGTACGGCGATTGTCGACACCCATGCCCGACATCGTAACGACCACCTCAGTTCACCGAGCTGTCCAGGTCGGTCTGATTTGCCCAGGTGGGGCGTCCGCCGTGCGGCCGAAGCCGAGCCGTGGTCCGTAGTTCAGGTGTTGCGGCATCGTCGAAGTCAGGGTGGCATCCCGCATCGCAGTCCTTCAGGCGGCATCTTCAGGTGCATTGGTGTCGAAGGTGGCCAACCCCAGTGTCTTCCATGCCTCGAGTAGACGTTTGTCGCCCGAGGCTACGACAAGGTCGGTGTCCTCCAATTGCTCGGCGGAGGCGCAGTGGACGGCGTCGTATCCACGCAACGCGAGGAGATCCGCCAGTTCAGCAGCGCGCGATATCGAGGCTTCGTCCACCTCGACGACATCGAGCTGTGGCCAGAGCTGGTCCAGGAGATGTCGGCACGCTGCGTACTCTCGATCGTCGAGTCGCGAGAGTCGGTGCGCCTGAGCCAGTGCGGCGGCGGTCTCGACATAGAGCAGTCTGCTCGAGACCACGGCATCGGCATCATCCCAAAATCGGCGGCAGGCGTGGCTGCTCGGTTCGGCGACGAGCAGGGGGACGAAGGCGGAGGTGTCCAGGTAGCCGATCAACGGCGCTGCTCATCGATGAGGTCGCTGACGATGCCCGTGCCGTGGATCGGCTCGGGTGCCGGTTGCTTCCTCTTCCGCGCAGGATGTACCCGTCCCTCGTCGCGCAACTGTTCCAGCTTCGTTAAACGCTCGACGGGAACGATGCGGGCAATTGGTCGCCCATGGTCGGTAACGGTGACGGTGTGCCCAGTGCGAACCTCGGCCAGGTGGCGGCTGAGGTTCGCACGCAGTTCCCTGATCCCAACATCCATGACCGGCTCCTTTGTGGCTACATTTTGATAGGTAGATTGTAGCTACAAATGGCCTGATCTGCCGTGCTGACCGGGAACATCTGCAGCTACATTTCATCGGTAGATGTAGCCACGAATGTCTATGCGGACCGCGGGTGCACGGCGGCGTACCAGTCCAGCAGGTCCGGGTTGTCGACGGCGCTGCGTTCGACGACGCGGGCCGGGTCGGCGCCCTGGAAGAGTTTCTTGATGGGAACCTCGAGCTTTTTGCCGGTGCGGGTATGCGGGATGCCGGGGGCCAGGATGATTTCGTCCGGGACGTGGCGGGGGGAGACCTCGGTGCGGATGGTGGTGTTGATGCGGGTCTTCAGGTCGTCGGTGAGTTCGGTGCCGGGCGTGAGGGTGACGAACAGCGGCATCCAGTAGCCGCCGTCGGGTTGTTCGGCACCGATGACCAGGGCCTCGGTGATTTCCGGGAGCCGTTCGACGGATTGGTAGATATCGGCGCTGCCCATGCGGATGCCGTGCCGGTTGAGGGTGGAATCGGAGCGGCCGTGCACCACGACACTGCCGCGATCGGTAATGGTGATCCAGTCGCCGTGTCGCCAGATGCCGGGGAACATATCGAAATACGCGTCGTGGTAACGAGTTCCGTCCGCATCGCCCCAGAAGCGCACCGGCATGGACGGCATGGGCTTGGTGATGACGAGTTCGCCGACCTCGTCGCGCACCGGCTTGCCGTCGGCGTCGAATGCCTCCAGCGCGACACCCAGATAGGGCGCGGACAGCTCACCGGGCCAGGTCGGCACCGTGCGCGCGCCACCGATGAAGGCGGAGACCATATCGGTGCCGCCGCTGATCGAGGCGACCTGGACGTGGTCACCGACGTTCTCGCCCAACCACACCGCCGATGCGGGCGGCAGCGATGAACCGGTGATGCCGACCTGCCGCAGCGCGGACAGATCGTGGTCCGTGCGCGGCACCGCACCCGCCTTGATGCAGGCGAGCACATAGCCCGGACTCGTGCCGAGCACGGTCGCGCCCACCTGGGATGCGATGTGCCACAGCGCATCCGCGGCGGGGTAGGTGGGGCTGCCGTCGTAGCAGACGATGGTCGCGCCGACGAGCAGACCGGCGATCTGGAAGTTCCACATCATCCAGCTCGGGCTGGTGTACCAGAAGAAGGTGTCATCGGGACCGATATCGGCCTGCAGCGCAACGGCTTTGAGGTGTTCCAGCAGCACGCCGCCGTGGCCGTGCACAATGCCCTTGGGCAGTCCGGTGGTGCCGGAGGAGAATACGATCCACAGCGGATGGTCGAAATCGACGGTCTCGGTCTCGATGACGGCGGCCTCGGTATTGGTGGTGGCCTCGGTCCAGGACAGTGCGTCCGGCACCGGCAGGCCGAGCTGGGAGACCGCCACGGTGGCCTGCACCGTATCGAGTCCGGCCCGCAGCGCCGCGATATCCTCGCGCTTATCGTGGGTCTTGCCGCCGAAGCGGTAGCCATCGGCGGTGACCAATACGGTGGGTTCGAGCGGGCCGAGCCGGTCCAGTGCCGCCTTGGGCGAATAGTCCTGGCCGCAGGCGCTCCACACCGCGCCGATGCTCGCGGTGGCCAGGAAGGCGATCACCGTCTCCGGAATATTCGGCAGATATCCGGCCACCCGATCACCCGGGCGCACACCGAGCGAGCGCAGCGTGCGCGCGAATGCCGCGGTGCTGTCGATCAATTCGCTCCAGGACACCTCCCGCACCGGAGCGTCCTCGGTCACCGCGACAATGGCGGGGCGATCGGCGCGGAACTGCCGAATGACCTGATCCACATAATTCAGCCGGGTACCCGGAAACCACTGCGCACCAGGCATTTCGGCGCTCGCGAGCACATCGCCCGCGACCGGGCCGAGCTCGAAGTAGTCCCACAGCGCACCCCAGAAGCCGGGCAGATCATCGACTGACCACTGCCACAGCGTCCGGTAATCCGGCGCGGACACTCCGGTGCGCGCCGTGACGAATCTGGCGAAGTCGGTGATGCGCGCCTTCGCGATATCGGATTCGGTCGGCACCCATTGTGGTTGCACCGCAGTACCTCCTGGCTGAATATCTTTCGGAAATCAGGTGTGGTTCGCGCGTCGCACGATCTGCTCGGCATGCCGCAGCACCGGGGCATCGACCATGCGGCCCTCGAAGGCGAAGACGCCGCGATGCTTCGGCACCTCGTCGAGTACCCTTCGGGCCCAGTCGATTTCATCCGCCGACGGCGCGTAGGCGGCCCGGATGACCGGCACCTGGCTCGGATGGATCGCCACCTTCGCGTCGAAGCCGACGGCGACCGCGTCCAGTGCCTCGGCGCGCAGTCCGTCGAGATCGCGAATGTTCAGATACACCGAGTCGAGCGCGAACTTCCCGTATGCCTTGGCCGCGAGCAGTGTGCTCGACCGAACATGCCGTGCCACATCGCGATAGCCGCCGTCGGCATGTCTGCTGGAGTTGCCGCCGAGTCCGGCAACCAGATCCTCCGCACCCCACATCACCCCGATCGCATTGGGCGCCAGCACCGTGCGCTCGACCGCGACGGCGCCGAGCGGCGATTCGATCAGCGCGATCACCTCGTAGTCGGTGAGCGAGCCGAGTTGTTCGGCGGATTCGGCCTTCGGCAGCATGATCCGCCGGTATTCGGTGCGGGCCAGCGCCGCGAGATCCAACGCGTGCTCGTCGGTGCCGACGGCATTGATCCGGACGACGGTGGTTTCCGGAGCCAGTGGGGTATCGATGAGTGCCTTGCGCGCGCCCGCCTTGTCCCCGGCGGCGACACCGTCTTCGAGATCGATGATCACCACATCGGCCGCCGCGGCGGCCTTCGCATAGCGTTCGGGGCGGTCGGCCGGGCAGAACAGCCAGGCCGGTCCCGGTGGCTGCCAACTCATGCTGGCCTCGATTCCTTGCGCACCAGCGTTTTGCGTATCGCGGTGGCCACGATATCGCCGTGTTGATTGCGCGCGGTATGGGCGAAGGTGACGATGCCCTCGCCGGGACGGCTCTTCGATTCGCGCTTATCGGTGACCACGGTCTCGGCGTACATGGTGTCGCCGTGGAACAGCGGCTTCGGGAAGGCGATTTCGGAGAAGCCGAGGTTGGCCACGATCGTGCCCTGGGTCAGCTGCGCGACCGAGAGGCCGATCAGGGTGGACAGCGTGAACATCGAATTCACCAGCCGCTGGTGGAACGGTGCCAGCTGCTCGCTGAACGCCGCATCCAGGTGCAGCGCCTGGGTGTTCATGGTCAGCGTGGTGAACAGGACGTTATCGGCCTCGGTAATGGTCCGGCCCGGCCGGTGCTCGTACACGACGCCGATCTCGAACTCGTCGAACCACAGACCGCGCTGTACTACCCGGCGCGTGGCGTCGGCGTCGCTCACAGGCCCAACTCCCGCCCGATCAGCATCAACTGCACCTCCGTTGTGCCCTCGCCGATTTCGAGGATCTTGCTGTCGCGATAGTGCCTGGCCACAGCGTATTCGTTCATGAAGCCGTAGCCACCGAAGATCTGGGTGGCATCGCGGGCATTGTCCATCGCGGCCTCACTCGCCACCAGCTTGGCGATCGAGGCCTCCTTCTTGAACGGCTTACCCGCCAACATGAGTGCGGCGGCGTCATAGTAGGCGGTGCGGGCCGCGTGGGCGCGCGCCTCCATCCTGGCGATCTTGAAGGCGATGGCCTGGTTGCGGCCGATGGCCTGGCCGAAGGCCTCGCGTTCCTTGGCGTAGCGCACGCTTTCGTCGACGCAGCCCTGGGCCGCGCCCACCGAGAGCGCCGCGATGGCGATCCGGCCCTCGTCGAGAATGCGCAGGAAGTTGGCATAACCGCGACCGCGCTCGCCGAGCAGATTCTCTTCGGGCACCCGGACGTCGGTGAAGCTCAGCGGATGGGTGTCCGAGGCGTTCCAGCCGACCTTGTTGTAGGCGGGTTCGGCCACGAAGCCGGGGGTGTCGGTGGGGACGAGGATGGTGGAGATCTCCTTCTTGCCGCCCGACTGGCCGGTCACCGCGGTCACCGTCACCAGTGTGGTGATATCGGTGCCGGAGTTGGTGATGAACTGCTTGCTGCCATTGATGATCCATTCGCCGCTATCGGCGACCGCGGTGGTCCTGGTGCCACCCGCATCGCTGCCCGCACCGGGTTCGGTGAGCCCGAACGCGGCGAGGTTGCGCCCGCTGGTCAGCTGCGGCAGCCATTCCTGCTTCTGCTTATCGTTGCCGAAGCGGTAGATGGGCATGGCGCCGAGCGAGACACCGGCCTCCAGGGTGATCGCGACGCTCTGATCCACCTTGCCGAGTTCTTCCAGCGCCAGGCACAGTGCGAAGTAGTCGCCGCCCATGCCCCCGTACTCCTCGGGGAACGGCAGACCGAACAGGCCCATATCGGCCATACCGGCGACGACCTCATACGGGAAGGTGTGGTTCGCATCGTGTTCGGCGGCGACCGGGGCGACCACCGACCTGGCGAAATCACGCACCGTCAGTGCGAGGTCGCGGTACTCCTCGGGCAGGGTGCCGGTGGACAAAAACTCGGTCATGCGGAAGTTCCTTCTCGCTCGGCGGTTTCGGGTTCGGTGGCAGCCGCGGCAATGCGCACCAGCGGCTGATCGAGGCGGACCTGGGTGCCCGGTTCGACCAGGACTTCGACGGTGCCCGCGACCGGTGCGGTGAGGGTGTGCTCCATCTTCATGGCCTCGACCACGACGACCGGCGCGCCCGCGGCCACGGTGGCGCCATTGTCGACCGGCACCGCGATTACCGAACCAGGCATGGGACTGCGGATCTCGGCGTCACCGACGTGTTCGGCACCGCCGCGGACATTCACCTCGGCCACTTCGCGCAGCACCGAGATACCGGATGGTCCGGCGACCCAGAGCTGTCCGTCGTATTCGGCGACGCGGTAGTCCCGGCGCAGGCCGCCCAGCGTCAGGACCAGCACCCCGGAAGCTGCTCCGGTGAATTCGGCACTGAGCGAGGCGGATTCGCTGCTGTTGAGGTGTACTTCGGCGGCATCGGGGGAGCCGGTCAGATAGACGTGTTCGGTGCGGTCACCGCTGGCCAGCCTGATGGTGGTCGGCGCGGCCGTGCCGATGCGCCAACCGGACGGAATATCCCACGGCTCGCTCGGGGCCGCTGGCCAGCGCCGCAGCCAGTGATAGGCGGCGGCGGCGATGAATTCGTCGTCTCCGACCGCGGCGGGCTGGAAGTCGCCGACGCGGCGATCCAGTAGTCCGGTATCGAGCCGGCCCGCGGCCACATCCGGATCCGCCAGCAGGAATCGCAGGAACTCGATATTGCTGGTGACGCCGAGTAACAAGGTATCGCCGAGGGCCCGATCGAGTTTCGCGAGTGCGGCGTCGCGGTCGGCCGCGTGCGCGATGACCTTCGAGAGCATCGGATCGTAATCGCTGCCGACCACGGTACCGATGCGCAATCCCGAATCCACTCGCACGCCAGCGCCTGCGGGCTCGGACAGGTCCAGGACCGTGCCGCCGGTCGGCAGGAAGCCGCGTCCGGGATCCTCGGCATAGACCCGGGCCTCGATCGCGTGCCCGACCAGCCGCAACTCGTCCTGGTTGAACGCGAGCTTCTGTCCGGCCGCGATCCGCACCTGGCACTCCACCAGGTCGATTCCGGTGACCAGCTCGGTGACCGGATGTTCCACCTGCAGGCGGGTATTCATCTCCATGAAGAAGAACTCGTCCGGCCGATCGGCGGAGACGATGAATTCGACCGTGCCCGCACCGACGTAATTCACACTGCGTGCGGTATTGCACGCGGCGGCGCCGATGCGCGCCCGCGTCGCGGCGTCCAGCAGCGGCGAGGGCGCTTCCTCGATGACCTTCTGATGCCGCCGCTGCAGACTGCATTCACGTTCGCCGAGGTGGATCACGTGGCCGAACTGGTCGGCGAGGATCTGCACCTCGATATGCCGCGGGCGGGTGACGAATCGCTCCAGGAACAGGGTGTCGTCGCCGAATGCCGCTGCCGCCTCGCGCCGGGCACTGGCCAGCGCGGCCGGTAGCGCCGCGGGCTCCTCGACCAGGCGCATGCCCTTGCCGCCACCACCGGCCGACGGCTTGACCAACACCGGATAGCCGATATCGGTTGCGGCGTCGATCAATTCGGCGTCGGTGAGTCCCGGTCGGGCGATACCGGGGACAACAGGCACATCGAAGGCAGCGACGGTATTCTTCGCCGCGATCTTGTCGCCCATGACCTCGATCGCCTTCGCGGGCGGTCCCAGGAAAACGATGCCGGCCTCGGCGAGCGCGGCGGCGAAGGCGGCATTCTCGGAGAGGAAGCCGTAGCCCGGATGCACGGCCTGCGCACCGGTGCGCACCGCCGCGGCGACCACCTTCTCGATATCGAGATAGCTCTCCCTGGCCGGGGCCGGGCCGAGGCGCACCGCGGTATCGGCCTCGCGCACATGCCTGGCCTGTGCGTCCGCATCGCTGTAGACCGCGACCGAGCGAATACCCATGGTGCGCAGGGTGCGGATGACCCGCACCGCGATCTCGCCGCGATTGGCGACCAGCACGGTGTCGAATTCAATGGGATGGGATTTGTTCATCATCGCGATCACATCCGGAAGACGCCGTAGGAAACGGGTTCGAGCGGCGCCTGTGCGCACACCGAAAGGGCAAGTCCGAGCACGGTTCTGGTGTCGGCGGGGTCGATGACGCCGTCATCCCAGAGCCGCGCGGTCGAGTAGTACGGATTGCCCTGATATTCGTACTGTTCCCGAATCGGCGCCTTGAATGCCTCCTCGTCCGCGGCCGACCACGGCTGTCCGGAGCTGTCGAGCTGATCCCCGCGCACCGTCGACAGCACCGAGGCGGCCTGTTCGCCACCCATGACCGAGATGCGCGCATTGGGCCACATCCACAGGAAGCGCGGCGAATACGCGCGTCCACACATCGAATAGTTGCCCGCGCCATATGATCCGCCGATCACCACGGTGAGCTTCGGCACCCGCGCACACGCCACCGCGGTGACCATCTTGGCGCCGTGCTTGGCGATACCGCCCGCCTCATAGTCACGTCCGACCATGAAACCGGTGATGTTCTGCAGGAACAGCAGCGGAATCTTGCGCTTATCGCACAGCTCGATGAAATGTGCGCCCTTCATGGCAGATTCGCTGAACAGCACGCCGTTATTGGCGACGATGCCGACCGGGTGTCCGTGGATGCGGGCGAATCCGGTGACCAGGGTCTTGCCGTATTCGGCCTTGAATTCGTGGAATCCGCCGTCGCCATTGGCGCCGCCGTCGACCAGCCGATCGATGACCTCGCGGACGTCATATGGCGTGCGCAGATCGACCGGGACCACGTCGTACAGCTCCGATTCCGGCTTCGCGGTCGCGACGGTCGGCGTCACCTCCCACGGGCTGGCCGAACGGGGGCCGAGGGTGGCCACAATGCGGCGCACGATGCGCAGCGCGTCCTGGTCGTCCTCGGCCAGGTGGTCGGTCACGCCCGATGTGCGCGAATGCAATTCGCCGCCGCCGAGTTCCTCGGCGGTGACCACCTCGCCGGTCGCCGCCTTTACCAGCGGCGGTCCGCCGAGGAAGATCGTGCCCTGATTGCGCACGATGACCGCCTCATCGCTCATCGCCGGTACATACGCACCACCGGCGGTGCACGAGCCGAGAACCGCCGCGATCTGCGGTATGCCCTTGGCGCTCATGGTCGCCTGGTTGTAGAAGATGCGGCCGAAATGCTCCCGGTCCGGGAAGACCTCGTCCTGGCGCGGCAGGAACGCGCCACCGGAGTCGACCAGATAGACGCAGGGCAGCTGGTTCTGCAGCGCGACTTCCTGGGCGCGCAGATGTTTCTTCACCGTCATCGGGTAGTAGGTGCCGCCCTTGACCGTGGCGTCATTGGCCACGATCACGCATTCGCGCCCGGAGATCCGGCCGATGCCGGTAATGATCCCCGCGCCGGGGCATTCGTCGTCGTACATCCCGGTCGCGGCCAGCGGCGAGAGTTCGAGAAACGGGCTGCCCGGATCGAGTAGCTGATCCACCCGCTGCCGGGGCAGCAGCTTGCCGCGGGCCACATGCCGCTCGCGCGCCTTCGCTGGCCCGCCGAGCGCCGTCGTGGTCAGCCGGGCACGCAGATCTGCCAGCAGCGCCACATGCGCCGTGCGATTGTCGACTCCGACCTGTTCGGTCACCGTCATCCCGCCGTCCTGCCATCCAGTTAGTCGCCGATAACTGGAATTCAGGTTAATGTTGATTAACCGAGATGTCCAGGTGTGCAGAAAGGAGCGCGTGTGACCAGCACCGACGCCGTCGCGCTCACCCGCAGGGAACAACTGAAACTGCAGCGAAGGGGGCAACTGCTGGATGCGGGCGCCCGGCTCATCGCCGACCGCGGCTTCCTCGGCATGCGCCTGGACGACCTCGGCGCGGCCGTCGGGATCAGCGGGCCCGCGGTCTACCGGCACTTCCCGAATAAGGAGGCGCTGCTGGTCGAACTGCTGGTCGGGGTCAGCCAGCGGCTGCTCGACGGTGGGAAGTCGGTGGTGGCACGGACCGAATCGGCGCAGGAGGCGCTGGCCGGGCTGGTCGACTTCCATCTGGACTTCGCGCTCGGCGAGCCCGAACTCATTCGGATCCAGGACCGCGACCTGGACAATGTTCCGTCCGGTCCCCGGCGCGAACTGCGTCGCACCCAGCGTCAGTACGTCGAGATCTGGGTGGCGGTGCTGCGGGAGGTGCATCCGGAACTGCCGGAGGAGACCGCGCGGGTGCAGGCGCACGCGGGCTTCGGGTTGATGAACTCCACCCCGCACAGCGCCACCGATGCCACCGCCACCCGGGCCCGGCCGGTCCTGCGTCGCATGGCGCTGTCGGCCTTCGGATAGGCCGGTCCGGCCCGGGCCCGCCGGAATCACCGTGCGGTCCACCCACCATCCATGGTGTAGGACGCACCGGTGACCATGCCCGCATCGGCGGAGGCGAGCCAGCCGACCAGCGACGCGACCTCCTCCGGCTCCACCAGGCGTTTGATCGCACTCTCGGTGAGCAGCACCTGCTCGAGCACCTGCTGCTCGTCGATGCCGTGCGCCTTGGCCTGATCGGCGATCTGCTTGTCCACCAATGGTGTTCGCACATAGCCGGGATTGACGCAATTGCTGGTGACGCCGTGCCGGCCGCCCTCGAGCGCGGTCACCTTGGACAGGCCCTCCAGTGCGTGCTTGGCGGTCACATATGCGACCTTGTACTCCGACGCCCGCAACCCGTGCACCGAGGACAGATTGATGATCCGGCCGAAGCCGCGCTGGTACATCCGCGGCAGGGCCGCGCGGATGAGCAGGAACGGCGCTTCGACCATGAGGGTCATCAGATTCCGGAACCGCTCCGGCGGGAAGTCCTCGATCGGGTTGATGCTCTGCACACCGGCGTTGTTCACCAGGATGTCCACATCCAAGGTGAGCTCTTCCAGTGCGGCGACATCGAGAAGGTCTACCGCCCAGACCTTTCCATTGATCTCGCTGGCCAATGCCTTCGCGCCGATGTCATCGATATCGGCGACGGTGACGGTGGCCCCGCGTGCCGCGAGTTCCCTGGCGCAGGCGGCGCCGATGCCGCTCGCGCCGCCGGTGATCAGTGCGGAACGTCCGGTCAGTTCCCTCATGTGAGCTCCGCTCTCAGGGTATCGGCCGGCGCGACCTGCGCTGCCGGGGATGGTTGGTTTGCCAGGCTTTCCGCATCCGCGTTGTCGATACCCTCCAGCGCGATACCTTTCGTCTCACGGGCGAACAGGACCGCAATGGCGGTGACGGCGGCGGCCGCCGCCAGATATATGGCAATGGGTACCGCGGACTTGTAGGTGTTGAGCAGGCGCACGGCGATGATCGGTGCGAGCGATCCGGCGACGATCGAGGTGACCTGATAGCCGAGGGAAACACCGGAATACCGCATGCGGGTGGGGAACATCTCGGCCATGATCGCGGGCTGTCCCGCGTACATGAAGGCATGGAATACCAGGCCGATAATGATCGCGGCCATGATGATCGCGTTGTGGCCGCTGTCCATCATCGGGAAGGCGAAGAAGCCCCAGGTGCCCGCGGTGAGCGCGCCGATCAGATAGATCGGCCGCCGGCCGAAGCGGTCGGACAGACTGCCCGCCAGCGGAACCATCACGAAATGCACGGCGTGCGCGGCGAGCAGCCACCACAGGATGACCTTGGTGTCGACGTGCACCTGCACCTTGAGATAGGTGATGGTGAAGGTGACCACCAGGTAGTAGAGGATGTTCTCGCCGAACCGCAGCCCCATGGCGGTGAGGACACCGCGCGGGTAGCGCCGCAGTACCTCGACCACGCTCAGCGAATTCGCCTTGATCTGTGCGACTTCCTGCTGTGCCGCAACGAAAATGGGTGCGTCGGTGACCTTGGTGCGGATGTAGTAGCCGACCAGTACGACCACCGCGGACAGCCAGAACGCGACGCGCCAGCCCCAGCTCAGGAACGCCGCATCCGATAGCGTCGAGGTCAGCACCAGCAGTGCGACCGTCGCCAGCATATTGCCGAGCGGCACACCCGCCTGCGGCCAACTCGCCCAGAAGCCGCGGCTGCGGCTCGGACTGTGTTCGGCCACCAGCAGCACCGCACCACCCCATTCGCCGCCGACCGCGAAGCCCTGGATGAACCGGAGCACGACCAGCAGTGCCGGTGCCCAGTAGCCGATCTGGGTGAAGGTCGGCAGACAGCCCATCAGGAAGGTCGCGGATCCGACCAGCACGAGACTGAATTGCAGCAATTTCTTGCGGCCGTGCTTATCGCCGAAATGCCCGAAGACGATGCCGCCGAGCGGGCGCGCGGCGAAGCCAACGGCGTAGGTGATGAATGCCGCGAGGATGGCGTCGAGATCGGCGGTGCCCTTGGCGAAGAACACCTTGCTGAAGACTAGCGTCGCAGCCGTGCCGTAGAGGAAGAACTCGTACCACTCGACCACGGTGCCCGCCATCGAGGCGGCCACCACCCGCCTCAGACCGGCCGGTACACCGCCGGGATCACCGGTCGGCCGTACTGCACTGCGCACGCTCATCGAACATCTCCTTCATGACCGGGGCCACATCATGTTGCGAATGTGACGGCCCCCACATTGCGTGGTCAGGACGAGTATTCGTGCACATATCTGCGGCCGCAATAACCAGTTGTGCAGTGCGCGTCTGCAAGAATGCAGAAATGACTCCGGCTGCCTATCCCAGCGCGGACGATCTGCTGGTTCTGCTCGCCGTTGGGCGCTCCGGGCGCTTCGTCACCGCCGCCGAGGAACTCGGCCTCAACCACACCACCATCTCCCGCCGCATCGCCGCACTGGAGCGCACGCTCGGCGGTCGCGTGCTCACCCGGGTGACCGGCGGGTGGGAGCTCACCGATCTCGGGCGCGAGGCGCTCGCCGCGGCCGAGGCGGTGGAATCGGCGGTCAGATCGCTGGCCACCGATGCCGACGGCACTCGGGTGCTGGAGGGGGTGGTCCGGATTTCGGCGACCGACGGATTCAGTGCCTATCTGGCCGCGCCGGCCGCCGCCGAGGTGCAGCGGCGACATCCGAAGATCGCCGTCGAGATCGTCGCCGCGACCCGTCGTGCCTCCCAGCAGCGTTCGGGTCTCGATATCGAAGTGGTGGTAGGTGAACCACAGGTGCACCGCGCCAAGGCGATTCGGCTGGCCGACTACTGCCTCGGGCTCTACGGCTCCCGCGACTATCTGCGTGAACACGGAACTCCAACGGCCATCGGCGATCTCGCGCGCCACTCCCTGGTCTACTTCATCGATTCGATGCTCCAGGTGGACGATCTGGATCTGGCCAACAGTTTCGCGCCCACCGCCATGCGCGAATCCGTCACGTCCACAAATGTTTTCGTACATGTCGAGGCGACTCGTGCGGCCGCGGGCCTGGGTCTGCTGCCCTGCTTCATGGCCGACCGCCATGACGATCTGGTCCGGGTGCTCAGCAAGGAGGTCTCGGTTCGGCTCACCTATTGGCTCGTCATCCGCACCGAGACGCTGCGTAGGCCGGAGGTGGCGGCGGTGGTGGACGCGATTCAGATTCGGGTTCGGGAGCAGCGGGATATGCTGCTCGGCTTGTCGCAGTGATGGTATCGGCAATGGAATGCGCTGTCGGGCTTGACAACTCGGCGTGTGCTAGCGGTCATTGATAGCTCGCATTATCGAAATGTGATGCGCGCCGCAACGGTAGCGGTCGGGTTGACACCTCGCGGAAAGCCTCGATGTACTCGGTGCGACTTCTTGCATAACCCGTGCCTGCCAACGGGTTCGGGCGAGGTCGTGAAGGGTTGGGGTTCGTGCGGTCCGGCCGGGGCGGGTGCATGCGTCGGCTGTGATCGGCGCGGCATAAATAGGAAAGGTGGGGGACAGTTGTCCGGTCGCCATCGCAAACAACCAGGTAGACACCGTAAACCCGATATCGGACGCAATTCCGCGCGCATGATGGTCGGCGTTGTGCCGATGAGCGTCGCGGTCGCGTATGCCGGTGTCGCGAATGCGGGACAGATCGAATTCATCGCGCCGCAACCGGGTGTGACCACTCCGGCACCGGCGCCGGATGCGCCGAAGAAGCAGCCGGGGGTGACGACGGAGGCGCCGCCGCCGATGGCGTATGTCGCGCCGCAGGATGACCGCCGCGGCGTCGCACCGGAGACCGACTACCTGCCGGTTCGGCAGGTGCCCTCGCCGCGGCCGGTCGCGCCGCTGGAGATGGGCAGCCTGCACGCGCCAGCGCCGTCACCACAGGTTGCGGTGATCGTGCCGGAGCCCGCGGTGGTGCGGTTCGGCGATCTGTCCATGCCCGCACCGGATTTCCTGTCGGCCGAACAGGTCGCGCAGGTGAATTCGATCGGCGCGGGTCCGGAGGCCGAGATCTCCCGGTTCGCGCGCTCGGTCGGTGTCGCGCCGAGCCGCGCCGACAGCGTTGCCTCGGCCGCCATCGCGGGTGCGGCGCAGGGTGCGGCGATCGGATGTGGTGTCGGTGCCGCGATGGGTGCCATCACGATCGTCGCCGCGCCGATCCTTTCGCCGATCGGCTGTGTGTCCTGGGCCTTGATGGGTGGTATGACCGGTGCCCTGGTGGGTGCGGGACAGGGTGGTCTGCGATGAGAAGGTCCGGGATGAAATCGAAGAAGATCGTCGCGACGGCGCTGCTCGCCCTCGCCGCAACGGGTTCGGCCGCCGGCACGGCCACCGCGCAGCCGGTACCGGAGCCCGCCGCGTCGCAGCAGGTCCTCGACCCGTCGGTGCCGGTCCTCGGCACCGATCACGGCATCGGATACACGATGCAGTTCGCCGCGGACGCCAAAGCCGTGACGACGACGCTGGATTCGGGCGCATTCACCGCCACCCCGGACGGGATCGCCATTGCCGACAAGGCCGGTCAGGTGGTCACCACGGTGCCGCTGGTCTTCCCGGCCAAGGGCCGCGATATCGCACTGCAACCCACCATTGATCACGACGGCAAGGCACTGACCCTGCGCCCGATCGATGACCCCGCGGTGGACCCCCAGCCGACCACCTCCCAGGAGCGCTGGAACCAGGAAGTGCAGCGCGCATCATTCGGCGCCCTGATCGGCGCGGGTATCGGCCTGATCATCGGCCTCCCCCTCGGCGGCATCATCCTCTTCCCCATCCCCATGGCCACCGTCGCCATCGGCGCAAGTATCGGCTTCCTGGCCGTAGGCGGTCAGTCCCTGATCGACGCAGGCGTCGCCTACTTCACCGGCCAGCCCTGACCGGCTGCGATCCGCACGAAAATATCAGCGGCCCAGCGCAATCGCGTGCTGGGCCGCTGATATGTCTCGGGTATCTGTTAATCGGCGAATACGTCGTCGATGGCGTCTGCGGTCACCGCACGATCGAGCCAGGTATCGAGTTGGCTCAGGTCGGTGCACATGTCCATGCGAGTAGCCGCGACCTCGGTAATTGTGAAGCCTCGCAGGCGCAGAAGGCTCTGCAGTGCATTGGATGTACCCCTGGCTAAGCCCTCGGTATAGCCGCGGAAGTAGTGACGTCGAGCGAACTCGCTTCGGTACGGACACTCATCCTGCTCCATCAGGCCTCCAAGAGAACGCCGACGCCGGTCAGGGCAATCGTCAGAGCTATTTGGTAATGAGGTCGTCGGCGACAGCAGCATTCCAGGTGCGGTTGAACCATGTGTCGAATTTGTTGTCGTCGGCGCACGCGCTTGTGACCGGAGTATCCAGCTAACGCTCGAGGAGGTCGTCGACTGCGGCTCCGGCGAGGGCCAGGTCGATCCAGCGGTCCAACTGATCAAGGTCTGTGCAGTTGGTGACACGAACTCTGGCCTCTTCCGGAATTGTCGATCCGCGCGCGAAGAGGATTTTGAGTAGCGCCTCGGCTTTACCCTCGGCTTTACCCTCGGCTTTACCCTCGGCCTTGCCCTTGGCCTCACCGTGGGCTTCACCATCGTCGTAGTAGCCCCGGGCGAAGTCGCTCCGGTACTTGGACGTTTTGGTCGTCATAATGCCCTCCAAGAAGTGCCGTGCGGCTTTGGGCAGAACAGCCATTACCAGGTCAATGTACATTCGGCCGGCGGCGTCGTCGATTGGTCAGAATCGCTTCACGGTCCCGATGATTGCGGTGTGCGATCGCCGACAGCACGGCCAGCTCCGGGTTCGACAGGAAAAACCGTTCAGGAGAGCAGGTTTCAGGATGTGGGGGGTTCGGGGGACAGGGTGCCGTCGACCATGCGGTAGACGGCGTCCATGCGGTGGAGGTGGGTGCGGTCGTGGGTGACCAGGAGGGTGGCGGCGGCGTGGGTGCGGGCTACGGTGAGGATCAGGTCGATTACGGCGGCGCCGCGTTCGGTGTCGAGGGCGCTGGTTGGTTCGTCGATGACCAGCAGGGCCGGATCGTTCATCAGGGCGCGGGCGATATTGACGCGTTGGCGTTGGCCGCCGGAGAGTTGGGCGGGGCGCTTGGCGTGCTGGTCGGCCAGGCCGACCGAATCGAGTAATTCCATTGCCTTGGTGCGGGTTTCGCGGCGCTGGGCCGGCGAGGTGAACAGGCGTTGGCCGAGGTGTGACATGGCCTCCAGTTGTTCGACGGCGGTGAGGGCTGGGATGAGGTTCGGCTGTTGGAAGACGATGCCGATGGACGAGCGGCGCAGGGCGGCGGCTTCGCGGCGGCTGAGCGCGGCGAGATCGACTGTCCCCGAAGGTGTTTCGAGGGTGATATGGCCGGAGTCGGGACGGATCAGGGTGGAGACTACGGCGAGCAGGCTGGATTTGCCGGAGCCGGAGGGGCCGGTGATGGCCGCGATGGTGCCGCCGGGAACGTGCAGGTCCACCTGGTTCAGTGCGGTGAGTCGGCCCGCGCCATCGGGATAGGTGAGGGTTGTTTCGCTAACGGTGAGAGCGGTTTTCGTCATGGTCGCGGTGGTCATGCGGGTCTCCGAGAGGTCAGCGGGCCGCGCCGAGCGCGGTGAGCGGGTCGGTGGTGAACAGGAAGCGCAGGGCGAAGGCCGCGCCGAGCAGGCCGAGGACGATCAGGGCCGCCGCGGGCAGCAGGGTGGTCGACAGGCTGAGGACGAAGGGCAGCGCGTCGCCGATGAAGGTGGCCGCGGTGACGGTGATGCCGAGGCCGACGGCGACACCGGCGGTGAGCACGATCGCCGCCTGTGCGATGGCATCGCGGACCAGTGCGCCGGAGGTCGCGCCCAGTGCCTTCAAGGTCGCGATATCGGGCATCCGCTGCACCGTCCACACGGTGAAGAATGCGCCGATCACCAGCGCCGAAATGGCGAACAGCAGCACCGTCATCAAGGTCAGCGAACCGTTTTCGGCCTTATACGAACCCAATGCCGACAGCGAGCCGGAGACGCTGGTCGAGGTGGTATGCGCGGATGCGTTGACAGCGGCCGTATTCGGGATCCCGGACACCGCGAGCACCGTGGCCGCGCCACCACGCGGGCTCACCGACTGCCAGTCGGCGGGTGTCATCCAGACGACGGGGGTATGGCTGTACCAGTCGTCGCCCTGCACCGCGGCGACCTGGAATGTCGACGCACCGAGCGTGACGGTGTCACCGGCGATGGCGTCGAGCGCCTTGGCCGCGCCGGTGCTGAGCACCACCGTGCCGGAATCGGTTGCGACGCGATTGCCGAATGCCGCTCCCGCGGTGCCGAACAACGCTACCTGCGCGGGCTTGGCCTCGCCTCGACCCGATACCGCACCCTCCGTCCGGCCGATGCCGATCGGGTCGACGGTGCCGGTCGAACCAGCGGCCGCCCGCCAGGTCTCGATCTGCTGCGGGGTGAGCGCCGAGGCCTCGAAGGAGGGATCCGCGCCGCTGTCGGCGAAGACGACGGCATCGGCGTGGATCGCCTCGATGGCGGAGATGTTCTGGTGCGCGAGCCCGGCGGTGAGACCGCTGAGAAAGCTCACCAGCAGCGCCACCAGGGTAACGACCAGGGTGATGAGCAGAAAGCGGCCGCGTGCGGCCCGCAGATCCCGGAGTGCGACGAACATGCCTTCACCCTGCCGCGATCTCCCGCGTCCGCCATCGCGCACGCGGAGGAATGCACCCCGATCGAAGGTTGGGCGGTGTTTTACACCTTTCGATGGATGCCGCCCAGGTAGCCGCACATAAGCTGGCAGCGTGCATGCGTCGCCGTTCACCCCTGTCTTCACCGCATTGCGGCTGGGGCTGCATGTGCTGGTCACGACGCTGGCGGTGCTGGTGGCGGTGCGCGCGCTACTGCCCGGCGCCGGACATCCGCTCGCCGTCGTCGCGCTGACCGTGGCATTCCTGGCCGTGTACTTCACCGGTGCGCTGGTCGGCCGCCACCCGGCGGGCATCCGCGCTTGGCTGGCGGCGCTGACGGTGCTGTGGCTCGCCCTGGTGGTGTTCGCGCCCGATGCCGGATATCTCGCATTCGGCATGTTCTTCCTGTATCTGCACCTGCTGCCGCGCCCGTGGAGTTTTCTCGCCGTCGCCGCGGCCACCGCGGTCGCGGTCATCGGTTTCGGGGTGCACCGCGGCTGGTCGGTGGCGGGGGCGATCGGGCCGATGCTCGGCGCGGCGGTCGCGGTCGGGATCGGGCTCGGCTATGCGGCACTGTTCCGGGAGTCCGCCGAACGTCAGCACCTGATCGATGAATTGCTCAGCACCCGAGCGACACTCGCGGAACAGGAGCGCACGGCGGGCAAGCTGGCCGAGCGCGAACGACTGGCACAGGAGATCCACGACACCGTGGCCCAAGGGCTGAGCAGCATTCAGTTGTTGCTGCATGCGGCCGAGCAGTCCGCACCGGACCATCCCGCGCTGCAACAGATTCGGCTGGCGCGCGAGACCGCGGCGGAGAATCTGGCCGAAACCCGGAGGCTCATAGCGGAATTGACCCCGGCCGCACTGGAGGGGCAGAGCCTGGCGCAGGCGCTGGAACGCATCTGCCT
The DNA here is from genome assembly GCF_053602975.1 of Nocardia sp. NPDC004278. Lineage (NCBI taxonomy): Bacteria > Bacillati > Actinomycetota > Actinomycetes > Mycobacteriales > Nocardiaceae > Nocardia > Nocardia sp. NPDC004278. Next base: position 61,684 of record NZ_JBSGEQ010000039.1, read on the forward strand.
GCGCGCCGAGGCGCCGGGACTGATCACCCAAATGGTGGTCGAGGGCACGCCGGAGCGACTGCCGATGCCGATCGAGGCGGCCCTGGTTCGGATCGCGCAGGGGGCGGTCTCGAATGTGGTGCGCCATGCGGGAGCGAGCCGGATGCGGCTGACCCTGACCTACTCCGACGCCGAGGTGTATCTCGACGTTGTGGACGACGGTATGGGCATCGACCCTGCGGTGCTGGATCGCGCGCCGTCCGGCACCTTCGGCTTGGCCGCCATGCGAAGTCGCGTGGAGCAGCAGGGCGGCACCATGGCGGTGGAGTCGGAACCCGGCCACACCGCGGTCACCGCCACCTTTCCGCTCGAGCCCGCCAATGCGGAATCCGGCACGGTCGCAACCGACTCCGGCCTGCCAGCCGAAGAACTCGGCCGACCCTCAGTAGAACCTGATCGGTCCGCGGTAGAACCTGATCGGTCCGCAGGAGAATCCGCCCCGCCAACAACGGAGTCCGGCGGGTCCGCACGAGATCCCGGCCGGTCCATACGCGAGTCCGACCTATCCGCGGGAAAATGGAGCGCAGTGGAGTCCGGGGCCGTACCAAGCGAATCCGATAGGCCCGCAGCACAATCCGCTTCGCCAGAATCCGTTTCGCGCGAGCGGGATTCGACGAATGGGGGGCCGAACGCATGATCCGCCTACTGCTCGCCGACGACCACGCCATCGTGCGCGCGGGCCTGCGGGCGCTGCTGGAGAGCAATGCGGACATCACCGTCGTCGGCGACGCACCGACCGCCGAGGCCGCCGTGGGCTTTTGCGCAACCACACCCGTCGATCTGGTGCTGATGGATCTCAGCTTCGGTGCCGGCCGCTCGGGTGTGGAGGCGACCACCGAATTGCGTGCGCTCCCGAACCCGCCCAATGTCCTGGTCGTCACCAACTACGACACCGACGCCGATATTCTCGGCGCCATCGAGGCCGGAGCCTGCGGCTACATCCTCAAGGACACCCCGCCGGTGGAATTGCTCGCGGCGGTGCGGTCGGCGGCTGCGGGCGAGAGCGTGCTGTCACCCGCCGTGGCCTCCAAGCTGATGACCCGCGTGCGCCGCGCCGACACCACCCTGAGCCCGCGTGAAATCGAGGTGCTGCGGCTGGTGGCCCACGGCAGCTCCAACCGCGAGATCGCCAAGGAACTGTTCCTGAGCGAAACCACCGTCAAATCCCACCTGGTGCACATCTACGCCAAACTCGGCGTCCGCTCGCGCACCTCCGCCGTCGCCCGCGCCCGCGAACAGGGCGCCATCTGAACAACCCATGCCCGGATCCGTACCTCGATGGGCGCGCCACCAGCGGGGCGGCGATATGCACGCCGTCGGCGGGGGGTGGCCCTAGGGTTGGGGGATGGCCTCACTCTCGGATCCCGCGGTACGCGAATTCCTCTCTCACGGCACCCGAACCGCCAAGGTCGCAATCGTGGCCGCCGACGGACGCCCGGTGGTGACGCCGGTCTGGTTCGTTCTCGAGGGTGACGAGGTGGTGTTCAATACCGGCAAGGTCTCGGCGAAGGGCAAGGCGTTCGCCAGGGACGACCGCATCGCGCTCGTCGTCGATGTGGAGGCTGGCCAGTACCCCTCGGTTCAGGTCCAGGGCACGGTAACCCTGTCCGAGGATCCCGACGAACTCCTGCGCACCGCCACCGAGATCGGCGGCCGTTATATGGGCGCGGACCGCGCCGAGGAATTCGGCAAGCGCAACGGCGTCCCCGGCGAACTGGTGGTCCGGGTGCGTCCGACCAAGGTGATCGCCCACTTCGACGCGACGGCCTGAGCCCGCCATAGAGGATGCGCGGCCGGACTGCCTTCATCGGCGAAGGGGCGCATTCGGCGTTTCAGGTGACGCGCGGCGTGATCTCCACTCGACTACCGACTGCGGTCGCCGTAGTCAGGCGGCTCGTCGGCAAGCGCCGCCGCTGCCAGCTCGTCGGCCGCCCGCATCAGCGTAGACACCGCCGGATGACCCGAACCCACCAGCGCCGCAACCTTTTCGGTGATGGTCTGGATTTCATCGCGCAGTTGCCGCGACACTGTCATGTCGGAACTCACGGGCTCGACCTCCTATGCTCGGGATGCACACTTGCTGGCCGGAACGTCGACCGATCCAGACCTGTCACTGAACGTGAACGGGTGTCCCTGGATACTGCCCCAGATCTCCACCGAGGCGCGCCACGACCCGGCATAGCAGGGGGCCGACACCTCATATCTGGCGTCGGGGGCCGGAATCTAGCGCCGGATCCCGGCATCATGGCGGCCGGGCCGGTATGTCGTAGCGGACGGCCGAGGGGCCATTCGTGCCCTCATCGTTGATCCTCGAAGGCGTACACGTCGAGCGGGTCGAGGTAGAGCACGGCGGCGGCTAGCGCGGCGGGAGCATCTGACTCGAAGAGGTCCGCGATGTCGAGAGTGACCGGGTGGCCGGGCATCCCGTATTCGTCGACCGGCGCCCATGTGCCATCGTCGTATTGGATCCAGCCGAGGTTCACCGGACAGCCCTCGCGTCGGGCACGGCTTGCCCGACGTCGACCAACGTCCAGAACGCCGAATGCTTCGCCGGACACAGGGCGGTGCTGCATTCGCGGTGCCGCTGCATTTCGGCGTGCGCCTGCTCCGGGGTGTACGGCTCGGCCGGTGCACGGTGAGATGGTTCGAGTTCCCACGAGTCCGTGCGCAATGTGCCTTCACTGGCGACACGTTCGAGGATGTCGGCGGCGGTTATCGCGCCTTCGGGGTAGGTGTCGGGGAGACGTGTGACTGTCCAGACCACCACGGCGAGTAGGCATATGGCGGCTACGGTGACGATCAGGGCAATGGCTGAAGCGGGCATTGGGCGATACCCCTCGGTGCGCGGGTCGGTTGGAGCGCACTCGGCGCCGGTGATGTTCGGTTCACCAATCCGAGGACACAAGATTGGTGAGCGCTCCCTCCGGGGAGAGGTGGAGCCTGGGCCGCATCGACCCGGCGCCGGGTGCTGTACAAAACCATCGCGCCTGTTTAAGCAGGTCGGAACCCCGCCACGGTCTACGCTGGTCTAACTGGCGGTCTACTTTGGTCTACTTGCGGTATACGTGCTCACAGCAGGGGGCGAATGTTGGGTATGCAGGTCAAATGGACCGGTGCCGAAGCCACAGCTTTGCGGGAAGCATTGGGGCTTACCCAAGTTCGGTTTGCCTCACGCGCAGGCATCGCGAAGAGTACGGTGACGAAGTGGCGACACCTGGGCGACGCCATCGAATTGGGCGACAAATGCGCCGAAATCATGGAGACAATGCTCAGCCGAGCGACGCCAGAGCAACGCGCTCGATTCACCACTGCGATAGGCAGCAAACCCACCGATGATCTTCCGGCGGATAGTGTTGGCATCCAATGGATTCCGGGCATGTGGACTGCCGATGCGACGGTAGTGGCCAACGACCTGACCAGGGAGGATCTGATTTTGGATCGTCGACAGATCAGCCGAGCGCTACTCGGAGTAGTGATGGGCGCACCGCTACTCGAACCGCTCGAGCGGTGGCTGCGTCACGGCGATGCAATTGCGATTCCGGGCCGCGCCAGGCCAGGGGTGGGGCTGCAGGAGGTTGAGCAGTTGGAGAACGCGGCCCGCGTCTTTCGTGCGTGGGACGACCAGCATGGTGGTGGGTTGCGCCGGAAAGCTGTTGTCGGCCAACTGAACGAAGTGAACGAACTGCTCGGCGAAGCGCATCCTCCAGAGATCCGCCGTCGGCTAGCTGGAACGATGGCACAGCTCGCGGAAACGGCGGCCATGATGTCGTGGGACTCCGGTCAGCAGACGCTCGCCCAGCGCTACTACGCACTCGCAGTCCGAGCCGCCCGCGAAGCCGACGATCCAGCGTTCTGCGCACTCGCGCTCGCAGGTATGGCACGCCAACTGCTTTCGCTGGCCCGGTCATCGGACGCGCTCGAACTGATCCGACTCGCCCAGGACTATTCTGCGGGTCACCTCACTCAGACCGCTGAAGCCATGCTGTACACCCGCGAAGCATGGGCCTACGGCCAGCTGGGGCGGCCGACGGCGTTCCGTAAAACCTGCGACAAAGCCTTTGAAGCCCTCGAGGGCTCCGAGCCCGGCGTCGACCCGTACTGGATCCACTACTTCGACGCCGCCGAGTTGTCCGGCACGATCGGTGGCCGATTGCTCGACATAGCGCGTCAGGACCAGTCGTTTGCGGGTGAGGCCGCTGAGTACATCGACCGCGCGATCCAGTTGCGGCGGCCGGATCGGCGGCGCTCGGCAGCGCTGGATCAGTTGGGAATGGTTGAGGCCAGGCTGATCGAGGGCGAACCTGAGGAAGCGTGTCGTGTTGGGCACGCTGCGCTGCAGGTGGTCGAACAGACAGCGTCTGACCGCGTGGCCAAGAAGCTCGCGAGGGTGTACAACCGCACCGAACAGTTTGTGAACGTCGGTGTGGTGGTCGAACTGCGCGATCGCATGCGGCCCCTCGTCGCGGCAACCGCATAGGAGTCGTCTGCATGGTGCGTATCGGGGTCACCGGGCACATGAACATTACCGCGGCCACCGTGCCGCTGGTATACGAGGCGATCAGCAAGATCCTCGGGGGTGACACGGTCTCCGACCTGGTTGGCGTCAGTTGCATTGCGCGCGGCGCCGATTCGGTGTTCGCGCGGGCGGTGCTCGATGTTGGCGGAGCGCTCGAGGTAGTGCTGCCATCGCGGAACTACCGCGAACGCAAAGTGAAGCCCGACCATGCTGAGCTGTTCGACAAGCTGCTCAGCAGCGCGTCGAAAGTGCAGGTGATGGACTTCGACGACGCTGGCAGGGAGGCGTACGAAGCCGCGAACGAAGCCATGCTGTCATCGTGTACCCGTCTAGTCGCGGTGTGGGATGGTGATCCAAGTCAGCCGGGCGGTACCGGCACCGTGGTCGAGCTTGCCCGTGAGCGCGGCGTGTCAGTCGAAATCGTCTGGCCGGAGGGCGCTGCGCGGGAGTGAATGCCGCTCGGTAGGTTTCGTCGGCCGGTTACCTCGAACCGTCACCCTCGGGTGAGAGCCCGATAGAGTGCGACCACCGTTGCGGCACCGATGATTTCGCCGCGGTCGATCATCTCGACCGCTTCCTCCAACGGAATCCACCGGATAACTTCCGCCTCGTTGATATCAGGCGGTGTCTCGGTTAGCTCGGCGCCCCGAGCAAGGTAGATTTCTTGCGGCTGGTCGAGGGTTCCGATGGAGGGCTGATAGGTGACCATGTGCTTCATGGTCCTTGGCCGCCAACCAGTCTCTTCCTCGACCTCCCGCGCTGCGGCTGCCGCGACGTCTTCAGCGTGGTCGACGTATCCACCGGGCAGTTCCCACACCCAACGATCGATGATGAATCGGTGGCGGTACATCAGTAACGCTTCGCGCTTGTCGTTAAGCACCAACGTCATCGCGCAGCGAGGCATACGCGCTACGTACTGCGTGAACTTCACCCCGTCCGGCAGCTCGATGTCGACGGTGGAGAGCTTGATGTGTCGATTCTCGTCCACGACAGTCTCGCCATGGATCGTCCACTGGGTGCGGCTCACAGGTCGACGGTAGCGCTAAGGGGAGTCTGTCGGGCGTGCTGCCGGTCATCTTGGTCCGTCGTAGTCGTGCGGCGTGTTGTTGGTCCGCGATGGAGCCGCCGCGACGTGACGGCCTCGCCCTAGACTCACCCGCATGACCGTGCACTTCATCGGGGCCGGGCCGGGCGCCGCGGACCTGCTGACCGTCCGCGCCGTCGAACTTCTGCGCAACTCCCCGGTCTGCCTCTATGCGGGCACCTACCTGGACCCCCAGATGCTCGCACACTGCGCCCCCGAGACCGAACTGATCGATACCCAACACCTGGACATCGATCAGATCACCGAGCATCTGGTGCGCGCCCACCGATCCGGCAGGGATGTCGCGCGTCTGTGCTCCGGCGATCCATCGATCTACTCGGCCCTCACCGAACAAACCCGCCGCCTCGACGCACATGACATCCCCTGGGACGTCACCCCCGGCGTCCCCGCCTACGCTGCGGCGGCCGCCCTGCTCGGCACCGAGCTGACCGTTCCCGAACTGGTCCAATCAGTGGTTCTCACCCGCACCCAGGCGCGCTCGACGAAGATGCCGGAGTCCGAAGCCCTCACCGACTTCGCCGATACCGGCGCCACCCTCGTCCTGCACCTGGCCATCACCCGAATCCGGACGCTCGCGGCCGAACTTATCCCGAACTACGGCCCCGACTGCCCGGTCGCGGTAGTCTATCGAGCCAGCCAACCCGGCCAACTGATCCTGCGCGGCACTCTCACCGACATCGCCGACCAGGTCGAATCCGCGGGCCTGCGCCAAGCCGCCGTCATCCTCGTCGGCCGCGCGCTCGCACCGAATCCATCCTGCACGCAGTCGCATCTCTACGATCCGGCGCGCGACCGGCGCCGACCTTCGCAAGCAGTGTGAGATGGGTGACAGTCACCTGGCAAACTTGCGATGACGCCGCTGCCTGGGGTGATGTTTCCCGGCTATGGGAGCTGATTGGTCGGGCGGCGGGGGCGACGGTAGATTGTTTCGGTGATCAGCAGTGAACTTCCCGGCGGAGCCGGTCGGTGGGCAGCGGGCACGGTCGCGCCCATGTAACAAGGTCGGCCTGGCGGGCAGATAGTGCCAATGAACATTTTTGCTTGATTGATGAGAACTGAACGCGGGAACGCAGACGCCATGCTCGGATAGGTGCGCGTCCTGTACCGGTGTTCGTCGGGGAGCGCTTGCGTGGTGTTCCGGAAGCGAGGTTACGGGTTGGACCGGCTGGATTTCGGCGGAAACGGCGAAACTGGTGACACAGAGGCGGACGCTACGCAGGCTGCTGCGGAGTACTTTCCGCTGTCGCCCGCACAGCTGGGCATCTGGTACGCGCAGCATGTGGATCCGCAGGTCCCGATCAATATCGCGCAGTACGTAGACGTCCACGGCGACATCGATCGGCTCGTGATGCGGGAAGCCACCATCATCGCCTCGCGCGAGTTCGGCTCGGGCTTTCTGCGGATCGTTGAACGCGATGGTCAGCCGCTGCAGTACGTCGACTATTCGATCCCCGATTCCGACGATATCGGCTACGTCGATCTGCGGGCCGAGGACGACCCGGTCGCCGCGGGCCACGCCTGGATGCGCGCCGAGTACAGCCGTCCGTTGGACATGGTCAACGACCGCTTGATGATGAGTGCCGTCCTGCAACTCGGGGACCGGCACTGGTTCTGGTACTCGCGGGTGCACCACATCGTGCTCGACGGCTTCGGCGCGATGACGTACATGAAGCGGTTCGCCGATATCTACACCGCGCTGCTGAATGACGTCGAGCCGCCGCCGTACAAGGCCGTCGATCTGCACACCGTGTACGAATCCGAGCTGACCTACCGCGACAGCACCCGCTTCCAGTCCGATAAGGAGCACTGGGCTCAGCGCGTCGCCGGGTTGGAGGACGGAACCAGCCTGGTCGGTCGGTCCGCGCCACCGGCGCCGCTCAACGGGGTGTCGAGTGCGGCATTGTCCTCGGAGCAGGAGGTACTGCTCGCCGACGCCGTTACCCGCCACGACAACTCTCCCGCCGGTCTGCTGATCGCGGGCTTCGCCGCGTATCTGGCCCAGTTGACCGGTGCGCAAGAGGTGATCCTTAGCCTGCCGGTGACCGCGCGCACCACCGCCGCGATGCGCCGCTCCGGTGGTGTGACCTCGAATATCGTGCCGCTGCGGCTGCGGGTCGGATACGACACCACGGTCGCCGAACTGCTGCGTTCGGTCACCGTCGAGGTATCGGGCGGGCTGCGCCATCAGCGCTACCGTCACGAGGACATCCGCCGCGACAGCGCGGGCACTGCCAACACCGGAAATAGTGTCGGCGCGGAGTTCTTCGGCCCGTGGGTCAACATCATGTTGTTCCACAACGAGGTCGTGCTCGGCGAGTCCCACGGCGAGTTCAACGTGCTCTCCACCGGCAGTATCGAAGACCTCGGTGTCAATTTTTATCAGTCGGCCGGCGGCACCCGCTCGCATATCGACTTCGAGACCAACCCGAACCTCTACACCGAAGCCGAAGCCGCACAGCATCATTCGCGGTTCCTGGAGTTCTTCGACCGGTTCCTGGCCGCGGACGCCGATGCCGTGGTGTGGGAGCTGCCGGCCACCACCGAGGATGAGCGGGAACTGTCCCTGGTGGAGTGGAACGACTCCCAGCAGGACGTTCCGGATACCACTCTGGCGGCGCTGCTCGATGCGCAGATCGAGCTGACCCCGGACAATATCGCGCTGGACTTCGAGGGCGCGCAGCTTGCCCACCCGTCGCCCGACCACCACCCCTCATCGAGTCGCTCCGCGACGCTGACATATGCCGACTTCGCCGCGCGGGTCAACCGGCTGGCCCGGTTCCTGATCGCCGACGGTGTCGGCCCGGAATCGCTGGTCGCGCTGGGCATGCGGCGTTCGCTGGACCTGGTGGTCGGCATGCACGCGGTGCTCAAGGCCGGTGGCGCGTACGTGCCGATCGACCCCGATCATCCGGCCGACCGCACCGCCTACATCCTCGAGTCCGCGGCACCGGTCTGTGTGCTGACCGTGTCCTCCGACGAGCTCGAGCTGCCCGATTCGGTGCGCCGGGTACAGATCGACACCCTCGACGTGTCGGCCTTCGATATCGCGCCGGTCACCGATGCGGATCGGCGCGCGCCGTTGCGTCCGGACAACACCGCGTATGTCATCTACACCTCGGGTTCGACCGGTCGACCCAAGGGTGTCGCGGTCACCCACCACGCGATCGTCAATCAGCAACTGTGGATGCTCGACGAATACCGCCTCACCGCGGACGACGTGTATCTGCAGAAGACCGCCACCACCTTCGACGTGTCGCTGTGGGGCTACTTCCTACCGCTGATGGTCGGCGCGAAGCTGATCATCGCCGCACCCGACGGGCACCGCGATCCGCTGTATGTCGCCGATATGATCGAGCGGCACCAGGTGACCGTCACCGACTTCGTGCCCTCGATGCTGACGGTCTTCGTCGCGCACGCCACCGCCGCCCAATGCGCCACCCTGCGTGCGGTTTTCGTCATCGGTGAGGCGCTGCCGCCGGAAACCGCGGCAGGATTCCGCGCGATCACGAGCGCCGGTCTGCACAACCTCTACGGTCCCACCGAGGCCGCGGTCTCGGTCACCTACTGGGAGGCGACCGCCGCCGATACCGTGACGGTGCCGATCGGTATCCCGGAGTGGAATGTCCAGGTCTATGTGCTGGATGCGCGGCTGCGGCCCGCGGCCGTCGGCGCGCCGGGTGAGCTCTACCTGGGTGGACGCCAGCTCGCGCGCGGTTACCGAGGCCGTCCCGATCTGACCTCGGATCGGTTCGTGGCCAACCCCTTCGGCACCGACGGCGAACGCATGTACCGCACCGGTGACCTGGTGCGCTGGAATGCCGCTGGCACGCTGGAATACATCGGCCGCACCGACTTCCAGGTGAAATTCCGCGGTCAGCGCATCGAACTCGGCGAGATCGAAACGGATCTGCTCGCCCACCCGGCGGTCAGCCAGGCCGCCGTCCTGGTGGTGGATACCGCCACCGGCCAACAGTTGGTCGCGTATGTGGTGCCCGCGCCGGGACAGTCCGTCGAATCGGCCGAACTCACCCGCTTCGTCGCGGAGAAGCTGCCGAGCTACATGGTGCCGGCGGCGATCATGGTGCTGGCCGCGTTCCCGCTCAACACCTCCGGCAAGCTGGACCGAAAGGCGCTGCCGGAGCCGGTCTTCAGTGCGGACGCCGCCGGATTCCGCGCCCCGCGTACCCAAGCCGAACAGATCGTCGCGGCCATCTTCGCCGATGTGCTCAGCCAGGAACGCGTCGGCATCGATGACAATTTCTTCGATCTGGGCGGCAACTCGCTGGTCGCCACCCAGGTGATGTCGCGGATCGGCGCGGCATTCGGCACCCAGATCGGGGTGCGTGCGCTGTTCGAGACCCCGACCGTGGCCGGTATCGCCGCCCGCGCCGAAACCGCGAGTCCCGCCGATGCCGCGCGGCCGCCGCTGGTCGCCCAGCAGCTGCCCGAGCGGGTGCCGCTGTCGCTGGCACAGCAGCGGATGTGGTTCATCAACCAGTTCGACTCCACGGTGCCCGCCTACAACCTGCCGTTCGTGGTGCGCCTGCGCGGCCAGGTCGATGTCGATGCGCTGCAGGTGGCGCTGACCGATGTGATGGCGCGCCAGGAGTCGCTGCGCACCATCTTCCCGGAGTCCGGTGACGGCGGCTACCAGCTGGTGCTGCCGATGGACGAGGTCGATCTCGGTATCGAGGTGCAGTCGATCGATCCCGCCGAATTGCAGGGCGTGCTGGTCGAATTCGCCGCCACCGGATTCGATGTCGCCACCGAACTGCCGATCCGGGTGCGGGTCTACCGCGTCACCGGTTCGAACAACGGAACCCCCGACTACGCGGTCGCCTTCGTCGTACATCACATTGCGGCGGACGGTTTTTCGTTCGGTCCGCTGGCCCGCGATGTTGCCGCCGCCTACCTGGCCAGGGCCGCTGGCGAGGCCCCGGTGTGGGCGCCGCTGCCGGTGCAGTACCGCGACTACTCGCTGTGGCAGCGTGAACTGCTCGGCGCGGAATCCGATCCCGGTTCCATGGCGGCCCGCGAAATCGCCTACTGGCGTGGGGCTTTGGCCGGTCTGCCGGATCAGCTCGACCTACCCGCCGACCGCCCGCGCCCGCCGGTGCAGAGCTTCCGCGGTAGCCGAGTCGGCTTCGATATTGATGTCGATCTGCACGAGCGCATCGCTGCATTCGCGCGCGCCCAGGGCGTCAGCGTATTCATGGTGCTGCACGCATCGCTGGCGGTGCTGCTGTCGCGGCTGTCCGGCACCAGCGATATCGCCATCGGCACCCCGGTGGCCGGTCGCGGTGAGCAGGCGCTCGACGATCTGATCGGCATGTTCGTCAACACCCTCGTGCTGCGTTCGGAGGTCGACGGCAGCGAGGCCTTCACCGACTTCCTGACTCGCACGCGCGAGGGCGATCTCGCCGCATTCGCCTATGCCGATGTGCCGTTCGAGCGGCTGGTCGAGGTGCTCAACCCGACCCGTTCGCAGGCGCGGCATCCGCTGTTCCAGGTGATGCTCTCGTTCCAGGAGCTCTCGCACGGTTCGATGGAGCTGTCCGGCCTGTCGGTCACCGCCGATGAGCTCGAGGTCGATATCGCCAAATTCGACCTGCAGTGGACGGTCACCGAGGGCCGCGGCGCGCACGGCGAACCCACCGGTATGTCGACCGTGGTGTCCTTCGCCACCGATCTGTTCGATGCCGCAACCGTCGCCGAATTCGGCCGCCGTTTCCTGCGCGTGCTCGAAACCGCCGTCACCGCACCGGAATCCGCGGTCCGCGATATCGATATCCTCGATGACGCCGAGCGCGCGACGGTGCTGCACGACTGGAACCGCACCGCCCATCCGGTGTCCGCCGCCACCGTGCTCGACCTGTTCGCCGCGCAGGTGCGTCAACGTCCGGACGAGATCGCCGTCGTTTTCGACGGCGGTACCCGCAGCGAAGGCGAGTTCGGGCCGCGGACCGAACTGACCTACGCCGAATTCTCGGCGCGGGTCAACCGCTTGGCCCGCAAGCTGATCGCCGAGGGCGTCGGCCCGGAATCGCTGGTGGCCGTTGGCATTCGCCGTTCGGTGGACATGCTCGTCGCCATCTACGCGACCATGGCCGCGGGTGGCGGCTATGTGCCGATCGATCCCGATCACCCGGCCGAGCGCACCGAATACGTACTCGCCAGCTCGAATCCGGTCTGCGTGCTCACCACGACCGCCGATGATGTCGCCGCCGGCGGTGACCATCGGGTGTTCCAGCTCGACACCCTCGACCTCGCCGACTTCGACGACGCGCCGGTCACCGATGCCGAACGCCTTGCGCCGCTGCGGTCTTCGAACACCGCCTACGTGCTCTACACCTCCGGTTCGACCGGCCGACCCAAGGGTGTGGCGGTCAGCCATGCCGGTGTCGTCAACCAGATCGCCTGGATCACTAGTGAATACGGCATCGACGCCGCCGATGTGATCCTGCAGAAGACGCCGGTCACCTTCGACGTGTCGGTGTGGGAGCTGTTCGGCACCCTGGCGGTCGGCGCGCGCATGCTCATCGCCGCGCCGGACGGTCACCGCGATCCGATGTATCTGTCGGAGATCATCGGCCGCCACGGGGTCACCATGACCTCGTTCGTGCCCTCGATGCTCTCGGTCTTCGCCGGGGCCGCGTCCGCGGACGAATGCGCTTCGCTGCGTACGGTGCTCGTCGCCGGTGAGGCGCTGCCGCCGGCCACGGTGACCGCATTCCGGCAGTTCTGCGGTGCCGCCGTGCACAACCTGTACGGTCCGACCGAATTCACCGTGCACGCCACCGCCTGGCATATCGCTGAGGCCGCGCCGACCACGGTGCCGATCGGCCGCCCGGTGTGGAATGCGCAGACCTATGTGCTCGATGCGGGCCTGAACCCGGTGCCGGTCGGCGTGCCCGGCGAGCTGTACCTGGGCGGTGTCCAGGTGGCCCGCGGCTACCACGGCCGCTCCGACCTGTCGGCGGAGCGGTTCGTCGCCGACCCGTTCGGCGCACCGGGCGCGCGCCTGTACCGCACCGGCGACCTGGTCCGCTGGATCGCACCGCAGGATCCGGCGACCGGGACCGCCGGTGTGCTGGAGTACATCGGCCGCACCGACTTCCAGGTGAAATTCCGCGGCCAGCGCATCGAACTCGGTGAGATCGAGACCGCGCTGCTCGAACATGCCGCGGTCACCCAGGCCGTCGTGCTCGTCATGGATACCGTTGCGGGCGATCAGCTGGTCGCCTATGTGGTCACCCCGGGCGGCGCCGCCGATATCGATGACATCAAGAACTCGCTGCACCGCACCCTGCCCTCGTACATGGTGCCCTCGGCGATCGTCGGCCTGGACGCGTTCCCGCTCAACCCGTCCGGCAAGCTGGACCGCAAGGCGCTGCCCGCGCCGGTCTTCGAGGTGCGCGAATTCCGTGCGCCGACCACCCCGATCGAGGAGATCGTCGCCCAGATCTTCGGTGAGGTGCTCGGCATCTCCCGGGTCGGCGTCGACGACGACTTCTTCGAACTCGGCGGCAACTCGCTGATCGCCACCCAGGTCGCCTCGCGCCTCGGCATCGCGCTCGACACCCGGGTCCCGGTGCGCATGCTGTTCGAGGCCACCACTGTGGCGGCGCTGGCGTCGCGGGTGGAATCGCATGCCGGTGACGGCGCGCGCAAGGCGCTGGTGGCCAGGCAGCGGCCCGAGCAGGTGCCGCTGTCGCTGGCGCAGCAGCGCATGTGGTTCCTCAACCGGTTCGATACCGAATCGGCGGTCAACAACATCCCGGTCGCGATCCGGCTGTCCGGTGACCTCGATGTCGCCGCACTACAGGTCGCGGTCATCGATGTGATCGACCGGCACGAATCGCTGCGCACCGTATTCCCGGAGACCAAGAACGGTCCGGTGCAGCGGATTCTGGATGCGGCACAGATCGTTCCGGACCTGACGCCCTACCGGGTCACCGAGGAGACGCTGGTCGAGCATCTGGTCGACCTGGCCTCCATGGCCTTCGACGTCACCGATGAGGTGCCGCTGCATGCCCGGCTGTTCGAGATCAGCGAATCCGAATATGTGCTCGGCATGGTGGTGCACCATATTTCGGCCGACGGCTGGTCCATGGGACCGCTGGCTCGCGATGTCATGGTGGCCTATGCCGCGCGCACCTCGTGGGAATCGCCGGCCTGGTCCGCGCTGCCGGTGCAGTACGCCGACTACGCGCTGTGGCAGCGCGAGGTGCTCGGCTCCGAGGGCGATCCGAATTCGTTGATCGCCAGCCAGATTCGCTACTGGACCGACGAACTCGCCGGTCTGCCCGACGAATTGGTGCTGCCGTCGGATCGTCCGCGTCCGGCGGTCGCCTCCTACCGGGGTGGCACCTATGCGTTCGTGATCTCCGCCGAGACCCAGCGCGCGCTGATCGACTTGGGGCGCAAGCACAATGCGTCGCTGTTCATGGTGATGCACAGTGCGCTCGCGGTGCTGTTGGCGCGGGCCAGCGGTACCGGCGATATCACGGTCGGCACCCCGGCCGCCGGTCGTGGTGAGGCCGCGCTCGACGATCTGATCGGCATGTTCGTCAACACCCTGGTGCTGCGCACGAATGTGGACGGCTCCGCCAGTTTCGCGGATCTGCTCGCGCAGGCCAGGGAGACCGATCTGCACGCCTTCGCACATGCGGACCTGCCGTTCGAGCGGCTGGTCGAAATCCTGAACCCGGCTCGTTCGCAGGCGCGGCATCCGCTGTTCCAGGTGATGTTGGCCTTCCAGAACACCAGACAGGCCAATCTGGAACTGCCCGGCCTGTCGGTCAATGGCATCGACTACGACGCCAGGCTGGCCAAGTTCGACCTGCAGCTGACCCTGCAGGAGACCCAGGAGTTGGGTGAGGCGGCCGGTATGTCGGCCGAATTCTCCTATGCGCTCGACCTTTTCGACGAGGCGACGGTGGCGGCGTTCGCGCGGCGCCTGGATCGGGTGCTGGCGGCCATCATCGCTGACCCGACGGTGCCGGTCGGCGATATCGGGCTGCTCGACGCCGACGAAACCGCGCTGGCGCTGACCGGCTGGAATGACACCCGGCGCGATTTGCTGCCGCGTCGCCAGCCCGGACGCTCCCCGCGTCGTTCCGGTGCTCGCCGGGGTGACGCGGCTGGGCTCACCTTGGTTGGCGAATTCGCCGCGCAGGCCGCCGCCACGCCGGATGCGGTCGCGATCGTGGACCCGGCGACCGGAACCTCGCTCACGTATGCCGAATTCGGTGCGCGCGTGCACCGGTTGGCGCGTCGACTCATCGAAGCCGGTGTCGGCCCGGAAAAGCTGGTCGCCCTTGGCCTCCGGCGTTCGGTCGACCTGGTGGTCGCGGCGTACGCGGTGCAGGAAGCGGGCGGCGGCTACGTGCCGTTGGACCTGGACCAGCCGACCGAGCGGATCAGCTATGTGCTCGAGTCGGCGGCACCGGTCTGTGTGCTGACCAACTCGCGCGACAACTTCGAGAGCGGCGGTCTGCCCACGCTGTCCATCGATGAACTGGATCTGTCCGGGTACGCGGACGAGCCGGTCACCGATGCGGAGCGGATCGCACCGCTGCGGGCGCAGAACACCGCGTATGTGATCTTCACGTCGGGTTCGACGGGGCGCCCGAAGGGTGTTGCGCTGCCGCATGCGGCTGTGGTGAACCAGATCCGTTGGATCACTGGTGAGTACGGCATCGGTGCCGATGATGTGGTGCTGTTCAAGACCCCGGCGACGTTCGATGTGTCGGTGTGGGAGTTGTTCGGCCCGTTGAGCACCGGTGGCCGGATCGTGGTGGCGAGCCCGGATGGGCATCGTGATCCGCAATATCTGGCGGAAGTCATTGCCGCTGAGCGGGTCACTATGACCTCGTTCGTGCCTTCGATGCTGACCGTGTTCGCGGGCAGTGTGGATGC
>NZ_JBSGEQ010000040.1:0-76576 GCF_053602975.1 Nocardia sp. NPDC004278
AGCCGTCGAGACTCGCGACTTCGTCGCATGCGCTTCGACGACTCGGACGCGAGACGGGCCGCGAACGGTCGCTCGTAAGACTCGCTCCGTCGTAGTCACCTGGGGCGGGGAGTTCGGCGCCAAAGGTACGCCGCCCAGTGGCCGAGACTTACGACTGCGCACGCGCTTCGACGGCTCGGACGCGAGACGGCCTGGAAGGCCGGTGCGCCACCGTCTCAGCGCAGGTCAGTGCCCCCCGCGGCCGTTTTCTTCGGATGCCAGGTTGGCCATGATCTCGGCCACCGAAAGTCGGCGTGAGGAATTGCCGGAATCGGCGTCCGGGTCGACCCGGCGACGTCTGCGGGAGGTGGCGGTGCCGACGGGCGGGACGGATGTCGTCGGGGGCGGGGGCGACTCCGGATGTGGCGTCGGGGTGGACGGCTCCGGCGTCGAGAAATCGAGCGACGAATACTGAGTCGGCTCCGGCGGCGCCGAGCGCGGCGGCACGGTCGGCTCGAGCGGATCCAGTCGCGGTGGGACCCCGGTCTTTTCCGGATCCTCGGTGAACGCGTCCGCCCAGCCGATCGGTCCGGTGTGGTACCCATCGTCGAAATCGGCATCGGTGATTTCCGAGTCGTCGACATTGTCGACCGGCACGACGGCGGTCTCCGCGGTCACCGGATCGTCGAAGGGGCTGGCGAACAGCGGGGCCTGCGGATGATCGAATTCGAAGACCGGGGTGAAACTGCTGCGGGATTGCTGGGAGGCCGTATCCGGCCAGTCGTCGGCATTCGTCGAGCTATTGTTGGACGAATTTCCAAATGCGCTCGGCAGCTCCTGAATCCGGGTCGAATCGGCCCGCAGCGCGGGGCGATCCATCGGCAGATCGCCGTCGAAGAGCCGCTGCAGACTCTGGCGGAGCACGGTGAGTTCGGCGCGCAGGGAGGCCATTTCGGCTGCGTCGGCGCCGACCTCCTCGCGCACTCGCGCCTCGACGCCGAGTTCGTATTCTCGTCGCGCGGTGACCTCGCGCTCCAACTGGAGCTCGTACACCGTCTGCAGGTCACGGACCTTGGCCTTATCGATCGTGGCTTCCTTGCGGTACCGCGTCGCGGCCAAAGCGCCGATGACGGCAGCCCACAGCGCCGCGACCAAACCGATCCGGACGAACTGCAGACGATCGCTGAAAACCAGGAAAACGCTGGCAACCAGACCGAGAAGAATCAGGGCGCCAATGAACAATTTTCCCGCGTCGTCCTGCCGTCGACGAGAGGTGCTGGTACGGGAGGGCGAAACCATGCACGCCAGGGTAGCTTGATCAGCCAGCCGCGCCCAGATTCTCACAGGGGAATAACAGCAAGAATATTTTCTACGTAGTTGCCGGATCGTCGGAAGGGTCCTCGGGAGCGCGGCAGCAATACTCCAGCCAGAGCGCCGCAGCAACCAATGCCACCCCCGCCAGCATCCCGACGATGGCGCCCGGACTGTCCGCACCCGCCGCATTCAAGGTGCCGCGCTGCGGATAAACCCAGAACAGGAAGCCCAGCCAGACACCGGCGGCGAGCGAACCGACCTGTGTGGACGCCTTGGCGAGCGCGACCGCACGGGCCGCGGTGATCGGATGCAACTGATGGGTGCCGTCACCGATCTGATGTTCATTGACCCGCGAGCGGATCACGAAGCCGAGCGCGATCTCGATCGCGGCCACCGGATAGAGCGAGGCACCCGCATAGATCGAGATCGGCGGGAAGCTGCCGTAGGCCATGCGGGTGAGCAGCCAGGCAATCAGGGCCGCGATAACGACATTTGCGACGAGGTCCAGGATCCGGGTCGGCTTCAGCTTCACGACGCCGATCCCCCCGCCGCGGCCGCGCCCGGCAGCGCGAATTCGGTCGATCGGACACCCGCGCGCTCGGCCGCGTCGAGTTCGGCGAGCAGCTCGCGCACCGGCCGCGCGGTCCCGTCGACCTCGAGTACCGCATCCGGCTGCACGTCCAACCACGGAATCAGTACGAAGGCCCGGTTGCGGGCCTGCGGGTGCGGCAGGGTCAGTTCCGGATCGTCGCTGTGGCAGACCTGTCCGCCCTCGGCGCACCAGACCACATCGACATCGAGGGTTCGCGCGCCCCAGCGCACCTCGCGCACCCGCCCCGCGGCCTGTTCCAGCTGCTGGCCGATGCGCAGCCAGTCACGCGCACCGAATTCCGGATCTTCCACCAGCACAATGGCATTGAGGTAGTCGTCCTGTTCGACACCGCCCCACGGCGCGGTCGAGTACACCGGCGATACCGCGACCGCCCGCCGCCCGAGTCCGTCGACAACGCCGCGCAGATGCGCGAGCCGGTCGCCCAGATTCGAGCCGATCGAGAGTACGGCACTGCTCATGTCAGTGACCCCCGCTGCCGTGAGGTGACGACGCGGACATCGGCGAAGGTGTGTGGGATCGGCGCGGACGGCTTGTGCACCACGACCTCGACGGCCTGGATGCGCGGATCGGTCATCGCATCGTCGGCGATCTCGGAGACCACCTTCTCGATGAGATTGCGCGGCGGGCCCTGGATGATCTGGACCGCGCGCTCGGCGAGGCCGCCGTAGTCGATGGTGTCGGCCAGGTCGTCGGTGGCCGCGGCGGCCGCGAAATCGGCCCACACCGTCAGATCCACCACGAACTCCTGACCGTCGCGGCGTTCGTGGTCGAAGCAGCCGTGATAGCCGTAGGCACGCAGCCCGCACAGCTCGATCCGGTCGAGCTGCTCACGCCCGGCCGTCTCCCGGCCTACCTTCATGTCGCGGCTCCTCGCGTGCTGTGCCGGGCGGCGCGCTGCCAGGCGTCGGTTACGGCGATGGCGTCCAGGGAGGCGCGCACATCGTGGACGCGGACACCCCAGGCCCCGTGCAGCGCGGCCAGCGCCGACACCGTCGCGGTGGCGGTCTCCCGGCCATCCGGTGGGCGCGGGCCAGCGGCATCGGCGAGCAGGGCGCCGAGGAAACGTTTTCGGGAGGCGCCGATCAATATCGGCAGCCCGTGGCCGACCAGTTCGGGCAGCGCACCGAGCAGCGCCCAATTGTGTTCGGCGTTCTTGGCGAAACCGAGACCGGGATCGAGTACCAGCCGGGACGGGTCGACGCCGGCCGCGACGGCCAGCTCGACCTGCGCCGTCAATTCAGCGAGCACCTCGGCGACCACATCGTCGTAGTGGTCGGCCGGACCCGTGTGCCGATAGTCCGCACCCGCCCGCCAGTGCATGAGAATCCACGGGACCTGCGCCGCCGCAACGACTTTCACCATATCGGGATCGGCGCGGCCGCCGGAGACATCGTTGACCACAGCGGCACCGGCGGCGATCGCGGCCGCCGCGACACCGGCCCGCATGGTGTCCACGCTGGTCGGCACGCCCGCGGCGACCAATCCGCGAATCACCGGGACCACACGCGCGGCCTCGGTTTCGGGATCGATTCGCACCGCACCGGGTCGGGTCGACTCGCCACCGATATCGATGATGTCGGCACCTGCCCGGTACAGCTCGATGCCGTGCGCGATGGCCAGGCTCGGATCGAGGTAGCGGCCGCCGTCGGAGAATGAGTCGCTGGTGACATTCACCACGCCCATCACCACACAGGAGCGACCGCTGCGCGCGAGTCCGTGCAGCTCCACCGCGCCCTGCCTCACTTGCGCAGGATCAGATCGAGGGCCTCGGCCCGCGAGGCGGCACTGGTCTGCAGCAGGCCGCGCACTGCGGAGGTGGTGGTGCTCGCGCCGGGCTTGCGAATGCCGCGCATGGCCATACACAGGTGCTCGGCCTCGATCACGACGATCGCGCCGCGCGGATCCAGCTTGCGCATGACGGCTTCGACGATCTGGCTGGTCAGCCGCTCCTGCACCTGCGGACGCTTGGCGTAGAGATCGACCAGCCTGGCCAGCTTGGACAGTCCGGTCACCCGGCCGTGCGTCCCAGGGATATAGCCGACGTGCGCGACGCCATGGAAGGACACCAGGTGGTGTTCACAGGTCGAGTACAGCGGGATATCGCGCACCAGCACGAGCTCCTGGTGGCCTTCGTCGAAGGTGGTGTTCAGCACCGAATCCGGCTCTAGGTAGAGCCCGGCGAACATCTCCCGATAGGAGCGGGCAACCCGCGAGGGCGTATCGATCAGACCCGGACGGTCCGGGTCCTCGCCGACCGCGATCAGCAGCTCCCGGATCGCCGCCTCGGCGCGGGCCTGATCGAACGAGCGGCCTGTCTCGAGTGCGACCAGCTCCGGCTTGGCCGGCCCCGAACCGTTGTGCTGGACCTTATCCGCTTCGTCGATGGCGGCATTGCCAGTGCGGCGGCCACCGACGTGATTGTTGGCAGACAAGCGAGACACCTCCAAAATCTCAGGTACCGGCAATCACCCGGCACCCAGATGGTCGAGCCTAATCGCCACTGGTCAGTGCCGACCGTTCGGTCCATCCCAATCGTGGTTCTCGCCATCGTTATTCCCGGTGCCGGTGGCGGGCTCGTCGTAGGGGTCGTTGCCGTGCCCCTGCTGACCCCACTGCTGCTGCGGCTGCTGGTACCCGTGGCGCGGCTGCGGCTCACCCTGCCAGCCGCCGTGACCGGGCTGACCCGACTGCTGCTGCGGCTCGTCACGCGGCGGCCAGCCCGGCGCCGACCAACCGGCCGGGGCACCGTAGTCGGGTCGCGAGCCGTGCGTCGATCCCGGCCGCGGGTATGCCTGGGTCGGCGCCTGCGGCAGCGGATAACCGGTCGCGGGCTGCTGTGCGTAGCCGCCGTAGCGCGGTTCCTGGTAACCGGCGTCCGGGTAGCCATTGGCCGAGGCGGCTTCGCGCTGCGGCAGCCGCGGCTTGACCGGCTCCTGCGGCGGCCACGGCTCACCGCGTTCGGCGGCCAGTTCGCCAGGGGTCTTCACCGGCGGCTTATCCGAGGGGACACGCTCACCGAAATCGTTGAACGCGGTGATCCGCGGCCGCTTCTCCACCGCGGCGAGAATCTCCTCGAGATCCTTGCGGTGCAGTGTCTCGCGCTCCAGCAGCGCCGTGGCCAGCACGTCGAGCACATCGCGATATTCGTTGAGAATGGCCCACGCCTCGGTGTGCGCGGCCTCGATGAGATTGCGCACCTCCTCGTCGATGGCGCCCGCGACCTCGTGTGAGTAGTCCGAACCCATGCCCATCGAGCGACCGAGGAATGGATCGCCCTGTTCCTGGCCGTAGCGCACCGCGCCGAGGCGCGCGCTCATGCCGTATTCGGTGACCATCGCACGGGCGATCTTGGTGGCCTGATCGATATCGGAGGAGGCACCGGTGGTCGGCTCGTGGAACACCAGTTCCTCGGCCGCGCGGCCACCCATTGCCATCACCAGGCGGGCGATCATCTCCGAGCGGGTCATCAGGCCCTTGTCGTCCTCGGGCACCGTCATGGCGTGGCCGCCGGTGCGACCGCGGGCCAGGATGGTGACCTTGTAGACCGGCTCGATATCCGGCATCGCCCACGCGGCCAGGGTGTGGCCGCCCTCGTGGTAGGCGGTGATCTTCTTCTCGTGCTCGCTGATGATGCGGCTCTTGCGGCGTGGACCACCGATGACGCGGTCCACCGATTCCTCGAGCTGCTCGCCGGTGATCACCGCGCCGTTCTCGCGGGCGGTGAGCAGGGCGGCCTCGTTGACGACATTGGCCAGATCCGCGCCGGACATGCCGACGGTGCGCTTGGCCAGGCCGTCGAGATCGGCCTCCGGCGAAATCGGCTTGCCCTGCGAATGCACCCGCAGGATGGCCCGCCGACCGGCCAGGTCCGGATTGCTGACCGGGATCTGGCGGTCGAACCGGCCGGGACGCAGCAGCGCCGGATCGAGGATGTCGGGGCGGTTGGTCGCGGCGATCAGGATGATGCCGGTGCGATCGCCGAAGCCATCCATCTCGACCAGCAGCTGGTTCAGGGTCTGCTCGCGCTCGTCGTGACCGCCGCCGAGGCCGGCGCCGCGCTGGCGGCCGACCGCGTCGATCTCGTCGACGAAGATGATGCACGGGCTGTTCTGCTTGGCCTGTTCGAACAGGTCGCGCACCCGAGAGGCACCGACACCGACGAACATTTCGACGAAGTCCGAACCGGAGATGGTGAAGAACGGCACCCCGGCCTCACCCGCGACGGCACGCGCGAGCAGGGTCTTACCGGTACCGGGCGGGCCGTAGAGCAGCACGCCCTTGGGGATCTTCGCGCCGAGCGCCTGGTAGCGCACCGGATTCTGCAGAAAGTCCTTGATCTCGTAGAGCTCTTCGACGGCCTCGTCGGCACCGGCCACATCCGCGAATGTGGTCTTCGGCATGTCCTTGGTCAGCTGTTTGGCCTTCGATTTGCCGAAGCCCATCATGCCGCCGCGGCCACCGCCCTGCATGCGGGACATCACAAAGATGAACAGCCCCAACAAGATCACCATCGGCAGTACGAACACCAGGATCTGGGAGAACACGTTGTCCTGTTTGACCACGGTGTTGAAGGGTGCGCCGGACTTCTGCACGGCGTCGAAGACCTGGTTGGAGGTCTCACTGCCACCCGGGTACTTGGCAAGGATCTTCTTCGAGCCGGAAGTGGCGTCGGTCCCATTGTTCAGCTCGATGCGCAGCTGCTGCTCGCGGTCGTCGATCTGGACGTTCTTGACGTTGCTCTTGTCGGTCAGCTGACTCAACGCCACCGAGGTATCGACGCTCTTCCAGCCGCGTGTGTCATTGCTGAAGTAGCCGAACGCATAGATCACGAGCGCAATGCCCGCGACTATGGCCAGAGTGCGAAACACAGTCTTGCGGTTCATAGAGCTTAGGCCGGGCGGCCAGTCCTTTCCGGTGTCTCCGGTGCATGCCTAGCGTGGCGTCGGGCGCGTCCCGTCCGGTGGATCGGATGCGGACAGGCCACGTTACCGCGTACGGTCTAGTCGATACATCGCGCAGTTCGGCAGCTGGTGTAGTTCGACAGGTAAACGGCTGGGGAACGTTCGTGGTTCCCGAGGTCTCCGGTCGGGGTTACTCCAAGTGGTCACAATCATGTCATGTTCGGCCTATCGTGAGCGACGACACAACACCGCGGTGCGAGCGACGGGCCCGAAGGCGGTAGCTTGCGTACCCCACGTGGGCCCCGGGAGCACCGTAAACAACAGAGCGCAGGGGGTATGGACATAGTCGAGCTACGGACACCCACAGCGATACTGCGGCACGGACGCGGGCGATTGATCGTGCTGCGACCGGGCAGTGACGGCGAGCGCGTGCTGGATGTGCCGGTGACCGACCTACTCAAGGTCCGGCTCAACCGACGTGCCGACGACGCGGTCGTCATCGAGATCTACCTACGCTATCCGACTCCCGTGCTGACCGGCGTGCCCGCCGACCGCACACCGCTGCCCGTCCTCATCGCCGAACACGACTTCCCCGCGGCCGCCGAGATCGTCGAGCGCATCAATGACCAGATCCTGGCCGGTCAGCGCGTCGATGTCGCCGCCCCCGATCTACAGCCGCCCGCCCCGCAGTGGGGTAAGAACGGGCCGACCCGAGCCGATGTCGATCGCGCCGTGCGGCGGATGGCACCCAAGCGCGATGCCAAGTCTGCGATAGACGCACTGCATCGCTATGTCACCGCCGACGAATATGTGCTCGAGACCGCGATCGCCATCGCACATCCGCCCGCGGGCCGCGGCCCCGGCCTGCTGGCCGCGACCACTGGGCGACTGCTGTTCATTTCCATCGGCACCGGCGACAAATACGCACATGAGCTACCCATCCCCGCCGTCCTGTGGGCACGCACCACCGAGGGCGCCGCAGGGGCGCCGGGCGAGATCGGTTCGGCGCGCGGCGAAACCGGTATCGACGTACACGACGGGAATATCACGCTGCGTTTCACCGGCACCGACCGAGCCGATACCGAACGCGTCACCTGTGCGGTGAATTTCGCCGTCCGGCGTGATTCGGCGAACGGCGCAGCGGGTCCGGCCGATCCCGGTGTCGCCCAGCTCTATTCCGAGTGGGAGTTACTGGTGGAACGGCATTCCCTCGGCATGGTCGATGACGGACAGTTCCAGCGTTACGGCCGAGGAATCCTGCGCTCACTCCCCGACGGGAACTGACTGTGTTCGATTTGCCGCGCCTGCGGCGCTGCGTGTAGGCGGCCCCGGATATTCAGCCTCTGCGCCGGGGGTGATGGTGGCGCCGGTCTTGGCGACGGCCGCGCGGATCAGACCACCGACACCGGCCGGGGTCATGCAATCCGCGAACATCGCGTAGCGATTCGATGAGGGGTGATGGTCGGGCGACGGGTGGGCCGCGCGTCCGAGCCGTCGAGACTCGCGACTGCATCGCCTGCGCTTCGGCCACTCGGCTGAGTTCGACGGCCGCGCCTTCGCGCAGACGCGAGACGGGCCGCGAACGGCACTCGTAAGACTCGCGCGTGGTGGTTACTTCCCAGCGCTGGGCTCCGCCAAGGTAATCCGCCGCCAGGGACTCGTCGGCCGCAGCCACAGGCGCAACAGCTCCATGCGCCGATCCACGCCGCCGTTTTTCAGTTCGGCCAGATCCTCACAGGCCTGCCAGTAGGTCCAGCCGGTCAGGTAGGCATCGCCGAATTGGCGCCAGTTCTGATATTTGCGCTGGGCCAGCGGCAGTGCCCGCAGCAGATAGTCCCAGGCCACCTCGGCATCGAGATAGCCTGCGGTGAAAGCCATTCGGGCCACCGCGACCACTCGGGCCAGATCCCAGGCATGGATATCGCTCGGCAGCGGCCGGGCCAGATGATCGGTGAAGCCGATCTTGATCGCCTGCGACCAGATGTCGTAATCGCGGACCAGCGCCTCCGGATTGTCCATCCCCCGGAACGAACCGACCTGACGCAGGAAGGCCCGATGCCGATCGGCCCGCTCACCGAACCGGTCGCGTTCACTGGCATTGATCGATGCCATCACCAGCGGATGCACCATCGCGTACAGCGGTGCGTGCATACCGTTGAGCAACTGCTCCATGGAGGCCTGCGCCTCGGTGCCGTCGGTTATGCCCCATGCGCCGGTCAGCGTATCGATGGCGAGTTCGCGGCGGTCGCCGAGCGGATGGTCGCGCTCGGGCCCCAGCAGCAGCGCATCGTGGAACGCGTCCCAGCGCGCCGAATAGAAGCCGCCGAGCGCGAGGGCGCGCAGTTCGTCATCCGATATCGCCGCGCCGGACCAATGATCCTCTTCCCGCTTGTCGAGTTCCTCGTAGGGGAAGGTGGTCAGGGTGGGTACACCACGGGCAGGCATGCCACCGATTGTTCCCCATCGATCTTGGAAGCGGCTGAGTAATCGTCCGGCTTTGTCGGATTGGATTCTTGTCCTGCCGAGCAGCAGTACTGAGGGCTAATGTGCACGCATGAGTAGCAACATCACCCTCCTTCGTGGCCTGGATCCTGCGCCTACCGAGCAGGAAATCTATGCTGCCGCACTGCAGTACGTGCGTACGGTCGGTGGCGTGTCCGGCCTGAGCACCACAACCAAGGCGGCGGTGGACAAGGCGGTGCACGCCATCGCGGCCGCGACAACGCAATTGCTCGCGGATCTGCCGAATGCGCGAGTCGCACCGACCACCGAACCGCCACCACGCCGCGAACGTGCGGGTGCGGAGACGGAATAGTTCGTAGCAGTTCAAGGTAGGGCGTCCGTGCCGTAAGTGGCGACGCAGGCCAGCGCGATCTCGAGCGGCAGCCCGCGCGCTTCGATCGGATGGCCGAGCAGTTCCTCGATCCGCTGGATCCGATAGCGGACCGTGTTCTTGTGCACACCCAGTAGTTTCGCCGTGGCCTCCGGGCTGCGATGGCTCTTCAGATACGCGTGCAGTGTTTCGCGCAGGCGTGTGGCATTGGCATCACGGCCCGCCAGCGCGCGCAATTCGCGTCCGATCAGACCGCGCATGGCCGCGTCGTCGGCGCCCACCAGATAGGCGATCTCCACCTCGCGATAGCCGGTCATCCGCGCTGCCGTCGCGCTGCGCTCGGCCACCTGCCTGGCCGAGACAGCTTCGCGATGACTGTTGCGGAATCCGGCCAGGTGCGCCGCTGGCACACCAAAGGCGACCCGCATCGGCGGCTCCACCGATCCGGCCACCAGTCGTGCCAGCCGACCGGGTTCGGCCACGTGCGCCGCATGCGCCTCGTCATCCAAGCCGACCCAGGCCCACATGCCACTCGCACCGGACGGAACCGTCAGCACCCGTGTGCTGCCGAGCGCGGCCGCCAGTCGCGCCGCGACCCGATCCAGCTGTCCGCTCATCTCGGCGTCGCCCGACTCGTCGGCCCAGAGCACGAAGGCCAAATGCTGTTGGGCGAGGCGATATCCGAGCCGAATCGAGGCCTGGTCGATATCTACGTCGCCGCCGGCCAATAGCGCGCGGACGGTTTCGGAGCGGCGGTTGAGATCGGCGCGCAGGATCCGTTCGCGTTCCTCCATGTAGGTATCGGTCAGCGCCTCCACCGAATTGCTGACCCATCTGATCGATCGCTCGAACAGCCGCAGCATGACCGCGCGCTCGATCTGCTGTGGTGGACGGCGCTCCTCGATCGCATCGCTCATGTAGTCGAGTACGGCCTCCTGCCCGACGTGGTAGGTCCGCAGCAGCAGTCGCAGCTGGAAGCCGCGCCGGGCGATCGTGCGCGCGAAGGCGTGCACCTCGTCGGGCAGCGGGAAATCGAAGGTGTCGCTGGTCAACCCGCTCAGCATGACCCTGGCATGTGCCCTGGTGCTGGCCGCGAGATCACGGCGGATATCGCGGTCGGCGAGCTCCGGGATGCGAGCGATGATCGCGTTGTCGAGCCGGTCCACGATCTGCTCGAGCGTCTGGGTCCGCATCGTCTCGTAGACATATTCGGCCAGCCAGTCGCGCACGACCTCGACGTTCGGATCCGAATCGGTCCGCAGCGGCTCCGTGGTCGCCGGACGATCGGTCGAGGCAGCGACCATGATTCCTCCGAGTTGTACTTTTGATACAAAATCAACCGAGTCGGTTGACAAAAAGGCCCAAGAAAGTCCCACAATCTTGTGTCACGATCATAGGTCAGTGAGCTGATTCACAGTAGTCGGCTGCCAGCGGTTCACAGCACAACGTCAGTGGGAGAACAGCAGTGACCAACACCGAATCGGTGCCCGGCGCGGCAAAGAAAGCGACGGCACGCAAGACAGCGGCAAAAACGACGGATCCGACGCTGATCGAGGTGCGCAATCCGGGTACCGGTGCGGTGGTCGGCACCGTGCCGGAACAGAGCGCCGAGGCGGTCGCAGCCAAGATCCGTGAATTGCGCCTGTACCAGCCGGAGTGGGAGGCCATCGGCCCCGACGGCCGCAAGGAATGGCTGTTGAAACTGCAGGACTGGATCATCGACAATACCGAGCACCTGGCCGACGTGCTGCAGTCCGAGACGGGCAAGCCACGGGTGGACGCGCTGATCGACCCGGCCTTCTCCACCGATCTGATCGGCTACTACGCGCGCCGGGCCGCCAAATTCCTCGCCGACGACCATCCCTCGCCACACAGCCCGCTGGCCCGGGTCAAGAAGCTGACCACGGTGTACAAGCCGTATCCGGTGGTCGGCGTGATCACACCGTGGAACTTCCCGCTGGCCATGCCGGTCATCGATGTGATCCCGGCGCTGGCCGCTGGCGCCGCGGTGATCCTCAAGCCCTCGGAGGTGACCCCGCTCTCTGCGCTCGAATTGGCAAGGGGCTGGGCCGAAATCGGCGCACCGCCGGTCTTCGCCGTGGTCACCGGCGCGGGTGCGACCGGCGCCGCAGTGATCGAGAACGCCGACTACATCCAGTTCACCGGTTCGACCGCGACCGGGCGCAAGATCGCGGCCGCCTGCGTCGAGCGGATGATTCCCTACAGCCTGGAATTGGGCGGTAAGGATCCGGCCATCGTGCTGGCCGATGCCGACCTGGATCGCGCCGCGCACGGCATCGCCTTCGGCGGCATGTTCAATTCGGGCCAGGTCTGCATCTCGGTCGAACGGGTGTATGTCGAGGCGCCGGTCTACGACAGGTTCGTCGCCAAACTCACCGACGCGGTCCAGAATCTGCGTCAGGGCCTCGACGGGCGCGAGTCCGAACATGACGTCGGCGCGCTCGCAAACGAGAACCAGGTCCAGATCGTGCAGCGCCATGTCGACGAGGCCATCGCGGCGGGTGCCCGGGTCACCACCGGTGGCAAGCGGACCGGTGTCGGCACGCTGTTCGAGCCGACCGTGCTGGTCGATGTCGACCAGAGCATGTCCTGCATCACCGAGGAGACCTTCGGCCCGACCCTGCCGGTGATCAGGGTCACCGACGAGGCGGAAGCCGTTCGGCTGGCCAATGATTCGGTCTACGGCCTGTCGGCCTCGGTGTGGACCGGGGACAAGGAGCGCGGCGAGCGGGTGGCCCGCGAACTCGATGTCGGCGCGGTGAATATCAACGATGTCTTCGTCAATCTGTTCAGCTTCGCACTGCCGATGGGCGGCTGGGGGCAGTCCGGGGTCGGCGCCCGCTGGGGCGGTCCGGACGGGGTGCGCAAGTACTGCAGGCAGAAGGCGATCACCACGCCGATCCTGCCGACCCAGCAGAAGGAACTGCTCTGGTTCCCGTACCAGATACCGAAGGTGCTGTTCGGGCTCGGCGCGATGCGCGCGGCAGGGGCTCGCGGTCTGCGGCGGATCAATATTCCGGCCATCTTGAAGCTCAAGGGAGACAACAAGTGACCGCGGCGCGAGCGACGGGCCCGGAGGCGGCCGCGGAGCGTGACCACGGAGGGCACCGGGAGCGCCGCAAATCCAACACGGATGTGGCGAAGATCCGTGGCAAGGTCGTCGTGATCACCGGCGGTGCGCGCGGCATCGGACTGGCCACGGCGACCGCACTCCAAGCGCTCGGCGCCAAGATCGCGATCGGCGATATCGACGAGACCACGGTCAAGGAGTCCGGAACCACCCGGAATTTCGAGCTGTACGGCAGGCTCGATGTCACCGATGCCATCTCGTTCGAGAGCTTCCTCGACGAGGTCGAGCGCACCGTCGGTCCGATCGATGTGCTGATCAACAACGCGGGCATCATGCCGACCGGCAAATTCGTCGACGAGCCGGACCAGATCACCCGCCGCATCCTCGATATCAACGTCTACGGTGTGATCCTCGGATCCAAACTGGGCCTGGCCCGGATGCTGCCGCGCAAACGCGGACACGTCATCAATATCGCCTCGCTCGCGGGTGAGACCCATATCCCCGGCCTGGCGACCTATAACGCCAGCAAGCATGCGGTGCTGGGCTTCACCGATACGCTGCGGGAGGAGTACCGGGGTTCCGGTGTCGCGTTCTCCTCGGTGCTGCCGACGCTGACCAATACCGAACTCGGCTCCGGTGTGAGCGGCCCGAAGCTGCTGCGCCCGGCCGAGCCGGAGGAGATCGCCGACGCCATCGTCGCGTTGATCGCCGCACCCCGATCCAAGGTCCGGGTGACCGCGGTGGCCGGTCTGCTCTCGCAGCTGGTGAATCTGCTGCCCGAACCGGTGGCCGATGGACTGGCCAGGGCGCTGGGGTCCAGCAATGCCTTCCTCGACGATGTCGACGCGGTCGAGCGCAAGGCGTACGAGGATCGCGCGCGCGGCCTCTGATCGCGCATGGAGGGCGCCGTGGTCGTGTTGTCGCGACCACGGCGCCCTCTTGCGCTTCGGCGACTGCAAACGTAATTGTGACCAATCTCACTACTCATGGTTGTAACGGCTCCGACGTCGTTGCGGGCCGGTTTCCCCGAGGGTGACCGGCCACACTTCAACACACCGAAACCGAGGCTCCGAGCCTGCCTCACGCCACATCATTGCTGGTCATCTGCCCAATTAGCTTCGGCGAGGTCGCACGCACCACGAGTGCCGGAGATTCGCCAAGTCGATGGTGCAAATGACCATGACAGGCCATATGCTGTCTCTAACAAACCTGTCGACTGTTTCAGCTGCCATATCCAGACTTTCCGGCCTCAATAGGCTAGAAATTCAGGACCGATTCTGATAGCAAGGGGCTATGGACCCGCATTTGCGCGACCTGCGGTATTTCGTCGCCGTCGCTGAGGAACTGCACTTCACCAACGCCGCTCAGCGGCTGCACATCGCTCAACCCACCCTGTCGCGTCAGATTCGTCAACTGGAACGCCAGCTCGACGTGGTCCTGTTCGACCGCAACCAGCGCAGCGTGGCGCTGACCGTCGCGGGTAAGGAACTGCTCGAGGGCGCCCGCAAGATCCTGGAGCTGTGGGAAGTCACCAACGTCTCCCTGCAGGAGGCGGGTGAGGTGCTGCGCGTCGGCATCCAGTCCGCACTCGGCCGCGGTCTGCTCAACGATCTGGAGAGCGCGAGCGGGCACCGGCTCGCCCTGCACGCCGCCTCCTGGACCGACCCGTCCAGCGGTCTGGCCGGTCGGCAGGCCGATCTGGCGATGGTCTGGCTTCCGCTGCCCGATCCGAACCGGTTCCGCTGGCAGGTGCTGCGCACCGAACCGCGCTGGGTGCTGCTGCCAGAGAACCATCCGCTGGCCGATAACGAGACCATCGACTTCGCCGACCTGCTCGACGAACCGTTCATCGCGCTGCCCACCGAGGCCGGTGCGGTGCGCGACTTCTGGCTCGGCAACGACGCGCGCAATGGCCGTCAGCCCAAGATCGGCGCCGAGGCGGCGACCCCTGAGGACAAGCTGGAGGCGGTGAGCCTCGGCCTCGGCGTCTGCCTGCTCGCCGAGAACAATGTGCCGATGTACCGCTGGCCCGGACTGACCGCCCGCCCGCTCAACGGGCTCGCCCCGTGCGAACTGGCCGTCGCCTGGCGCGCCGACGATAACCGGCCGACCATTCTCGAATTCGCCACACGCGCGGTAGAGGGCGGTTTCTCGGTCCAGCACCAGGCCGCCGTCGCGAGTTAGTCGCTCACCGTTCGCTTCCAGGGGTGGATCGACTCGAGCTGCGCCGACAGGCGCAGCAGGGTCGATTCACCGCCGGGCGGTGCCGCGAGCTGGGCGGCGACCGGCGTCTTCGAGCCGGGGTGCATACCCATCGGGATCGAGGCGGCGGGCCAGCCGACCAGGTTCCACAGCGGTGTGAACGATGAATACCGTGCGCTGGTAACGACATTCGCCAACCAGCCCAGGGTGTGCCAGGCCCGGGCCCGCGGCGGCGGCGCGGCGAGCGTCGGGGTGATCACGACGTCGTAGCGCTCGAAGAATTCCAGCAGTCGCGCCTCCACCCGGTCCACCTGAGCCGGGCGGATCAGCCGCAGGCGCTGGACCAACCGGCCGAGTGCGAGGTGTCGGCGGGTGCGCGGCTGCAAACGTTCGGGGTGCACGAGTGTCACGGCCTCGCGGGCGGCGAATGCCAGCCAGCGCAGGCCAACGGAGATGATCGATTCGCCATACGGCAGGGTCGCGGGCTCCACCAGGTGCCCGGCCGCGACGGCGGCCGAGGCGGCGGTGCGAGCCGCCACGGTCCAGTGCCGATCGACCCGGAACAAACGTGAGGGCGGCGCAACGGCCAGCCCGATGCGTAGTCGGCCCGGCGGATCTAGCTCGGCTAGGTCCGGGCGCGCGGCCAATACCGATAGCGCGAGTGCCGCATCACCGACCGTGGTTGCGAGCACACCGCTTTCGACCATCCCCGACCAGGAATCGACGCCGCACTCGGCTGGCACGGTGTGCCGTCCCGGCTTGATCCCGAACACCCCACAGCAGGCCGCGGGAATCCGCACCGAACCGAGCCCGTCACTGCCGTGTGCCACCGGTACCAGCCCGGCGGCGACCGCCGCGGCCGAGCCGCCCGACGATCCGCCGGTGCTGCGCGCGGAATTCCACGGGTTGCGGGTGATCCGGCCCTCGCTCTCGGTGGTGCTCCACAGCCCCAGCTCCGATACCGCGGTCTGCCCGACCACCACCGCGCCGGCGGCCCGCAGTCGGCGCACCACCGGATGGTCGGCGGCGGCCGGACCGGTATCGGTCGCCGTGGAACCGGCCGACGTCGACTCGCCCTCGACCGCGATGTTGTGTTCGATCGCAATGGGAACACCCGCCAAGGGCAGCACGTCCAGATCGGAGCGCTGTTCCAGCGCGAGCGCCTCGGCCCGCGCCGTGGCCGAGCGAACGACGGCGAAAGCGTTCGTCTTTCGATTTCCGGCGGCGATCCGGTCCAGGGCGGTGCCGACCGTCTGGGTCGGTGTCAGCGAGCCGTCGCGCACGCTCGCGGCCATCGCCGAGGCCGGACCTCGTGCCATGCCGGATTCGCGTGGCATGCTGGATTCCATCGAAGTATGCACGGCGTCGGCCGCCGCACCGGACACCCCGTTGGCGGTCTGCATCTCCGGGGGCTGGGCTGCCGGAGTCATGGCTTTGCGGTCACGTTCGGCTACCGCCTTCGTGCCCGTGGCTGCTTTTTGCATGTGCTGGTTCTTCCCCGTCGCGTGGTTGTCGAAATCGGGTGATCCGCTGTTGAGCCGCAAGTTATCATTCCGATTACTGCTCGGGGGACGATGGCGTCGGGTGTGGCGGAAAATTCATCGGCACATCCACCGACCGAACACTGCGGATTCTCTGGATCCGCTCAGCAGCTAGGTCCGAAAATGAGTGCAGATTCCGAAAAGACTTACCGCCCCGGTCTCGACTCCGATCCGACCCGCGATTGGGGTGGACCGCTGCTGCACACCGATAACGAAGTTGTCGGTGCGTTCTCCGCCGCATGGGAATCGGCCAGCTGGGAATCCGCCAGCCGACCGCCGGAGATCGCCGACTTTCTGCCCGATGCGGAGTCCCTGCGCCAGGCGGCACTGATCGAATTGATCCGCGTCGACCTGCGACATCGCTGGATCCGGCGCAGCGCTGCGGCGCGCGCGACGGATACCGAGACGGTAACCGAGCGGGCATCGCCCCAGGAACGCCGCGAATCCAGTAGCGACCCCACCACACGCAAGCGCCTTTTCGACTACTGCGCCGAGTTCCCCGAACTCGAACCGGGTGGTATTCCAGCGGGTTTGGTCTATGAAGAGTTCGTCATCCGCCGGCAAAGCGGCGAGCGCGTCGACCCCAAGGATTGTCTGCGGGAATATCCCGAACAAGCGGCCGAATTGCGCGTGTTGCTCAATGCCGACGACTTCGATCAGAGCACTCGACGGGCGGTGCTGGAGGATTCCGTACTGACCGAGTTGGCCAGAACTCGCGCGGCCGCTGAGCAGACCCGGACCGCGCAATACAACGAACTGAACGAATCGACCCAGCTGAACCAAAGCAAGGGGTCCGTTCGTGCTAATGACGTGACCCGCGCAACCGTCGATTCGAACGCAACGGCAGCCATCGACCCGAACGCAACCGCAGCCATCGACCCGAACGCAACCGCAGCCATCGACCCGAACGCAACCGCAGCCATCGATTCGATCGGGACCTCGACCGCCACCCGGACCACGGTCGGCAACGGTCCGGGGAGCTTCGACGCGCTCGACCAGATCCAGATCGGCCAGCGCATCGACGATTTCGATCTGCTCACCGGGCTCGGCAGCGGCGCCTTTGCCCGCGTCTTCCTGGCCAGGCAGCGGTCATTGCAGCGATTGGTCGCGGTGAAGATTTCCGCCGACCACGGCACCGAACCGCAGACCCTGGCCCAACTGGATCACGACTACATCGTGCGCGTCTTCGATCAGCGGCTGCTCGGCTCGGAGGACGCCCGCGATCCGGCCATGCGCCGACTCCGGTTGTTGTACATGCAATTTCTGCCCGGCGGCACATTGCTCGGCGTGCTGCGCTGGCTGCGCGCGACCCCGCCCGCGGAACGCACCGGCCAGTTGCTGCTCGACGCGGTCGACGCGGCCATGGAGGAGAAGGGCGAGATCCGGCCGACCGATTCCAGCGTGCGCACCGAGATCGCCGGACTGAGCTGGCCGGAAACCGTGGCCTGGCTGGGCCGCAGACTGGCCGAGGCACTGGAGTACGCCTCCGCGCACGGCGTGCTG
This sequence comes from Nocardia sp. NPDC004278, assembly GCF_053602975.1. NCBI lineage: Bacteria > Bacillati > Actinomycetota > Actinomycetes > Mycobacteriales > Nocardiaceae > Nocardia > Nocardia sp. NPDC004278. The sequence continues at coordinate 17,978 of NZ_JBSGEQ010000040.1, forward strand.
CACCGGGATGTGAAACCGGCCAATATCCTGCTCACCGCCGAAGCGGTACCGAAGCTGGCCGATTTCAATATCAGCTTCAGCCGCAATGTGGCTGGCACCAGTCCGGTCGCCTATTTCGGCGGATCGCTGGCGTATATGTCGCCCGAGCAGTTGGAGGCCTGCCATCCCGGCCGCGAGCGCACCGCCGAGGATCTGGACACCCGCTCCGATATCTACGCGCTCGGTGTGGTGCTCTGGGAATTGCTGACCGGCGCGAAACCGTTCGATGATTCCACCGCGACCGCGACCGAACACGGCGACGATACGGCACTGGAGGGCATGCTGGAACGCCGCACCACCGGGGTGGATGAGATTGCGCTGCAACGCGTTCCGGCGGACTGCCCAGCTGCGTTGCGGCGGGTGCTGCTGACCTGTCTGGAATCGGATCGGACGCGGCGCTGGTCCAATGGCGCGGTGCTGGCCAAGCAGTTCGATCTGTGCATGGACCCCAGGGCCCGGGATCTGGTCGACCCGCCGCCCGGCAGTTGGCGGCTGCGGATGCGGATGTGGCGACTCGTGATCGTCACGCTGGCCATCGGGATCCCGAATATCCTCGCCTCGGCCTACAACATCCAGCACAACCAGCATCTGATCGTGGACCGGCTACCCGCCGATGCCGGGCGCACCTTCATGATCATCACCACCGTGGTGAACGGCATCTTCTTCCCGCTGGGCGCGACGCTGATCCTCTATATGGGCCGAAGAGTGATGACGGTGCCGTACGGGCTGCGCCGAGGGCGACGGTACGATTCGGAGACGCTCCGGCTGGCCAGAGCGGATTCCCTACTGTTCGGCGATAGGGCTGTCGTGGTCGTCTTCTCGCTGTGGGTCATCGCCGGATTCACCTTCCCGATCGCGCTGGATGCGGCGGCCGGGGATGTACCCGCACGCGCGCTGCTGCACTTCCTCACCTCGATCGTGGTGTGTGGTGCGATCGCGGTGGCGTACCCGTTCTTCCTGGTTTGCTTCTACATGGTCCGCTGCATCTATCCGATCTTCCTGCGGCACGGGGAGATCAGCACCGAGGACGCGGTGTGGCTGCGCGGTCTGGACCGCCGCGCCAATCTGTATCTGGCGGTCGCGGCATCGGTGCCGCTGCTCGCGGTGGCCGGGGTGACCTTCCTACCACCAGAGGATATTCCGATGGTGATCGCCGCGGTGCGCGTGCTGTGTGTGGGCGGCATTATCGCGTTCATCGGCTCCTACCTGCTCTTCCGCGCGCTGGAGGCCGATCTGCGCGCACTGGAGCGGGTAGTTGCGCCCGAGGAAACCCTGGACCGGGAACTGGTGTCGGCAGGGCGGGAGCGCAGCACACCCGCCGCGCTGGAGCGGCCATCGTGACATCTGCCGATTTCGCGTATCGCGGCGAGACCGACCCCATCAGACAATTCACCGAAGACTGGCAGCGCTGCCTCCGTGGCGATCGGACCGAACCGCCCCTGATCGCCGAATACGTCCCCGACGGCGCCCAGGTGCGGCTGGCGGTGCTTACCGATCTGGTCCGCATAGACCTGCGTCATCGCTGGGACCGGGCGGGTCTCGGCAAACGCATCACCGAGTACCGCAAGGAATTTCCCGAGGTCGAGGACAGTGCGGGATTGGTCGACCTGATCTGCGAGGAGTTCCTGGCCCGGCGCCGGTACGGCCCGCTCGAACTGGATGAATTCCTCACCGAATATCCGGAGCTGGCGCCGGACCTCCGCGCGCGGCTGACCGATTTCGCAGACGAAGGCGATACCGCGGCGGATACCGAGCGCGCGGCCGCACTGGTCGCCGACCTGCGTCCGGGCCGCCGCATCGATGACTTCGATCTGCTCACCGATCTGGGCACCGGCACACTCGGCCGGGTCTTCCTCGCCCGGCAGCGATCCATGCAGCGCCTGGTCGCCGTGCGGCTTTCGGCCGGTCGGGCGGCGGGCGGGCACAGCATGGCGCAACTGGACCACCCGCATCTGGTGCGGGTTTTCGATCAGCGCCTGGTCACCGCCACACCGGAGGCGGAACCGGAGACGACCGCATCGACGCGTCTGGTCTACATGCAGTACCTGCCCGGTGGCACGGCGGCCGGGGTGCTCGAGCAGCGTCGGCGCGGTGCGGAGACCGACGGTGGCGTCCTGCTACTGCGCGCCATCGATACGGCCATGGAAGCCAAGGGCGAAATCCGCCCGGCCGATTCGAGTGTGCGCGCCGAAATCGCCACACTTAGTTGGCCGGAGACGGTCGCCTGGATCGGCAGGCGACTGGCGGACGCGCTCAATTACGCCGAGCAGCGCGGCGTACTGCACCGCGATATCAAACCGGCCAATGTGCTGTTCACCGCCGAGGGCATACCCAAGCTCGCCGATTTCGCGGTGCGTACGGCCGCGCCGCGATCGGTGACGAATTCGGTAGCGGTCGAACCGGATTCACTGCCGTACCGCTCCCCGGAACAGCTGGCCGGACTGCTCGACCCGGCCGCCCCGGCACCGGGTCCGCGCAGCGATATCTTTTCCCTCGGCGCATTGCTGTGGGAATTGCTCACCGGCGCGGCCCCCTTCGACGATCCGCCGATGCCCGCCGATCCGGATGCCCGCGCCGAAACCTTCGCGACCATGGTGCGCCTGCGCAAGCACGGCGTCACCGACGCGACGCTGGCGCAACTGCCCGCAGACACCCCGAGCGCCCTGCGCCGGGTGCTGCTCGAATGTCTGCAGGCGGATCCGCAACGGCGCTGGGGCAATGGCGCCGAACTCGCCGCACAACTCGATCTGTGCCTCGACGCCCGCGCCAGGGAGTTGGTCGATCCGGCACCGACCAGCCTGGCCTATCGGGCACGCCGCTGGCTGCTGCCGATCCTCGGGCTGTGCATCGGCGTGCCGAATGTGCTCGCCAGCCTCTACAACATCAACCTGAACCAGTCGCTGGTCATCGATCGGATGTCGGCGGCCGATCAGGAACGGTTCGCCACGGTGGGTCTGATCAATAATCTGATCACCTTTCCGATCGCCGCACTGCTGCTGCTGTTCCTCACCCGCCGTCCGCTGACCATCGGATTGCGACTCTCGCGCGGTCGCGAATACTCCCCGCGCCTGCTGGCCGCGGCGCGGCGTGACACCTTGCACATGGGTGACTGGGCGGTCTGGCTGCCGTTCAGCTTCTGGCTGGTCTCCGGGGTGGGATGGCCATTGGCACTCGCCTTCTCCGGCGTCGATCTGCCACGGCAGACCTTCTTTCATTTCTTTGCCGCACAACTGGTTTGCGCCGCAATCGCACTCGCCTACCCGTTCTTCCCGATCATGATCTTCGCGGTGCGGTCGGTGTATCCGCAGCTGCTGGTGCGCGGCGGCATCGGCGCCAAGGACGCACGGCAATTGCGCAAGGTCGCCGCGCGCGGCAATTTCTATCTGGGTGTGGCCGCGTCGGTCCCGCTGCTCAGCGTGGCCAGTGCGACCTTCGTCGACGCCGCCGATCTGAATCTGATCCTCTTTCCGGTGCGGGTGCTCAGCGTGGGCGGCATCCTGGCGTTCGTGCTCAGCTATCGGTTGGCCCGAATGCTCGAGGCCGATCTGCTGGCCCTGGCGCGGGCGATTCCGCAACGGCAGCGATGACCAGCGCGCGGCCGTTCCGGCGGCTGGTCAGTCTGTCCCATGTGCATGATCCGGCGACGACACCGCTATTTCCCGGTGATCCGGAATTCCGCACCGATATCGCCGCGACGGTGGCGAACGACGGCTATTACCTGCGCCATATCCAGCAGGGCGAGCACACCGGAACCCATTGGGGCGCACCGATTCACTTCCACGCCGACGGGCTGGCCGCCGACGAACTCGACCTCGCGGATTTATTGCTGCCCGCGGTGAAAATCGACGTGCGGGATCAGTGTGTGCACGATCGGGATTATGCGATCAGCGTCGATGACCTGAAGCAGTGGGAAAGTCGGCACGGGCGCATTCCCGATGGGTCGGCGGTAGTGGCGTGGACCGGGTGGGACGGGAAATGGGGGACGCCGGAGTTCATCGGCACCGACGAAAGTGCCTACCATCAGCCGGGATTCGCGGTCCAGACGGTCGAATGGCTATTGCGGACCGGGCGGCTCGGGCGGCGCGGGGCACTCGGCATCGATACCTTCGGCCCGGATCTGGGGACCGACGATACCTATGCGGTATCGAAGCTGCTGTATCGCGACCACCGGATCAGCCTGGAGTGTCTGGCGAATCTCGCCGAACTGCCCGCGACAGGGGCCTGGGTGCTCGTTGGCGGCGCGCTCTATCGGGGCGGGTCGGGTTCGCCCGCAACGATATTCGCGCTCATGCCATGAGTGCTGGTCGAACCGCAACGGTTGCGCTGTGCACCGCGAGGGCGGGCTGAATCAGCCGCCGTAGACCTTCGGGTCGAGGGTGCCGATATAGGGCAGGTCGCGGTAGCGCTCCGCGTAATCGAGGCCGTAGCCGACGACGAATTCATTCGGGATATCGAAGCCGACATGGGCGACGTCCACATGGGTGCGTAGCGCGTCCGGCTTGCGTAGCAGGGTGACGACCTCGAGCGAGGCCGGATTGCGGGTGGACAGATTGCGCTTGAGCCAGGACAGCGTGAGACCGGAGTCGATGATGTCCTCGACGATCAGCACATTGCGGCCCGCGATGTCCTTGTCCAGATCCTTCATGATGCGCACCACGCCGGAGGACGAGGTCGAAGATCCATAGGAGGAGACCGCCATGAATTCCATCTGCGTGGGAATCGGCAATGCCTTGGCAAGGTCGGTCATGAAGAAGATCGCGCCCTTGAGGACGCCGACGAGCAGCAGATCACCCTCGGGGGCATCGGCCGGATAGCGCTTGGCAATGAGTTCGGCCAGCTCCTGGGTCTTGGCCGCAATCTCTTCCTCGGTGATCAGCACCGACGCGATATCGCCCTCGTACACGTCAGTTGGTTTCCCTTCCGGTGTTGTGTCGGCGGCGTTCCAGGACCCTTCGTGGGCCCGCCCGTCGCCCACCGCCACTCTCAACGGACGGCCTGCGGCCGACTGTACCCGTCTGTCCGGGCCCGTCGTGCGCGCCACGGGCGTCGCTTCCGGCCGATCCATTATGTGTCATCGGCTCCCATGCAAACGCAAAGTCAGCCTGCCATGTTCGCGCGCCGCGACCAACCTGCTACCCGGCGCTCCGCCGCCGACGGCGACGCCGCCCTGACCGCGCCATGCGGTAATCAATTCGTCAACCGCCTGTAAATGCTTGTTGGTCAGCGCTTTAGCACCACCGGCCCGCAGCCATGCACGAATCGCGCGTCGGCGCAATGCCGCGGGGGCAGTGGCGAGTGTCTCGATCGAGAGGGTCGGGCCATCACTGTCCGCGCCGTCATTGTGAGGACCGTCACCCCCGCTCGGCCCGCCCGCACGCACCGGAGCAGCACTCGCGACGTGCAGCAGTTCGTCGGCCAGCGCGTCGAGCACCGCACCGTCATCGCGTAACTGCTCGGCCGTGCGGGCCAGCGCCCCCGCGACCCCACCGCCGAGTACCTCCTCCAGTAACGGCAGCACCTCATGGCGCAACCGCACCCTGGTGAATTCCGGCGCCGAATTGTGCGGATCCTCATGCGGGGTCAACCCGAGATCGGCACACAACCGCCTGGTCACCGCCCGCCGCACCCCGAGCAACGGCCGCCCCCAAGGCTCCGCGAATGCCGCCATCCCCTGAATCGACCGCCCACCCGAACCCCGCGCGAGTCCGAGCAATACGGTTTCGGCCTGGTCATCGAGGGTGTGCCCGAGCAGGACGGGTAGGCCGCCGCGTGCCGCATCGAGCGCCGCATACCGAGCCTGGCGCGCCGCCGCCTCCAGCCCCCCGGCACTGCCCACCTCGACCGGGAGCACATGTGCCGATCGACATCCGAGCGACAATGCCTTCGCCGCGGCCTCGGCCGCAACCCTGTCCGATCCGGACTGCAGCCGATGATCGACGACGAGCGCGTCAACCGCGGCGGCCTCGATCACCGCAGCGGCGGTCAGCGCCAGCGAATCCGCACCGCCGGACAATGCGACCGCCACGCCCTGCCCCGCCTCCGGCGCATAATCAGCCAGCCACCCCCGCACCGCGCGCCGCACCTCGAGCACCGCCCCGGTCTCGGGCAGCCGCCGCGAACTCCCCGGCGCCCCGCCAGCCGCACGCGTCATACCCGGAGATTACCGCCGAACCGATCAGACCCCGTATGCGGCAACCACCGAGGGGGCGGCGACGCGGGTTAGCCGAGTACGCGGGTGATCCAGCGCTGGGGGTCTTCGATTTCGTCTGGGCGAGGGAGGGTTTCGGGGTTGGTCCAGACGGTGTTGAACTGGGTCATGCCGACGCGGTCCACCACGGCGTCCACGAATTTCTTGCCGCGGACGTACTGGGCGACCTTCGCGTCCACCCCGAGCAGGGCACGAAGTATCCGCTGCAGCGGGTTGGACGGGCGTTTGCGGCGCTTGTCGAAGGCAGCGCGGATGTGTTCGACCGTGGGGATGACGGCCGGGCCGACCGCGTCCATGACGTGGTCCGCATGGCCTTCCAACAGCGTGCCGAGCATCAGCAGCCGGTCCAGCGCCTCGCGCTGCGCTGGAGCTTGGGTAGCACGCAGCAGCCCGACCACACCGCGCGAATTCGGATCGTCCGCAGCCGTGCGGCGACGGCGGTCGCGCACCTCGTCGACGAGTCGGCCGAGCATATCGGCCAGCGGTTCGTCACCGACCTCGCCGAGGATGTCGACATTGGCGCGCATGTAGTCGGTCAACCACGGCGCGGAGGAGAACTGCACCCGGTGGGTCACCTCGTGCAGGCAGACCCAGAAGCGGAAGTCGGTGGGCGCAACCCCGAGTGCGCGCTCCACGGCCATGATGTTCGGCGCCACCAGCAGCAGCGTCCCATCGGGTCCGGTGAACGGGTCGTACTGGCCGAGGATCGCGGTGGAGAGGAAGGCCAGCATCGCGCCTGCCTGCACACCGGCGGGTTTGCCGGACAGCAGGCCCTTATCCGAGGACTGCGCGCCGGTGCCGGTCAGCTGGGACATGGAGTCGGCCGCGGCGGTGATCCAGCCGGGCCGGTCGACAACGCGGGCCGAGGGCACCGGTTTGTCGTCGAGCAGTCCGCTCACCTCACGGACCGGCCCTTCCGCGCGCACCGAGGCGTCGGCGAGTTCGCTGACCACCTGCTCGGCCGAATACCGTGAGGTCCGCGGGCCGGACGGCACCAGGGCCGCACCGGTGCGCGCGGCGAGTCGCCAATCGACCGCGCCCGAGAATCCGGAGCGCCTGCGCTCGGCCGGAGCATCCGCACCCGAATCCACAGCGGGCATAACGCCAGGTTTGTCAGTGCCTTCGAACATGGTCAACCACCCGTCACGAGCATCCACAGTTGCGCAGCGTGCCAGCGATGGCGTCCAATGCGGGACGACTCAGCTCCGGTGGCCGATCGTTCGACATCAGTGCGAAGGTCAATACCCGCCCGTCGCTGTCCAGCACATAACCGACCAACGTGCTCGCCACCGACAGAGTTCCGGTCTTGGCCCGCACCCAGCCCGCACCGCCCCGGTTCTGCGTGACATAACGGCTGATCAGCGACCCGGTCGCACCCGCGATCGGCAGATCGTCGAGCATCGGCGCCAAGGTGACCGCGATCCGATCGGTTTCCGGCCTTGCCATGGTGTTGCTCGGCTGTACGACATTGGCGCCGCTGGGCTTCGCCGCGGTGGCGATGATCTTGTCGAGCAGTCGCGGTGGCACCCGGTCCTCGGTCGACAGGCCGCTGGCATCGCGCATCGAGAGGCCGGTGATATCGAATCCGGCCTTGCCGAGGGCGGTTTCGAGTGCGGCGACGGCTCCGGTGAACGATGGCTCGTTGCCGCTCGCCACCGCGATCTCGCGGCCGATGGCCTCGGCGAGCACATTGTCGGAGTGGACCATCGTGTCGCGCAGCCGGTCGCGCAGCGGCGCGGACTGGACACTCGCGATTTCCGTGGCATCGGCGGCGGCATTGCCGATCCGTACCTTGGCCGGATCGAGTCCGAGTTCGACGGCCAGGCGCTGGCCGGTGGCCAGGGCCGGAGTCGGGGTGCGCGGCGAGTACTCCACCAGCGGATCGAGGCGGCCGCCGTCGAGCATCACCGGATCCATCGGCGCGATGGAGCCCTCGCCGATATCGACCGGATCCCAGCCGGGAGCCATTGGCGCACCGGCATATGCGGAGGTGTCGACCACGATGGTGTCGGCGGCGTGGCCGGAGGACCTGATCTGCGCCACCAGATCCGACAGCCGCGGCCCGTTCGGGTAGTACCCGTTGCCATCGGGCTGCGCGGTCAGCGTCGGATCACCACCACCGACCAGCACCAATTCATTGGGCGCCGATCCGGTGACGACGCGGGTGCTCACCCGGTGATCCGACGGCAGCGTGAGCAGGGCGGCCGCGGTGGTGAGGACTTTGGCGGTGGAGGACGGGATCATCGGCTTATCGGACGTCGCACTCCACAGCACCGTCGCCGAGGTGGCGTCGGTGACCTCACCGGCGAATGCCCCGAGGTCGGGATTGGCGACTGCCGGGGCGAGCGCGGCGGCGATACCGGCCGCGGTGGGTGCGGACGCATTCGACGGCGCGGGCGCTACCTGCGGAATCGGCTTTACGGGCGCGGGTGGCGCGGCGATCTTCAGCCCGCCGTGCCGGAATTCCTCGGTCCACGGCTTCAGCGCAATCACTACGCCTGCCACGGCACCGAGCAGCAAGGCCAGCGTGAGCGCGACGCCGATCCACATATTTCGGCGCCGCTTGGCGGCCAAGCCACCGATATTCCTGCTGCTGCCACCCACCACGTGCCCGCCGTCTCTGTCGTAGTCGTTTCCCGTGACCTCGAACAGTCGCCGGGGCCACCCACCTACCGCACCCAAGTGCCCGCGGACCACACTATCCTCGTTGCGGCACCGTTCCCCCCGAACACCTGTCGAGTCGGCGTTCCAACGACCGCTTGCGACAGTCCACACAGAAGCACCGAGTAAGGAGATGGCGTGGAGTTCGACGTCACCATCGAGATCCCCAAGGGTTCTCGGAACAAGTACGAGGTCGATCACGAGACCGGCCGGGTCCGGCTCGACCGGTTCCTTTACACGTCCATGGTCTACCCGGCCGACTACGGCTACATCGAGAACACCCTCGGTGAGGACGGCGACCCGCTGGACGCGCTGGTCCTGCTGCCGGAGCCGGTATTTCCCGGCTGCCTGATCGAGGTACGCCCGGTCGCCATGTACAAGATGGTCGACGAGAAGGGCGGCGACGACAAGGTCCTGTGCGTGCCCGCGGGCGATAAGCGCTGGGATCACATCCAGGACCTGGCCGATGTGCCGGAGTTCGAACTGGCCGCGATCAAGCACTTCTTCGAGCGCTACAAGGACCTGGAACCGGGCAAGTTCGTCAAGGGCTCCGAGTGGGTCGGGCGCGCCGAGGCCGAGGCCGAGATCGAGGCCTCTTTCAAGCGCCTGCAGGAAAACGGCGGCCACTGAGTCTCATTGGGCGGGTGGACGATTCGCCTGCCACCAAGGAAAGCGGGAAGACCGGCACCTCCGGACTTCCCGCTTTCTTTTTGTCGCCGACGTCGTCGTGTCCGGCTCAGTGGATCAGTGTCGTCACCAATTCGCAGGCAGGTGTCGAACTCGCCATTCCCGGAATCGGGGCATTGTGGCCAGATCGAACAGTGTCCAGAGCGGCTCCACTGTGTCCGGGTGCCTTGGGGCCTGCCCCGGATCATCCGGTGGTGCGAACATGAGTTCGCTTGCCCAGTGCAGCCGTATTGTGCTGTCGGGCCAAAGTTTGAAGACGGTCAGCAGCGGTACGGGGTGACCGTCAGCGCCGTCGCCGCCATAATCACCGCGAAAATTGCAGTGCGCCGCCGACAGCAGCCGGGTATTTCGCCACCCCCTGTCCTGCGCGAACGCCGCTACCCGCTCGATCGGGGCCTTTGCAACGATCACCAAATTGCCACCCAAATCGTCGAATTGGGGCGTCGTGCCGTCCCACATGTCGATCAGCGCGGTGCACGAGGGGCACGGGCCTTCGGCCGTGGGCAGTTCCGAGAAGATACCGCGCGTCGGTCTGGGGCGGTCATCCACGGGGTGGCGCGGGAACATGTAGTGGTAGAGCATCAGCGTGTCGCTATCGCCGAATAGCTCGGACATACGCACCGTCGTGGCGGCGCCGTCGTCGCCGATTCGGTCGAACACATAGTCTTCGGGGACCTTGCCGCCGGGCGGTAATGATCTCCGTTGCGCCACGACGGCCTCCATTTGCCGCCGGAGTTCGATCTCCCGTTCCAGCAGCGCGTCACGCGCTTCGCGATACTCCCGCGACTCGTTTGGAAAAGCTATCGACATACAGACCTCCTCGACCGGTATGTGATCGACCTCACCTTCGTTCGGACCCTACTCGGTCATGCGGGCAGCACCTCACAGCGTTAGGCGCCCTTCGTGCGGCCACGTGCGATGAGGTGCCGCCACCGGAGGTCCTGCCGACTCCGGCGCCGCCCCGAGCCGACAGGCTCGATCAGCCGATCGGTGGTGCGAGGTATTCCAGCGCATAACCATCGCCGGAGGGGGTTACGCGGGCGATGCCGGGTGAGTCGAGGTGGGCGCCGGCTACGAAGTGGTGTGGCTGGGTCAGTTGTTCGAGGAGGGCCGCTCGCGCGGCGCGGGCCTGGGACTGGTTGCCGTCGAACTCCCAGGACACGTTCGGCTGATCGAATTGGAGCGTGGGAACGTGAACGGTGTCGCCCCAGACGAGCAGGTGGCCGGTGCCGCTCCTGACGTCGTAGACGGTATGACCGGGTGTGTGGCCCGGTGTCGGGATCGCGGTGGTCCAGTCATTGATCGCGACCTTCTCCGACACGGGTACCACCCGGTCGCGGATCGGCTCGAGCCGCCCGGTGAACACCGAGGTGTCGCCCGCGCCGATCCACACGCGCTCGAGTTTGCTGAACGCCTCTGAACCGTCCGGCGCGATCAGGCCGCTCACATGGTCTTCATGGTTGTGAGTGATGGCCACATCGGTGACATGCGCGCGGTCGATTCCCGCTTCGGCGAGCGCGTCGTAGATCAATCCCATGGTGGGGTCGTGCCAGGCGTTGGACGCGCCGGTGTCGATGAGAACCGACCGAGTGCCGTCGGTGACGAAGAAGGCGTTGACCGACAGCCGCAAGTTCTCGCCGGCCAGCGGCACGGCGGCTGGCAGCTCATCGAGCGTGCGACCGTCCTCGTCGCGGAGCCGTGTCGGCGGCATGTCGATGTACCCGTCTCGCAACGAGATCACCTGCAGATCGCCGAATTCGAACGTGGCATGGTGCTGGCCACTCGAGATCAAACGCATGGAACCTCCGTCGTGTTGGGCGCATATCGCGCGTCTCCGATAGAAGAATACATCTTCTTTAGGAGAAATCTACACTGTGGGCAGCAAGGTACCCATCGATCGAGGAGCATGGTGGTCGAGCAAGACGCAAACGCGGCTGAACCACAGCACGGTGACGACCTGGCCGGCGCGTTCGGCGCTAACGTGCGGCGACGCCGCGAGGAGGCGGGCCTGACGCTGGAGCAGCTGTCCACACAGTCGTCGGTCAGCCGGGCGATGCTGTCCAAGGTCGAACGCGGTGAGAAGAGCCCGACGATCGGCGTCGCGTCCCGGATCGCCCACGCGCTCGACGCGTCGCTCTCGGACCTGATCGGTGGGACAGCTGCTGCCGCGTCTGGTGTGGCCGTTGTCATGCGCAAGAACGATCGCCCCGTTTTCCGTGACCCGGAAACCGGCTTCGAACGGCACATGGTGTCAGCGGCCCCGGGCGCGGGAGGAGCCGAGATGGTCGTCCACTACCTCCCCGCACAGGTCTCTACCGGGCTGCTGCCCGCGTATCCGCCAGGTACGGAGAAACAACTCGTGGTGCTCGAAGGCACCCTCACCGTCGCGATCGGCGGGATCAGCGAGACCCTGAACACAGGCGACTCCCTGTTCTTCCAGGCCGACGCGGACCACGGCTTCGCCAACCGAACGAACGCTCCCTGCGAATACATCATGGTCATCTCGCGCAGAACCTGAACGGCCGCAGCCATCGCCCAACGAGTACGACGGAGAACGCAAGATCGTCCAAACAGAAGCGGCCCGTTTACGCCGATGGTGCAGCCATGTTGCTCGAAACAAGAACGCGGTCATTTACGGAGCAGCCGGTTGCCAGCGCATCGTCCAGAGCTCGAGCCTCGGCGGTCCGCATGGGCAAGCTGGCTCGAAAGTCTGTGACCAGCCCGGTAATTCGCGCGACCTCGAGAATTACCCTCTCGCCTGTTTCGAGCGGGTCTGACGCAATTCCTCGCCCAGGGCGCCGACGGCATCGTTGGTCGGCCATTTCGCTGACATCTCATGGTGGAGAACTCGAATGAATTTGGTCAGCCTGGAACCTGGCGTCGCAACCCCGACTCGCAGTGCCTCCGAGGCTCGTTCAGAGGCGGCTTCGGGTTCCCCGACTCCGGCCAGTGCGCAGGCCAACTCTGCGATGTACCAGGTCGCCCACTCGGATGTGCGTAGGTCGGAATCGAATCCCGCCAAGCCGCGACTGAGCGATACGACGGCCTTGTCCCACTGTCGAGCCAAGCGATAGGCCAAGCCGCGCTGCATTTCGATGAATGCGTCGGAGTAGAAGTACTGGGCATCGGGCTTGTCGGAATCGCCCTGCGTTACCAACTCGGCGGCCTGCTCGAGTTTGGCCTCCAACTCGTCGAGATCACCTTCGATCGCAAGTCCACGCCCCTCCTGCTGAACGGCCAGTGCGAGAACCGTTGGGCTCAGGGCATCGCCATCACGCTGCGCGGCCCGCGATAAACCGATCATCGGACCGACCTCGCCCGCCATCCAGGCGACATGGCCGCGCATGGACAGCGCAGTGGAAATCATGTCGCGGTTGCCACTCTCGGTGGCCAGTTCGAGCGCGATGCGATAGTGCTGGACCGCGGCGGCATGCTGGCCGAGGCTGGCATGGAGCCAGCCGGTGAACTGCTGCCATCCAGCGGCAACGTCGACCATATCGGCGCGGGCCGTCCGCCGAGCCTCCACGGCCAGCGCTGAGGCCACGCCCGTTTGCCGAACTCCCAGCGACAGAACGAGTTTGGAACCAACCTGATCCTCGAGCCGCCGAGTTTCCGACAGCAATTCCGCAAGGTCCTTGGCCAACCTGCGGTCGATATAGCGCCGTTCGGCCAAGGCAGCCGACTCATGTTCGAGCAGTGGAGCCTGCGCGGCAGCGGCCGCCACGACGATCAGATTCTCGTAGATGCTGGCGAGCACCCCGTCGGATTCGAGAACACGATCGAGCTTCTCAACGATATCGGGAGGGGGTTTGCGGCGACCGTTCTCGAAGCGAGAGAGCGCACCAGCGTCGTATCGGAGCAGGCGCGCCAACTCCCTGACCGACAGCCTCGCCTGCAGCCGCAGCCGCCGCAGTTCAGCCCCGAACGCTTTCCAATCCTCCATCCAGCCCCCTCTCGCGACCGCCCTGAGCAGCGTTGCAACGTTGCCAGTTCATTTGGCAACGCCTTGGCCACACTGCAACGCTAGCGCGAATCCGCTGGTCGCAGGACGCTTCCGGTAGCCCCGCCGCCGAGTCGATGCCTTACCCCTCGGCGGCGGGTGCCACCAAACCGGACGACGTTAGGGGGCAGGCTATGAAAGAACCCGCGCGATTTGACGATGAGGATGCCCGGAAACTCGCGATAGCAGCGGAGGATGACAGTCCGCGATACCTCGAACGCGCCGACGGGTCATGTTCTCTCATCGACGACGAGGGATGGGAGGTCGACCCGGAAATCGTCGACGACCGCAACGGCATCGGTCGAGTGGCCAAGCGACAGATATTCGTTGTGCCGCAGCCGTTGTGCAATTTCGCGGACGTGCAGCTGGCGCATGAGCTGTGGCAGCGGCATCGGGCGTGCCGTATTCATCAGTGCGTGTGGAAAGCGGCGGCGCAGCACACGCTTGTCCTGGCCGGTCGACTGGTTCCGCAGTCGATGAGCCCGCGTGAGCGCGCCGCGGCGCGAGGTATCGACTACCCGCCGACACCGGGGATCGGCACACCGATACACGGCGGCGCCACGCTGGGGACGTTACGTGAAGTGTTGGACCGGCTCGAGTCGCTGGCGCACGACTCGGACGATGTGCGAACCCGATAGCGCACATCCGCGAATGCACGTACACCGCACCGAGATAGACGGCTGGCTTGCCGAATGGCGGATCGACTGCCGCGGCATTCGGATGATTCTGGTATGCAACGGGTCCGAGGAGCCTTTGGTTTCGTGCGCCGCAGCACCGGCTCCGGACCTTGTGCAGATGCGCGAGCAATTTCCCGAACTGTCGCGGTTGTGGGATGCGATTCGGCACGCGTACTGGACGGAAGTTGCTCCGCCCCCGAGACATCCGCGAGGACGGTCCGTTCAGTAGACGACAGGACCGCCACTGGTTCACCTCGAGTCTGCGCCGGATATGCGAAAGGGACATCCGGATCGTCCGGATGTCCCTTCGAGTTCGAATTACGGTGCGGTAATACCGAATTCGAGTAGCGCATCAACTCAGTAGTAGATGTACAGATCCCAGCCGCTGTAGGTGTCGACGCACTCCCAGTAGTAGCCGCCGGTGGCGGGCGAGGCGCCGTCCGACGCACATGCCGCATAGGTGGCGTAGCTGCCGTAGTAGTAGCCCGTTGCGGCCGAGGCGGTGGCTGCCGTCGACACCCCGGCGACGGCGGCGGTGGCAAGAAGACCGGCCGCGATGAAGGACTTGATTCGCATTTCACTGCTCCTGAAAGCGAGGTTGATTGATTACCTCGCTAACCGTAGGTACGCCGCGCGGCCTGAACAGCCGACCCTAGGGCTCGAAGATCGCCCCCTTGGGCAATGCCACCTTCTTCACCTTGCCCTGTGCCCGAGAGGTTTTCGGCGCACCTGCCCTTGGTAGTGCAGGCACTACCAACCGACACCAGGTGGTGCTACCCGGAATTCGGGTGCGCACAGCATGGGCACGACCAGCCCGGATTTCTAGGCTCGAATCGCGAGGGAGCAAACGATGACTCCTGCGCTCGAACAGGAGGAAATCACTGCTCATGAAGGTATTTCGGCGCCATTCCAGCAGGGGCGCGTTATTGGGAATCGCGGTGGCGGCGGCCCTGGCCAGTGCGGCTTGCGCGCCATCCACCACCGCGACACCGTCTCAGGAACTGACGGCCGCCATGGAGCAGGTGGTCAAGAGCGGCTTCCCCGGCGTGCAGGCGGTAATCGACGGTCCGGGCGGACACCGCACGCTGACCGCGGGCGTCGGCGACCTGCAGACGGGTGCGCCATTCGCCGATAACGCGCAGGTGCGGATCGGCAGCAATACCAAAACCTTCGTGGCGACGGTGATTCTGCAATTGGCGACCGAGGGCAAGGTCGAACTCGACGCGCCCGTGGAACGGTATCTCCCGGGTGTGGTGCAGGGCAGTGGGAACGACGGCAACCGGATAACCGTGCGGCAGTTGCTGCAGCACACCAGTGGCGTGCCCGACTATTTGGGGCATGGCAGTGCCGAGGGCGGCATGGAAACCACGGGCGATCAACTCGACCCCACCTCGGATGCCGCCCGCCGACGGCAGTTCGCACCCGCGGACCTGGTCCGCATGGCCATGACCATGCCGCCGAACTTCGAACCCGGCGCGAAATCGGTCTACACCAATACCAACTACATTCTGCTCGGTATGCTGATCGAACGCGTCACCGGTCAACCGCCCGCCGCGGAGATCACCCGCAGGATCATCGAACCGCTCGATTTGCGAGCGACGTACTTTCCAGCCGACGGCGACACCGGAATTCACGATCCACACCCGTCGGGCTATCACGAAATCGACGGCAGGCGAATAGATTTCACAGAACTGAATACCTCATGGGCGGGCACAGCGGGAGCGATGATCTCGACCGGATCGGATCTGAATCGATTCTTCATCGCATTGTTGAGCGGAAAGCTGTTGCCCGCAGCGCAATTAGCGCAGATGCAGCAGACCGTCCCATTCGACCGCAGCCCCGGCGAGGGTTACGGATTGGGGCTGATCCACCGCCCCGTGCCGTGCGGCAAGGAAGTGTGGGGACACGGCGGCAGTATTCCCGGTTTCGAAGTGCGCACCGGCGTCGCCGCCGACGGGACCGCGGTAGTGGTGAGCACGAACCAATTGCCCGCCGGTCAAACTGCCTTCGACGCTGTCGAGAAGGTATTCGATATCGCCATCTGTAGCGGATGACCAGCGAAAACATGCGACCGAGAAACGGAGAATCGACAGTGCTACGCAATAAGATGGCGATGGCCGTGCAGGCCGGCTTGGCCGTTCTGCTCGCGGGTACGGGACTGGCCTGCGCCAACCCTGCCGATACGGACGGTCCGGGCCTGGAACGCTTCTATAGTCAAGCGCTGCAATGGAAATCGTGTGATAACCCGCGGCTGGACGAAGCGCACGCCCAGTGCGCCGATGTGACCGTTCCGCTGAATTACAGTGCCCCGCAGGGCGAGACGATCACCGTGGCGATCTCGCGCATGGCCGCGACCGATCCCGCGCGGCGGCACGGGGTGGTGCTGTCCAACTCCGGCGGACCCGGCGGGGAGGGGCTCGATTTCATGGTCGATGTCGGTGCGGCGATGACCCCCGATGTGCGGGGCAGCTATGACCTGATCGGCATCGACCCGCGCGGGGTCGGGCGCTCGTCACCGGTCGACTGTCACTGGCCACACGGCTACGGACTGCAGGCGGCCGGTATCGACGCGGCCAGCTTCGCCGAATCCGCAGCCACACAGCGTGATCTGGCGAACCGCTGCGCCACCACCGAGGGCGAGCGATTGCGGCACTTCACCACGCGCAATACCGCGCGGGATATGGATGTGATCCGCGGTGCGCTCGGCGAGCAGCGGATCAGCTACTTCGGCACCTCCTATGGCACCTACCTGGGAGCGGTCTTCACCCAGATGTTTCCCGAGCGCAGCGACCGAATCGTATTGGACAGCACCGCCGATCCGGACCGGTACGGGCCCGTCGGCATGATGCAGGATATGGGCCCGGCCAATGAGGCCGCGCTGGACATGTGGGCGGACTGGACCGCCGCGCACGAGGACGAATATCACCTGGGCGCAACCCGCCAACAGGTCCGCGACAAGGTGCTGGAACTGATCCGCCGCTCGGCCGCGGACCCGATCCGGTTCGGCGACTTCACCATCGACGACCACATCCTGCCGGTACTGCTGTTCATCGAGCTGGACGCCCCGAGAAAGTATCCGACGCTGGCCGCCACCGTACGTCAGCTCGCCGACGCTGCCGACGGCAGAACAGTCGAGCTCGCGCCCGAATTGCATTCGGCGCTGGACTTCATGCTCAACGCACAGCCACGCGACAATTCGGCACAGTTCGCCATCATGTGCGGCGATGTGGCGGTACCAAGAGACCCGGCTTGGTATTGGGGCAATATCGAAGCCGCCCGCGCCAGCCAACCGGTATTCGGCGATTTCGTCAACAATCTGACACCGTGTGCGTTCTGGGCTCCGCCCGCCGAATCGCCGACGCAGGTACGCAATTCGGTGCCGACGCTGATCGTGCAGTCCACCGGTGACACCCGCACGACCTATTCGGGTGCGGTCGCCATGCACCGGGATCTGACCGCATCCCGCATGGTCACCCTGCAGGATGTCCCGATCCACTGGATCTTCGGGAATTATCCGAACAACTGCGCCTACGACGTGGTGAACACCTACCTCCGCGACGGCACGCTCCCGGCTGCGGACGTGACCTGCCACGCGGACTGACCGACACGCCGATCGCCCGAACCCCATTGCGGTTCGGGCGATCGGCGAATTCACGCGTTCAGATACGCGAGCACGGCGAGCACACGCCGATGACCGACCTCATCGGCCGCCAATCCGAGCTTCGCGAAAATACTCCGAATATGTTTGTGCACAGCACCTTCGGTGACCACCAACCGCTCGGCAATGGTGGTATTGCTATGCCCCTCCGCCATCAATGCGAGCACCTCCCGCTCCCGCGCGGTCAATGCGGCCAACGGATCATCCGCCTTGCGCCGCACCAACAATTGCGAGATGACCTCGGGATCCATTGCGGTACCGCCGTCGGCGACGCGGCGCAGCGAATCGAGGAAGCGGTCGACCTTGCCGACCCGCTCCTTGAGCAGATAGCCGACGCCACCGGCACCGTCGCCGAGTAGTTCGGTGGCGTAGGAGTCCTCCACATACGACGACAACACGAGCACCGGCAGGCCGGGATGCAGCTCGCGGGCGCGCACCGCGGCTCGCAGGCCGTCATCGGTGAAGGTCGGCGGCAATCGAATGTCGATGACCACCGCATCCGGGCGGTCGGCGGTCACCGCGGCGAGGAAATCGTCGGCATTGTCGAAGGCCGCGGCTACCTCGATACCCGCGGTATTCAGCAACAACACCAACCCCTCCCGGAGCAGGGCGTCATCCTCGGCGATCATGACCCGCACGGCAGCTCCACTCGCAACACAGTAGGGCCACCGACCGGACTGGTGAGCGTCATCCGCCCGTCCAGCGCCTCGGCGCGGCGGCGGATGCCAGCCAGCCCGCCGCCGTACGCCTCCCGCGCACCGCCGACACCGTCATCGGTGATCACGATCGCCAACACCTCGGCGGCACTGCCGAGCACAATCGAAATAGACTGGGCTCCAGAGTGTTTGGTGGCATTCGTCAAAGCTTCGGCGATGACGAAATAGGCCGCGGCCTCGACCGCTGCCGGGAGCCTGCCCACCCGGCTCGAATCCAGCACCACCGGAATGGGACTGCGCGCGGCGAGCGCCGACAGTGCGCTGGCCAGCCCGCGATCCGACAGCACCGGTGGATAGACACTGCGCACCACATCACGCAGCTCCGCGAGCGCAGCGGTCGCGGTGTCCTGCGCCTTGCGGGCCATGCGCTGCGCCGCTTCCGGATCCTGTTCGCGCAGCTGATCGGCCAAACCGAGCTGCATGATCACCGCGGCGATCCTGGCCTGCGCGCCATCGTGCAGATCACGCTCGATCCGCCGCAGTTCCGCGCCGTGCGCATCCAGTGCGGCCGCCCTGGTCGCGGTGAGCGCGGCCACCCGATCGGCCAGCAGGACATCCTCCGAGGGCGACAGCAGCAGGCGCGCGGCCATGGCCTGCCAGTCCGCGATCATCGGCAGTTGCAAGGCCAGCGCGGCGACCGGCACCGCGATCACCATGCTCAGCACCGCCTTCGGCCACGAGTCGACGGTAATACCGAAGTTGGCGATCGTACCCGCGGGCAGCAATTGCCAGTACACCGGAATCAACAGCTGATTGACCACACTGACCGGCAACGCGACCGCCAGAATCGCGACATAGATCCCGGTCACCGCATGCAGCAGCAGCCACCCGATATCGCGGCGATTGGCCGGATCGGCAAATGCCGTCCCTAGGCGCTGCCGCAGATCGCCTTCCATCGGCCGATATACCGCCTCGATCGGTGCACCGAGTCGCCACGCCGCCCTGCGCCGTTCGGCTCCGATCAGCGGCCGGATCACCCGAATCGCCTCGGGAATCGCCGGAATCCCCACCCCGATCAGACTCAGCGCCGCCACGAAGAGCAGACCGATCAGCGCGAACATGGCCAGTACCGAGGTCGCGCCGCCGACCGCCAGATACCCGACCGCGGACGGCAGCCGCCGCAGCCCGGACCCGACATATCGCATGGTCAGCACTTCGCCAATATCGTCACGAAGCGACGGTAGTCCACGCCACCCAGGGAGAGGTTTGCGGCGACCGTTCTCGCAGCGAGAGAGCACACCAGCGTCGTATCGGAGCACGCGCGCCAACTCCCTGACCGACAGCCTGCGCCTGCAGCCGCAGCAGTTCAGCCCCTGCCGCCAACGGGTTCTGGGTGGGTCAGACGCCCCGAAGGGCCAGCGTGGTCTTGCCGGTGCGTTCGCGAAGCAGCACTCGCAGCGTGTTCGGGTGCTCGTAGCCGACTCTCCGGGCGATGGCTTCCAGCGGCAGTTCGGTGGTGCGCAGCAAGTGGGAAGCCTGCTGGATCCTGAGGTCCTGGACGAAGCGGATCGGCGAGGTTCCCATGGTGCGCCGGATGGAGCGTTGCAGCGTGCGGTTGCTGACGCCGATGGCTTTCGCGGCATCGGGGATGCTGATGGGCTCGGACAGGCGTTCGCGGACCCAGCGTTCGAAGTCCGCGACCGTGGGATCGTTCTGTGCCAGGGCACTGGGAATGGTGTAGGTGGACTGGGACGGGCGTTCGTCGACCACCAGGTAGCGGGCCACCAGGTCGGCCAGTGCGGGGCTGCTCGCCCGGACGATCGCCAGGGCGAGGTCTACGTGTCCGAAGGCTGCACCTGCGGTAGTGACGCCGCCCGAGGCGATGACCATCCGGCTCTGATCGAGCTGGACCGCCGGGTACCTCCCGCGGAAAATCGGCGCCAGCCACCAGGTCGTCGTCGCGCGCAGGCCGTCCAGGACTCCCGCCTCGGCCAACAGGAAGGTGCCGGTGCAGGCCGAGGCGATGGCGGCGCCGCGTTCACGGGTTCGTGCGATCAGGTTCCGAACGGGAAGCGACTGGTCACCGCCGACATGGTCGAGCAGCGCCGCGGGGCGACGTTCCGCCAGGGCGGGGACGATCAGCAGATCTGCCGCATCGGCGTGCGCAAGGGGCTCGGCCGTGACCAGGTGTCCGGCTCCGGTGCGTACCTGGGGCTGGGGGCCGACCGTGGTCACGTGCCAGGACGGCGGTTCGACGATCTCCTCGCCCATCACGTCGGCCTCCTCGCCCATCGCATTGGCGCTGTCCAGTACGTCGAGGATCGCCGCGAGGCCGGAGTCGAACACCCCCTCGTAGACGAGAACCGCCACCTTCATGGCGTAAATGATATCAAAAGTGTCGTTTCTGCCACTGACGCGGTCGCTGATCAGCGACGTAGGTTTGCTATAAGCCGCAGATCCGGCGGCTTTCCCAGACAAGGAGTGACCACGATGAAGATCGGTCTGCTGGCCCGTATCGAGGCCAAACCCGAGTACGCCGACAAGGTGGCGGAGATGCTGCGAGATGCGGTGACGCTCGCCGAGCGGGAGCAGCACACGGTGACCTGGTTCTCGTTCCGCCTGGACGCCACCACCTTCGGAGTATTCGACACGTTCAACGATGAGCAGGGGCGTCAGGAGCATCTGAACGGCGAGATCGCCGCCGCACTCATGGGCGCTGCGGAAACCATGCTCAGCTCGGCTCCGGTCATCACACCCGTGGACCTGCTCGGCGTCAAAATCTCCTGACGGGACTCGGCGGACCACATCCGTGTGAGAGACGGACAACCATGACGGTGACCACGAACCCCCGCGTGCTGCGTTCACGAACCCACACCTGGCAACAGCCGCTGACCTGGGCTGACGCCGGTGATCTGACCGGCCTGGAACTGCTTCAGAAGATCCTCGAAGAGGAGATCCCGGAGCCGCCCATCGCCGGGACGCTGGGATTGCGCTTGGTGGAGGTCGCCGAGGGCACAGCAGCGTTCGAGGGCGATCCCGGCGAGCACCTGCTCCTCACACCCTCGAACGCGGGCCAGGACCAAACCGCCTCCTGAGCCGTTCGGCCGAGAAGACCACCGAAAGAAGGCAGACCATGAGCCGTACGACGGTCGTGAACCTCAAAGGCCATCGAGACGACCCCGACTACGCGGACGTCGTCTACGTGGGCCGGGCTATGACCAGAGGTGGCTGGCATCTGGCGGAATCCCCGATGGCCAGCCCTTTCCGCCCCGGGCCTGACGGCACGCGTGCAGAAGTCCTGGCCAAGTACCGCGCCCACTTACTCGGCCGACCGGATCTCCTGGCACTGCTCCCAGCTCTTCGCGGCCGCCGCCTCGGATGCTGGTGCCTCCCCCAGCCGTGCCACGCCGAGGTGATCGCTGAACTTGCCGACTCCGAAGGGGTTTCCGATCTCTAGGCAGCCGGATGCGTGGAGCCGAACGGCGTCCAGACCGGGACTCCGGAACCCACTGTGTCGATGTTGTCGACCACCGCTCGGGCACCAGCTTGCAGCCAGCGGTCGGCCTCGTCCAGGTCACGTGGCCGACGGACTTCGGGGACCTGTTGGAATTCCGGGCGTTCGGTGGCCCGGTCGGCGATCATCGCTGCGGCCCAACGGTTTTCACCGCTGACGTGGGCGATCAGGTTAGCCATGGTCCAGCCGGGGCAGGTCGGTAGCGGCGTCTTCGGGTCGGCGGACCGGTACAGGTCGGCGAGCAGATCGCTCTCGTCCAGGAATGCTTTGCGCAGCACTGGCGTCGAGAGAGGTCACGAACCCGACTCTGACCACAACTCGATTCAATGGGCCCGGCGAACGCTGCTGCCTGGGACCGTGAAACGGGTTGCGCCCGGCCCCGACGACTGCCGGGACCGGGCGCGATTCACTCCGGACGGGTTCAGGCGGAACCGCCGGACCTCGGTCCGGCACCGTTGGTCGAACTCACCGCATCCTCGGATAGCAGTGCCTCGCCACCGACGGTCGACAATTCGGTGCGCTCGACCACATCCGGTCCGGCACCATTGGCCGCATCACCCTTGGCCGCCTCGATACCGCCGACCATCCGCAGCGGCACTTCCTTCCAGAACAGCACCAGGATGAGCGCGAGCAGCGCGACACCGGTCACCGAAAGGAATACCGTCGACATCGATTCGGAGAATCCGACCTTGAACGGCCGCGCCAGCTCCGGATTCAGCTGCTGCACGATCGAGCTGTCCTTCAGCACCCCACCGGCCGCCGAAGTGTCATGCGCGAGTAGACCTTTCGCGAGCGCGGCATCGGCGGGATTGCTGCTCTGCGCACCCTCGGCCACGGCGTGCTGGAACGCCGGATCGGTGGCCGCGGACTGCATCTCGGTGGAGATATTCGGCGTCAGCTGCGCGAACAGAATCGACAGGAATACCGCGACACCCAGGGTGCCGCCGATCTGCCGGAAGAAGGTCGCCGCGGCCGTCGAGACGCCCATATCCTTGGGCGGCAACGCATTCTGCAGCGCCACGGTGAGCGGCTGCATCAGATTGCCGAGCCCGAATCCGGTGCAGACCATGAAGATCATGGCGACCCACAGCGGGCTGTCGGCATTCAGGAAATGCAACAGGAACAGGCCCAGCGTCAGCATGGTCGCACCGATGACCGGGAAGATCCGGTAGCGCCCGGTCCGCGAGATCAACTGGCCGGAAACAATCGAGCCGGTCATCATGCCGACCACCATCGGCAGCAGCTGCAGACCCGCCATCGTCGGGCTGGCCCCGCGCACCACCTGCAGGTACTGCGGCAGCAGCGAAATACCGCCGAACATGGCGGCGCCGACCACGAAGGAAATCAGCACGCCGAGTGCGAACGTCCCATTGGCGAACATCCGCAGCGGAATCAGCGCCTTATCCCGCATCGCCTTCTCGACCAGCACGAACCCGATGACGCCGAGCACGCCGATCACATAGCAGAGAATGGATCGTCCACTGCCCCAACCCCATTCGCGGCCCTGCTCGGCGACGATGAGCAGCGGGACCATGCCGATGGCGAGCACCAGCACACCCCACCAGTCGACTCGGTCGGTGGAGTGCGGCCGCTTCGGCAGCTTGAGCACCCTGGAGACAACGCCGAGCGCGATCAGGCCGACCGGCACATTCACCAGGAAGACCCAGCGCCAGCCGCTGACCCCGAGGATGGTGTCCTGTCCGGCGAGCACACCGCCGAGCACCGGGCCGATCACGCTCGAGGTGCCGAATACCGCCAGGAAGTAGCCCTGGTACTTGGCGCGTTCACGCGGGCTGAGGATATCGCCGAGGATGGTCAGCGCCAGCGACATCAAACCACCCGCACCGAGGCCCTGGAATGCGCGGAACGCCGCCAGCTGGTACATCGACTGCGCCATCGTGCACAGCAGCGAACCGATTATGAAGATCGAGATGGCCGCCATGAAGAACGGCTTGCGGCCGAACATATCGGACAACTTGCCGTACAGCGGCGTCGCGAGCGTCGCGGTGATCAGATAGGCGGTGGTCGCCCAGGCCTGCATCGAATAGCCGCTGAGATCGTCGGCAATGGTGCGGATCGAGGTGGAGACGATCGTCTGGTCCAATGCCGCGAGCAGCATGCCGAGCATCAGACCACTGAGAATGGTCAGGATCTGCCGGTGGGTGAAACCCGTGGACTCCTCCACGGTGGCCGGTGCTGTCACGAGTCGTTCTCCATCTCGAATCTGTACAGGTTCTGGTCGTTGCGGATGGCCGCGAGCATGGCGGGCTTGGCCAGCTCGTAGTCGTCGACGAACTGTCGCAGCAGCCCGGCGAAGGCGACCCGGTCCCGTGGCGTCCAAGCCGCCATTACCCGCGTCAGGTTTTCGTGCCTGCGCCTGCGGATCCGCTCGGCGACCTCGCGACCGAGTTCGGTGACGACCAGCACGGTGGCGCGACCGTCATTGCGATCGGCCTGCCGCTCGACCAGTTGCCGCTCGACCAGGTGGGCGACGTGCCGACTGATCGTCGACGCATCCGAGTGCACCGCGTCGGCGAGTGCGCCCGAGCGCATCGGCCCGTCACAGAGCAGCCGGAACAAGATCGCGAATGCCGCGGGATCCACGCCGTCCCTGGTCCGCAGCTGCGCCGCGGTCCGATCGCGGATCCGCTGCAGGCGGGTGAGCTGAATTGCGATCGTGTCGACCGACCGCTCGTCCTCATCCACTGGACTCACCTTTACTTGCGTCAATCAATTAGTTGCGTGATACAAGTATGTAGGCGACCTGGCGGCTAGGGCAAGCAATTAAACGGCCTTTACCGGCCCTTGAACTCCGGGGCGCGCTTCTCGAAGACCGACTGGATGGCCTCGGTCAGGTCCTCGGACGGCAGGAATGCGGAGTTCCACGCGGACACATAGCGCAGCCCGGCCGCCACCTGATCCTTGGTGCGCTGCTCGAGCACATCCTTCGCGCCCTGCACCACCAGCGGCGGGTTCGCGGCGATCTCGCGCGCAGTGGCGTGCGCCGCGTCCAGTACTGCGTCCTGATCGGCGAATACGTCATTGACCAGGCCGATCTTCTCGGCGCGCGCCGCATCGATGTCCTTGCCGGTGTAGGCGAGTTCGCGCAGATGCCCCTCGCCGATGATCCCGGGCAGCCGGTGCAGCGACCCGATATCGGCGACGATCGCGACCTTCGCCTCGCGCAGGCTGAACTTCGCGTCCGCGCTCGCATAGCGGATATCGGCGGCGGCGATCAGATCCAGCCCACCACCGATGCACCAGCCGGAGACCGCGACGATGACCGGCTTGCGGCAATCGGCCACCGCGGTCACGGCGGCCTGCATTCGGCGCACCTCGTAGAGGAAGTCGGTGCGCGGCGCGGCCAGTGCCTTATCCGCCAGCAGCGGACCGAACATCCCGGCCATCGCGGGCAGGTCGAGTCCATAGGAGAAGTGTTTCCCGGAACCGGTGAGCACAATGGCACGCACCTCGGGATCGGCGTCCAGGCCGCGGAAGATCTCCGGCAGCTCCCGCCAGAAGTCCGGACCCATCGCATTGCCCTTGCCGGGACCGGTCAGTGTGACCTGCGCGACATGGTCTTTGGTTGCAACGGTAAACGCCTGCCAATCAGTCATTTGTACAGCGTATCGAGACGGTCGTCTGCGGCCTCTCGCAACCACCACGGAGCGAGTCTCACGAGCGACGTTCGCGGCACGTCTCGCGTCCGAGCCGTCGAAGTACCGGCGCCGAAGCCATGAACCTCGGCCACTGGTACCGGATTGCCCGCGCCTCGCAGTCCGGTTTGCGATCAGTTCGCAGCCCGGCCACTTCCGTAACCACCACGGAGCGAGTCTTACGAGCGACGTTCGCGGCCCGTCTCGCGTCCGAGTCGTCGAAGCGCATACGACGCAGGCGCTGCAAATCCAACACAGCATGTAAATCCTGTGCAAAAGTTGGCGTGGCGCGCTGGTTGCCCAGTCGACGCTGGCCGCATGATGGTCGAGTCAGCAAACTCCGCATCATCCGGCTGGGAGGCCATCGTGCTGATGCATCAGGGAATAGGGCTCGACCGTTTCAATGCGATGACTCGCGCCCGTGCCGTACACGCGTTGTTCGAAGTCTGCTGCAATGTCACCTGGGCGGCCACGCTCGCCGACGCCCGGCCCTATCCGGATCGCGATGCGCTGCTGGCCACGGCGGATGTCGAACTGCTCGCGCTCTCGCAATCCGATCTCGATCGCGCCTTCGATGCGGTTGTGCACGAACAGGTCTCGCAGCGCAACATAACGGAGCTGGTCCGGGTGGTGCACGACCGGATCGACCGGCTGCTCGGACCCACCGAAGGATATCCCGAATACTGACCGGCGAAACTCGCCCGGCGTATCGCCCGCAATCGCTCTACTCTGGATCCATGCGCAGGTCGCTTCCACCAGTCGCATGCCGGGTCGCGGATACCCTGATCGCGCGCGGCCACCATGGTGTCATCGTCACTCAGCCCGCTCCCACGCCCACCGCCGCCGATGCCGCACGGGCACTCGGCGTCGATGTGGGCGCCATTACGAAGTCGCTGGTGTTCCTGCTCGACGAGGATCCGGTGCTGCTGCTGGTCTCCGGGGCGCATCAGGTGGATCTGGCGAACACCGGCGCGCGGCTGGAGGGCACGCTCACCCCCGCCCCCGCCGATATGGTGCAGCAGGTGACCGGTCAGCCCATCGGCGGTATCGCACCGGTCGGCCACCCCACCAACCTGCCGACCTGGGTGGACAATGCGCTATCGGCGCACCGGGAGGTGTGGGCCGCGGGCGGCGTTCCGAATACCGTGTTCCGCACCTCGTTTCGCGAACTGGTGCGCATTACCGCCGGACTTCCGATCGACGTGGACTGAATTCCGCGCCCGCCCGGGAACAGCGCGGATCGCGGGATGGAGATCAATCCAACAACCATGGGGCGATCCATTACCGACAAACCCGGCGTAGTTTCGTCATGTGAGCGAGCGGAGAGCCATCAACACAGCACCAACGGTCGCAGCGGAACCGAGCGCTGACGAGGCGCAGCTGTGACCGATGCGCAACCGCCTGCCACGGACATCCAGGTTCCCGACGATCTGAGCGGTATCACCGCCGAGCAGTACCGCGCCTCCATGCGGCACTATCCCGCGGGCGTCACGGTGGTCACCCTCGGCTCGGAAAATGGTCCGGTCGGTTTCACGGCCACGTCCTTCGCATCGCTGTCGCTGGAGCCGCCGCTGGTCTCCTTCAATATCGCCCACACCTCATCGAGCCTGACCGCGCTGCGGGCGGCCGAGTCCGTGGTCATCCACTTCCTCGGCGAACATCAGCACGATCTGGCCCAGCGCTTCGCCCGCACCGCCGATCAACGCTTCACCGATCGTTCGCTGTGGACCACCCTGGACAGCGGCGAGCCGGTGCTGCACGGCACCCCCATCTGGATCCGGGCCACCATTAAGCAGCTGATCCCGATCGGTGACCACACCTTCGTCGTCGGCCTGGTCACCCGGGTGCGCGACAGCACCGAGGAACAGCCCGCCGCCGCGCCCCTGCTCTACTACCGGGGCCGCTACTACCGCCCGACCTCGCTCGAAGAGTGAGCGCAGTCGAATTCTGCTGGGCAGCAATAGAGTTCGATCGCTAGAGATCGAGCGATGAGCCCCGGTGAACCTCGATGTGGAAGGTGTCGCCCGCACCGAGGTCCAATAATGACGGCCGGGTCGAGTCCGGGGTCAGTTCGGCTTGACCGGTTCCTTCGGCGGCGCCGTGGACGGATCCTTGGTGGTCGTCCCGGGCGAACTCATGGTCGGGGCTCCGATTTGGCTGCGCCGAACTGCTGTAGCTGGCGCTCGTAGACATCGGTCAGTCGACGGCCGCGCATCCCAGCCGTCCAGGACTGGAGCGCATCCCGCTCTGCCGAATTCATTCAGCCGCCTTTCCGAGATTCGCTGGACGAGTGCCATCGCCTTCCTAGACGCAGGTGACCGGGCGGAGGTTCCATCGGGTCGCGATCGCGCGGTGAATTTCGCAGAACGAAGTCGGCGGCCTCAGTGCCGCATCCAGCTAGCTCCTGCCATATTCAGCCCCGGGCCGGGGTCCGTCGAACGTAGCCGAATGGTGGTCGCCCAGGCCGCCGTATTCGACCGCTGTATGACTACGCTCGGCGAGCAGTCGGAGGGAGTAGCGCAGCAATCGATCTGGACGTGGGGCTAGCCGATCACGCAGGGTGCGGCGCCGTCCGCGGCATTGTCGCTGGTGAAGGGGCGGGTCTCGGGGGTCGGATGCCACAGTCCATCGGTGCAGGCGTAGTTCCAGCTCGCGCCGCTGGTGACAAGGGTGGCGATGGCCTCGATCAGACGGTCCACATCGGCGGAGCTGGTGCCGAGGCCGATGCTGGCACGCAGCGCGCCGTCGAGGCCGAGGCGCGCGAGCAAGGGGTGGGCGCAGAAGCGGCCGTCGCGAATGCCGATGCCGTGTTCGGCGGAGAGGTAGGCCGCGACCTGGCCGGGGGCGAAACCGTC
Organism: Nocardia sp. NPDC004278; assembly: GCF_053602975.1. Taxonomy (NCBI): domain Bacteria; kingdom Bacillati; phylum Actinomycetota; class Actinomycetes; order Mycobacteriales; family Nocardiaceae; genus Nocardia; species Nocardia sp. NPDC004278. Next base: position 46,589 of record NZ_JBSGEQ010000040.1, read on the forward strand.
CAGGGTGAAGGCGACGATGCCGACGGTATCCGGGCTGTCGTCCCAGATGCGCAGCAGGTTGACGCCGGGAATGGCGGACAGGCCGGTGCGCAGCCGATCGGCGAGCAGATGTTCGTGAGTGGTAAGGGATTCGGGATCGATCGCACAGAGCGCGTCACATGCGGCGGCGAGCGCGGCCGCACCGAGGACATTAGGGGAGCCGGCCTCATGACGCTGTGGCGCGGGTGCCCACTCCGTGCGGGCAACACCGACCTCGCGGACCGCGCCGCCGCCCGCCAGATACGGTTCGGCGGCATCGAGCCAATCCCGGCGTCCGACAAGCACTCCCGCGCCGAACGGCGCGTAGAGCTTGTGCCCGGAAAAGGCGAGGTAATCGATGCCGGTGTCGCGCAGGCTGATCCGACGATGCGGTGCCAGTTGGGCGGCATCGACCAGGATGCGGGCGCCGCACTGGTGCGCGATGGTGGCCAGGCGCTCGAGCGGCAGTACCTCACCGGTCACATTGGAGGCGCCGGTGACCGCCAGCAATGCGGCTGGCTTACTGCACAATTCGGCGATGAGCTGGCGGATGGTCTCCCCGACGGTCGACGCCGCCCGGACGACGCGGCGGCCGTGCCGGGTCCACGGCAGGAAGTTCGCGTGATGCTCGATATCCAGCACCACGGTGTCACCGGGGACGCAGGCGGCGAGCAGGTTGAGCGAATCGGTGGTGTTGCGGGTGAATACCACCACCTGGTCGTCGGCGGCATCGAGGAAACGCGTGACCGAACCGCGGGCCGCCTCGTAGCACTCGGTGGAGATCCGCGAGGCGTAGCCCGCGCCGCGGTGCACACTCGCGTAGTACGGCAGCAACTGCTGCACCCGATCGGTGACCTGCGCCAATGCCGGTGCGCTCGCGGCGTAGTCGAAGTTAGCGTAGGTGGTCGTCCCGCCCTGGACCAGCGGTACCCGGAGATCGTCGCCGGAGACCCGGGCGAAGGCGGAACAGGTCTGGTCAACGGCAGCAGTCATCACAAAATCCCATCGGTTATGGGACCCGTAATCAGGTGATTATCCGAGTCCGCGCTTGCCGCACCCGGTCGGGCTGCGGCCCGGTCGTCACCCGGAGCACCCCACCGCGGAGGAGGGTTGCCGACCAGCTAGCCGGGGCTTGACGCTGGTACTCATGACCTGAACCGAGATTGGCAGATGCCGCACCGCCGTGTCAACCGCCGTTTTCGCCAGTGCATATACATGCACTCAAATAAATAACCTTGCAAAGCCGGGCGATCTGCGATCTCATCGAGAGGTGACGCTTTCCCTGCTGCTCAGCTTTGTCGGCCTGTGCGTTCTGCTGTCGATCACGCCCGGCCCGGACTCGTTCCTGGTGCTGCGATTCTCGATCGTGGACGCACGCCCCGGCATCGCCGCGGCAATCGGTTCGGCGCTGGGCGGCATCGTCTGGGCGGTAGTGGTCGCGGCGGGGGTTGCCGCACTGCTGGAACAGTCCGCGACGGCCTACCGGACACTCAAGGTCATCGGCGGAATCTACTTGGTGTACTTGGGAATTCGGGCGCTGATCGAGCACCGCAAACAGCGCGGGGCCAGCGCGCAGGTGTCCGGTCAGCCGAGCGCGGGTGAGGCGACCTCGATTCGCTCGGCATTCGCCGCGGGCCTGGTGTCGTGCATGTTCAACCCGAAGGTCGGTCTGTTCTACCTGGCGGTACTGCCGCAGTTCCTCACCGACGTCACCTTCGCGAACACCCTCGCGCTCGGCGCCATCGAAAGCACCATCGCGGCCGTGGAGATGATCCTGCTCGCCCTGCTCGCCTCCCGGGCGGTGGCCATGCTGCGCCGCCCCCAGGTCCGCGATCGGCTGGAGCAGATCAGCGCGGCGATTCTCGCCGCACTCGGTGTCGGCACCGCCGCCTCGGCCGCGTAATCCATTGCGCGTCTTGTCGACAGCCACCTCCGGTCGCCGTCGACAAGGCGGACAGCATCGCTATTTCGGCTGAATCTCCTTGCGCCACAGCAGCACCGACGCGACCAAGGAAACCACCGCGGCAGCGGTGAGCCACCAGAACGCCTGCCGGAACCCGGCATCCACCGGCAATCCGGCGGCCGCAGCGCGATACAGCACAACCGCCAGCAACGCGGCCCCGATCGACCCGCCGACCCGCTGCAGAATATTGACGAACGACGCCGCATCCGGCATCTGCTGAGGGCGCACCGCCGCGTACGCCGCAGCGACGATGGGCATTCCGGTCAACCCGGTCGCCATGCCCCGAATCAGCAAAAGCGCCTGTATCACAACAGGATTCATCGAGGCATCGCCGAGCGCGAACGGCACCGTGACAGCGACCGTGACCGCACTGCCGACCACCGCGACAACGCCCCCGCCGTACCGATCGGTCAACCGGCCGCCGATCGGCATCGCGATAATGCCGCCGAGCCCGAACGACATCAGCAGCAATCCGGTCGCTATCAGACCCTCGCGGTGCAGGACCTGAAAGTACAGCGGCAGCACCAGCATCGACCCGAACATCGAGGCACCGGCGAAGAAGTTCGCCACATTCGCCGTCGCGAACACCGGGTGCCGGAACAGTCCGACATCGAGCAGATTCGCACCGCGCCCGCGCACCGACCGCGCCACGAACAGTCCGAGTGCCAGCGCGCCGAGCAGCACCGAAACCCACACCGTCGGCGCGGAAACGCTGCCGCGACTACCGAATTCGCCGAGCCCGTAGACCAGTGCCGACAGACCGACGCCGATCAACGCGAATCCGGTGGCATCGAATCGGCCCCCGGTATCCGCCGTCGCCGCCCGCGGCAATACCCGGCGCGCCAGTACGAACGCCACCAGCCCGAACGGGATATTGATCAGGAACAACCACTGCCAGTCCAGGTTCGCGAGCATGATTCCGCCGATCGTCGGCCCGATCGCGGGCGCGGCGACCACCGCGATCCCGACCACGCTCATCACCCGACCCAGCCGATGCGGACCGGCGACCTGACCGATCAGCGTCTGCCCAGCGGGCACCAGCAAACCTGCAGCCAACCCCTGTGCGATCCGCAGCCCGATGAGCCAATCGATATTCGGCGCGAGCGCGCACAACCCCGAGGTGACGGTGAACCCGGCGAGTGCGCTCAACCAGACCCGATCCATCCCGAACCGGCGTCCGAGCCAACCGCACAGCGGCAGCGTCACGGCCAGTGCCAGCAGATATCCGCTCGCAATCCACTGCGCACTGTCCAGTGCCGCACCGAGATCCGTGGCAATGGTGTTCAGGCCGATATTGACCAGTGACGTATCCAACATGCTCATCACGGCGCCGAAGACCACCACACCGGCGACCCGCCATACCCGCGCCGGAATCGGTTCGAGTGCGGGTGCGGGTGCGGTGGCGGCGACGGCCGTTCGAGTATCCGACATGGATCCTCCGCTATTTGTAGACAATCTAGATTGTGGAGGTTATCAACAATCGCATGCATCAACAATAGATACAATTACCGAATGCCCGCCGACCACATCCACCCCCGCGGCCTACTCCGCTTCCCGACCTATGCGCTCGGCAAGCTGCACAAGGCCGTGCACGCCGAAATGGGCACGTCCCTGCGCGAACATTGGGTGCTGGTCTGTCTGGAGGAGTTCGACGACCTGTCCCAGCAGCAGGTCTCCACCGCGCTCGGCATCGATCGCAGCGAGGTGGTGCGGCTGATCGATGGCCTGGAAGACGCCGGATTCGTGGTCCGCACCCGCGATTCGACGGACCGGCGCAAGTACCGGCTCTCCATCACCCGGGCCGGACGGGCCGAGCGCCGCAAGACCGATGAACTCATCGAACAGGCCGCCGAGCGGGTGCTGCACCGGCTCGACGACGAGGAGCGGCGCACGCTGCATCGCCTGGCCCTGAAGGCGCTCGGCGAAGACCTCTGAGCCCGCCGCCGCCAACCGACCACCCGGTTCGGTCGACGACAACATGCCGATACCGCAGGTACCGTAGACAGTTGGTCACCGTGGCGTTTGCCCACTGGTAACCATCTTGTGGAACAACAACGGGGAAAGCGCTAGGCAGGTCTATGAGAGGTGGGCAGGACGTAATGCTGCAGCCGCAGGTCGACACCGCGGCGGGCAAGGACCAGGCGACGGGGCTCCCGACGCCGAACCCCTTGCTACGCGCCGCACTCGTGCCGCAGGCCAGGACCCTTGTCGACGTTCTGAACAGCACCGCGCAGGCCCACCCCGAGGCACCCGCGATCGATGACGGCCGCGTGGCGCTCAGCTATACCGAGCTGCTGTCCGAGATCGACGCCGGTGTCGTCGGATTGATCGCGGCGGGCGTGCGCCCGGGCGATCGCGTCGGCGTCCGCATGCCGTCCGGTTCGCATGAGCTCTACGTCACAATCCTGGCCATTCTCTATGCCGGTGCCGCCTACGTCCCGGTGGACGCCGACGATCCGGAGGAGCGCGCCCGACTGGTCTTCGGCGAAGCCCGAGTTACCGCCATCGCGACGGCCGAGGGCATCGAACCGACGGTCGCGGCCGCCGAACGAACCGATCGACACCCGGAATCGACCGCCGCCGAATCGACCGTTCGCCCTACCACCGACGACGACGCCTGGATCATCTTCACCTCCGGATCCACCGGAACCCCGAAGGGCGTCGCGGTCTCGCACCGCAATGCCGCGGCATTCGTCGACGCCGAGGCACGCCTGTTCCTCCAGGACGCCCCGATCGGGCCCGGCGACCGGGTCCTGGCCGGACTCTCGGTCGCGTTCGACGCCTCCTGTGAGGAGATGTGGCTGGCCTGGCGCAATGGCGCCTGTCTGGTGCCCGCGCCGCGCGCCCTGGTCCGCACCGGCGCGGATCTCGGCCCCTGGCTGGTCCGTCGCGAGATCAGCATCGTCTCGACGGTGCCCACATTGGCCGCGACCTGGCCCGCCGAGGCGCTCGACCCGGTCCGGCTGCTGATCTTCGGCGGCGAGGCGGTGCCGCCCGAACTCGCCGAACGCCTTGCCGGACGGCCCGCGGCGCGAGCGGCGGACTCGGATGAGGAAGCGGATCACGAAGGGCCGGGCGAACGCCGTTCGGACCGCGAGGTGTGGAATACCTACGGCCCCACCGAGGCAACGGTGGTCGCATGTGCGGCCCTGCTCGACGGCGGCTTCCCGGTCCGGATCGGACTCCCGCTCGACGGCTGGGATCTGACGGTCGTCGATACCGAGGGCAATCCGGTGGGCGAGGGCGAATCCGGTGAACTCGTGATCGGCGGCGTCGGCCTGGCCCGCTATCTCGATCCGGCCAAGGACGCCGAAAAGTACGCTCCCCTACCGTCACTCGGCTGGGACCGGGCCTATCGCAGCGGCGATCTGGTTCGCAATGACAGCGAGGGGCTGGTCTTCCTCGGCCGCGCCGACGATCAGATCAAACTCGGCGGCCGCCGCATCGAACTCGGCGAGATCGATAACGCGCTACAGCATCTGCCCGGCGTGACCGGGGCCGCAGCCGCCATCCGATCCACCAAGGCGGGCAATAAGATCCTGGTCGGCTATCTCACCGGTACCGCACCGGATTTCGACCTGTCCTCGGCCAGAGCCCAACTCGCCCAACGACTCCCGGCCCCACTGGTCCCCAGGCTCGCCATCGTCCCCGATCTGCCGACCCGCACCTCGGGCAAGGTCGACCGCGACGCCCTGCCGTGGCCGCTGCCCAATGAGAACGACGCCCCGCGCGCCGACCTCACCGAAACCGAGCAATGGATCGCCGGACTGTGGGATTCGATTCTCGGCGCCGAGGTCACCGGCCCCGACGGCGACTTCTTCGATCTCGGCGGCGGCTCGCTCGCGGCCGCCCAACTGGTCACCGCCCTGCGCGAACGCTATCCGAGCATTGCCGTGGCCGACCTGTACGACCATCCGCGCCTCGGCGCACTCGCCGAACTACTGGACGAGACCGCACCATCGGAGACGGTCGAAACCCGCGTCGTGCGCCCCACCCCGCGCAGCGCCCAGTGGGCACAGGTGCTCGCCACCGTCCCGCTGAGCACCCTCACCGGCATGCAGTGGCTCACCTGGCTGGCCATTGCCGGGAATATCGCGGGCTGGTCCGGCTCGCTGCCTTGGCTGCCGCATCTTTCGTGGTGGTGGACGCTGGCCGCCTTCCTGCTGTTCATCTCCCCGCCCGGTCGCATGGTGATATGCGCAACGGGTGCGCGGGTGCTGTTGCGCGGCGTCGCGCCGGGCAGCTACCCACGTGGCGGGTCGGTACATCTGCGGCTGTGGGCCGCGGTCCGGCTGTCCGAGGCCAGCGGCGCCGAAAGCCTTTCCGGCGCACCGTGGATGGTGCCGTTCGCGCGGGCACTCGGCGCCAAGATCGGCACCGGTATCGATCTGCATACCCTGCCGCCGGTCACCGGCATGCTCGAACTCGGCGACGGTTGCAGTGTGGAACCGGAGGTCGACCTCTCGGGTTACTGGATCGATGGCGATATCGTGCACATCGGGCCGATCACCATCGGCCCCGGCGCCGTGATCGGCGCGCGATCGATCCTGCTGCCCGGCAGCAAAATCGGCAAGAACGCCGAGATCGCACCGGGCTCCTCGGTGGCCGGCAAGGTCAAGGCCGAACAGGAGTGGGCGGGCTCGCCAGCCACGAAGGTCGGCAAGGCACCGCACCGTTGGCCGGAAAACACCCCCGCCAGGGCGGCACATTGGGTCGCGATCTTCGGCGTGACGTCGATGGCATTGGCGGCCATGCCCATTCTCGGCCTGGCCACCGGCGGCGCGTTCATCGCCTGGTTCATCCGCGATGCGACCACGCTCGCGGGCGCGCTCGGGCGCGGCTTCGCGATCCTGCCCGTCGCCACCCTGCTCAGCCTGACCATCTACGCGGTGACGACGGTGCTCGCGGTCCGACTGCTCAGCATCGGACTCACCGAGGGCCATCACCCCGTCCGCAGCCGGGTCGGCTGGCAGGCCTGGGCCACCGAACGCCTGCTGGATTCGGCGCGCACCTTCCTGTTTCCGCTCTACGCCAGCCTGCTGACCCCGCTGTGGCTGCGGCTGCTCGGCGCGAAGGTCGGCAAGAGCGTCGAGGCCTCCACGGTGCTGCTGCTGCCGAAGTTCACCACCGTCGCCGACGGCGCTTTCCTCGCCGACGACACCATGATCGCCAGCTACGAACTCGGCGGGGGCTGGCTGCGCATCGGCGATGCCAAGGTCGGCAAGCGCGCGTTCCTCGGCAATTCCGGAATGACCGCGCCCGGTCGGCGGGTGCCGAAGAACGGTCTGGTCGCGGTGCTCTCGGCCGCGCCGTCCAAGGCCAAGGCGGGTTCGTCCTGGCTCGGCAGCCCGCCGGTCCGGCTGCGCCGCGCCTCCGAAACCGGCGATACCGAGCGCACCTTCGATCCGCCCCCACGTCTCAAGGTTTTCCGCGGCATCGTCGAAACCTGCAGGCTGATACCGGTACTGGTGACCTTCGCGATCGGCCTCGGTGTGCTGTTCACACTGGCCTGGATCGCGGAATCGGTGGGCTATCTGGCCGCCGCGCTGCTCAGCGGTGTGGTGCTGCTGGCCGCTGGTGCGATCGCGGGCACCAGCTCGGTCATCGCGAAGTGGTTGCTGGTCGGGCGAATCGGCGCCGAGGAACATCCGCTGTGGAGTTCGTTCGTCTGGCGCAATGAGGTTGCCGACACCTTCGTCGAAACCGTTGCCGCGCCCTGGTTCGCGCGGGCCGCGACCGGCACCCCGGTGCTGAATCTGTGGCTTCGTGGACTCGGCGCAAAGATCGGTCACGGGGTATGGTGCGAGTCCTACTGGCTACCGGAGGCAGACCTGGTGACACTCGGTGATGGCGCGACCGTGGAACGAGGCTGTGTGGTGCAGACCCACCTCTTCCACGATCGAATCATGGCCATGGACACCGTCACCCTCGGCGCCGGTGCCACCCTCGGACCACACTGTGTCGCGCTGCCCGCCGCGAGCATCGGCGACGGCGCGACCATCGGTCCCGCGTCGCTGGTCATGCGGGGTGACACCGTCCCGGCGTCCAGTCGCTGGTGGGGAAATCCGATCGCGCCGTGGTCCAGTGCGGCGCCGAGGCCGAGCGAGGTCGGAGCAGCCAACTGATGCGGGGCAAGTTCTACGAAGAGCCCATCGACGAATACCTACCGCAGAACGGAAATCGGGGCTACCGGGTATCGCGATACGAACTGGAGCTCACCTACAAGGTCACCAGCAACCGCCTGGCAGGCCGGGCCGCGATCACCGCGGTGACCACCGAGGTGCGCGATCGTTTCGCACTCGATCTGTCCCAAGCGCTCACCGTCGCCAAGGTCTTCGTCAACGGGGCCAAGCCTGCGAAGTACGTCCACCAGCACGGCAAGCTGGTGATCACCCCGCAGCATCGGATTCCGGCGGGCGGGGTGCTCGGACTGGTCGTGCAGTACGCGGGTGTTCCGAAGCCGGTGCGCGGGCCGTGGGGTGAGGTCGGCTGGGAGGAACTGACCGAGGGCGCCCTGGTCGCCAGCCAGCCCAATGGCGCCGCATCCTGGTTCCCCTGCGACGATCATCCGAGTTCCAAGGCCAGCTACCGGATTTCGATCACCACCGATACCCCGTATTACGCGCTGGCCAACGGCACCCTGGTCCGCAAGCAGACCAAGGCGAGCCAGACCACCTGGGTCTACGAACAGCCGGAACCGATGTCGAGCTATCTGGCCACCATCCAGATCGGGCCGTACCGGAAGCACCGGTTCGATGCCCCGCACGGTTCGGTGGCGATGCAGGCCGTCGCCCCGGCCCGGCTGCGCGCCAATTTCGAGCACGACTTCGCCCGCCAGTCGAAGATGATGGAGCTGTTCATCGAGAAGTTCGGCCCGTATCCCTTCGACGGCTACACCGTCGTCATTACCGACGACGACCTCGAGATCCCGATCGAGGCCCAGGGCATCTCGGTCTTCGGTGCCAACCACTGCGACGGCCGCCGCGGCGCGGAACGCCTTGTCGCACACGAACTCGCGCACCAGTGGTTCGGCAATAGCCTCACCATCCGGCAGTGGCGCGATATCTGGCTACACGAAGGCTTCGCCTGTTACGCCGAATGGATCTGGTCGGAGGCCGCGGGCGGGCCGACCGCCGATCAGCTGGCGCGCGCCGCCCGACACAATCTGTCCAGGGAACCGCAGGACATCATCATCGGCGATCCGAGCCCACAGCGCATGTTCGATGATCGCGTGTACAAGCGCGGTGCACTCACTGTGCACGCACTGCGTCTGGAACTCGGTGAGCGAGCCTTCTGGGAGCTACTGCGCGAGTGGACGATTCGCTATCGACACGCCTCGGTCAGCACCGAGGAATTCACCGATCTGGCCGGCCATTACAGCCTGGTACCACTGCGGCCGCTATGGGATGCCTGGCTGCTCGCCCAACCGCTGCCGCAACTGCCGCCGATCGGCGGACAGGCCAATACGACATCGCGTTGACGCGCCCTCAGAACACCAGGTAGCGCGTGGCCAATTCCTCGACGAGGGGATCATCGGCCGCGACGCTGTTCAGGGCGCCGAGATCGGCGACGACCGAGATCAGGCGGGGATCGTCCTGTTCCTGATCGAGCGCGCCGTCCTCGGCGAGCTGACGTAATAGCTTCGCTCGCACCCTGTCCTTCAGCGATTCCATCACGTCACACCGGCGTCAGCCAGGTCCCCCATGGCGTATTCCGCAGCACCGTATAGCCGATGAGCAGCGCGATGAACACCCACAACGTGGTGCGGCTGGTCCGCGGCAGTCGCATCGGCTCCCCTCGCCAGGCGCGCAGCGACCAGTCACCGATCCACAGCACGAAGGCCAGGACCAGTGGCAGCACGAGCAAATTGCTGTGCACCGCATCGAGGATCCGGCCGTCGGTCAGATTGTGCATACCCCGCATGCCACCGCAGCCGGGGCAGTAGAACCCGGTCAGCGCGTAGACGGGGCAGATTCCGTACGAGCCTTCGCGGTGTGGATCACGAAAATGCAGCAGGGCAGCGGCGCCGATGCCGACGCCCGCAGCGACCAGTGGCCACCCCATGGCGCGCAGCCCGGTGCGCTTCGCCCGCTCCGCTGGCGCTTCCGGATTCGGTGCCGGGTCCGTATGCGCGACCGGTTCCGGTACCGCCTGCCCTATCTCCACAAGGATCAACGGTAGTCGCGGCCGACCCACCGCCGCCACAGCCGACTCGGGACCAGGGTCGTTCAGAATTCGGGTTGGGCGAATCGCAAGGTATTGCCGAACGGATCGGCCAAGTCGAACCCCGACCCACCCGGCCCCTCCTGCGGGCACCCTGGCTTCGCATAGCGATAGTCCTTGCCCGCCAACTCGGCATGCAGCGCAGCGATGTCGTCCACCGCGATCCACACCACCGATCCCGGAGTTCCGTCTCCGTGATGCTCACTCAAATGCACGGTCGCCGACGACCGCGACAACTGCGCGTAGAGCGGAAAGCCGGCACCGAACCGGTGTTCCCAGTCGATGGTGAAACCCAAATAGTCGCAGTAGAACTCGTACGCCTTGGCGATATCGAATATGCGCAGCACCGGAATCGGCGCCGCCAGCCGGACCGCATCGGAAGCCATGGTCGAAATCATCGCAACGCCCACCGACATTTTTCATTTCTTTCCGGCGTTTCCGCAGCTAGAGTACAATTTCTTCACGTGGACACCGCTGGTGCTACCCGGTTCGAAGGATTCGGGGTCAGCGCGGCTCGCAAGCTTGAATTCGGGCATGTGGGCCACTGGTACGCACCCCCGGACAGCGATTTCTCCGGCTCGGTCGCAGTAGAAATAGACCCCGGAGATGGATCCTCTGTTGTCGTTTTCGTCCGCGCCCCCAATCGCCGCGACATCCCCGACGACTTCCATCCGGACGACCAGGTCTGCCTGGCAATGCCCGACGATATCGCCGACTTCCTCTCCCCCAGCTGATCTCTCTTCCGCACCCCTGGTCAGGGTCCGCACCCGTTGTGCGCGGATCCCGATGAGGGGTGTGGCCGTTTCGTGTGCGGCCGGGATCGTCGCTGGCACAGGGGAATTGAGGCAACGCCCGGCGGTCGAGGGCGGTAACGAGCGGGTCGATACCGGGCGATATCCAGGAAGAAGCTGCTCGATCCCGATGTTTCTTCTAATGAGCACTATTGGTCGACCTAATTTCGGGTATCCATCCGATAGAGCCAGGATTTCCGCCATGGAGCGCTAGCACTAGCAAGCACTCTGCTTGCACTGTACTGTGGCGGATGACACAAAGGAGTGCCGACATGCTGGTCAAGTCGATGAGGACGCTGGCGGACGTGCGCGGAGACGAACCGTTGACCGCCGCCTACCGTGCTGGACTTCGGTCTCGTACCTACCGGACCGCGTCGCTGAACAAGCCCGCGACCGCCCCCGAGGTCATCCCGGTCACCACCGAGGACGGGGCCAAGCTCAGGGTCCACGCCTACGGCCCCGCCGACGGGGACGTCATCGTCTTGATCCACGGCTGGAGCTGCTGCATCGAGTACTGGAATCCGCAGATCAATGCCTTGGCCGACCGCTACCGCGTGCTCGCCTACGATCAGCGCGGCCACGGTGAGAGCACCCTCGGCAGCAACGGTCCGGGCGCACAGACCCTGGCCGACGACCTCGAGACCGTACTCGCGGTCACCCTCCCATTGGGCAAGCGTGCCGTGCTCGTCGGTCACAGCATGGGCGGAATCACGCTGCAGGCGTGGGCGTCTCGCTATCCGGAACAGGTCACCCGACGCGCGAGCGCCGTCATCCTGGCCAATACTGCGGCCAGCGATATCCGCTACGAAACCGACCTGCTGCCGCTGTTCAACAAGCCGCTCATGGTCGCCAACCGGCCGGTGACGGTACTCGGCGCCACTGTGCGCGTCCCGCTGGTCATCGCGGAAACGGTGCTCGCCGCGCCGGTTCCGCTGCCCGGCGGCTGGCCGGTCAGCGCGGTCTTCAAGGCCCGCGTGATGTCCAAGCCCGCCACCCGCGACGAGGTGGACTTCGCGCTCGGCATCGTCCGCTCCTGCCGCCCGCTCACCCGCGGCCTGCACGCCGCCGCGCTCGCCGACCTCGACCTCGGCGATGCCGCCGCGCATCTGACGGTTCCGACCACCGTCATCGCGGGCGCCGAGGACCACCTGTTGCCCGAGCGCATGTCCCGCCAGATCGTCGAGGTGCTGACCCGCGCTGGTCATCTCGCCGACTATCAGGTCTGGCCCACCGGCCACCTCGGCAATATCGAGGCCGCCGATCGCTTCAACACCCTCATCGCCGATACCGCCGCGCGCGCGAATCCCACCGAGGCTGTTGCGGGCTGATCCCCGAACCTCTTCTGGGGCTGGTCAACGGCGCCCGGCCCCAGAAGAATTTCCTGGCACACCGACGGTCGTCGTTGCTATCGTCGACCAGTGATCAACCTCCGACAGACGTGGCGCTGGCTGCCTTCGCAGCCCGAATGACCACGTCCACGGGCTGTACGCAGCCCGTGAATATTCCTACGCGGAACGAGGTTTCGTACGGCCCCAGACCATCCGTCCAGGAGCCGAACAATGAAGTCGTACGCCACCGCCCGCGAACGCAGTGACGAACTCGCTGCCGCCGTCGCCACGAATACCGGGTGCTGACCGGCGAACGGCCGACCGATCCGCTGCATCTCGGTCACTATTTCGGCACGATCTCCGAACGCGCCGCCGATGAAACCGCCGCCCTTATCCGCCGCACCCCGACCGACTCCGAGCGCACCATTACCTTCGACCCCGAAAACCGCCCCGGTGTCTCCGCCTTGCTGACCACCGCCGCATTGTGTTCCGGCATCTATCAGCACACCCTGGCGAGCCAGATCGGCGATGCCGGTTCCGGCGGCCTCGAGAAGCTCACCACCGACGCGGTCAACGACTTCCTCGCGCCACACCGCCAGCGCAGACAGGACCTCGCCCGCGACCCCGACGTCATCCGCACCGTTATCCGTGCCGGAAACACCCGCGCGAATGAAATCGCCGACCACACCCTCGACGAGGTCCGCTCCGCAATGGGAACCAGGTACTGACCGCTGCGACAGAAATCGGTCCCGGGAGTCATCTCCCGGGACCGATTCGCGCATCAGCTGGATTCGCTCAGATACGTCCGCCGGCCGCGGCGGCCAGGAATTCGTGCTCGATGATCCTGCCGTCGCCGTCCATATCGATCCTGTCGAACAGGGCCTCGATATCCTCGGGATGCTTGCCCTCGTTCTCGTAGTGCGCGAAGAATTCTTCGCGGCTGACGAAGCCGTCGCGGTCGCGATCCATGGCCTTGAATGCGTCGAGAATGTCCCTGTTATCCATTCGGTTCATCTCCCAACTTCTAGGCGGGTGGCAGCGCGCCACTCCGCATGGACAGTTGTCGAGCCGTACTGGAAAAAACTGACGCATCAAGGCTAGGGGCTGAGTTGATATCGGTGTGGCGAAATTCCAATTCTCCGGCAGATTGGCCGCTCTTCTCGTCGCGAATTTCGACACCAGCGGACCGGTGCGTCGATCGAGTGGTGTCGAGGCGGTGCGTCGGATGGTGACTCGGGTTCAGTCCTTGGTGGCGCGACCGATACTTTCCTCGGACCGGCATGACTACACTGCGCGGCCCGGCTGGGCTGGGCCGGTCAGGCGCCGAAGTCGGCGCGGTGGTCAGTGGCCCACTCGGCCAGGGTTCGTCCAGGCTTGCCGGTCACGGCGGTGGCGGGACGTACCTGGTCGGGGGTGGTGAGGGTGTCGCTCCAGTAGTCGAGCAACATCGTCATGATCGGCTGGGGGATGAATTGCGCTGTCTCGGCGCGGAATTCGTCGGGGGTGAGCTCGGTCAGCGGGATCTGTCGTCCGAGCGCGGCGCCGATCGTGGCGACCTGCTCGGTGCGGGTGAGTGCCTGCGGGCCGGTGATCGCGATGATCTGCCCGATGTGGTCGTCGGACAGCAGCGTCTCGGCGGCGGCATCGGCGACGTCGTATTCGTGCACCGGTGCCTGCGCGGATGCCAGGTACGGGGCGCGGATGGGTGCGCCCGAGCTGATCTGCCATTTCCATTCGAGCAGGTTGTTGGCAAAGGTGCCGGGGCGCAGGATCGTCCACGCATCGGTGCGATCGGTGACGGCGGCTTCGACTGCGCTGTGGTGCAGCTGGCTTGCCGAGCCGCGGTCACGGGGAAATTCCATCGCCGCGGCCAGCGAGGACAGGACCGTGAAGCGGTGCACGCCGGCCGCGACGGCCGCATCGAGAAAGACGTCGATGCCGCGTGCCGGGAAGATGAAGGCGCGATCGACCCCCGCGAACACCTGCGGGCCGAGGGTCGAGGCGTCGGCGAGGTCGCCCGCGACGACGTCGACCGCCGCGGGCAGGTTCGCGTCCTCTGGTTTGCGGGTCAGGGCGCGGACTGCGACACCACGGGCCAGGAGGGTGGTGACGAGGTGGCGGCCGACGGCGCGAGAATTCGTTATTTCTACGACGGCGACATCAATGAGGCCACCGAACTCATCACCCGCACCGGCCTCTTCATGCTCACCCTGGTCGGCATGGGTCCGCGCGCCTTGTGATGACAGCAGCGCGTTAATAAAGCCGATCCGAGAGATCGGGTCGGCTCATGAATCGGTCGGGAAGGTCTCGTCGACGAAGCGGCGTAGGCCGTAGGCGAACGCGCGAGCCTGTTCGGGGGGCCAGTCGGCGAAGCCTGCGCGCAGCTGATCGGCAAGCCGCCGCCGCATCGTGGCGACCGTCTGCTGCCCGGCGGCGGTCAGCGCTAGCAAGGTGGCGCGCCCGTCGGCAGGGTCGAGTTCGCGACGCAGCAGACCGGCGTCCTCCAGCCGGGAAGCGCGCCGGGTGACGCCGGAGCGGTCCAGCCCGATGCGCCCGGCCAGGTCGGCGGCGCTGCACGAGCCAGTGCGCGCCAGCCCGCTGAGCACCGGATAGGTCACCGGATCCACCGCTGCACCCAACCCCTCGGTCAGGCCGCGGTAAAGCCGCGCCCGGGCATCACGGCGCAGCAGGATCCCGAGCGCGTCGCCGACAAGCTCACCCAGGTCATCGTCCACCCCAACAGAATAGCGTGCGCCGCGCACGCAAGTTGTGTATCGTCTAAATGCGTGCGCTACGCACGCTTATCCGATGTGATCTCAGGAGTTCTCATGACCACCACCTGCACCGATATCGCCACTGCGCTCACCGACCTGCTCTTCACCCCCGGCCTGCCGCTGACCGAGGCCATCGACCGCCACTTCGCCCCCGACTACCGTCAGCGCACCGACGGCCGCTGGGACACCCGCGCCGAATTCGCCGAGCACATCGCCCACCTGCGCGAGGTAGTGACCACCGGATCGCTTCGCGTCCTCGACGAGTTCGTGCACGACCACACCTACGCCGACCGCCACATCGTCGAGGTCATCAAAACCGACGGCACCCACGTCGCCACCGAGGTCTACCTCTTCGGCGAATTCGCCCCCGACGGCCGCTTTCGCCGCATCGAGGAAACCACCCTCCTGCTCGCCGGTCCCGAATCCGAACGCAACCTGGGCAGCGCCCGCTGAGCCCATCCGCCGCAACTGGCGTCACACAGGGTGAGATCCTCGGGTCCAAGTTCGCGGCGATGCGCGTATCGAGATCGCGCAGATGGCCCTGCAACAACTCGACCTCGACCTGGTGCCGGTCGGCGAAGTAGTGGTAGGTCGACGCGGGCGGGATGCCGGTCCGCTCGCTGATCGCCTCGAGCGGCGCGGACTCGCACCCCTCGGCGCCGACCAACTCCTCGGCGGCATCGAGGATGACCTCTTGCGCGCCAGGCCACGGCGCTGCACAGCAGTCTTGCGTGCGGGCGACTGTTCGACTAACTCGACCACGATTCGAGGACGCATCGGCCGCGGATGCTCGAAGAACTCGAGCCGAATAGCGCCCGCATCGAGATCGAACGAGCGGATCTCGGCAGGACGCTGCGTCAACATAGACACAGCGGATCAAATGTGTCACGTCAGCGAAAGGTCGACTGAACAGAGCAAGCGAGGAGGCATCATGACAGTGGTCCAGAACTTCATCGACGGCAAGCTCGTCGACTCGGTCGGCGGTGCGACTATGGCGCTCGTCGACCCTGCCACCGGCGAGCAGTACGGCACCGCCCCGGTGTCCAACGAACAAGACGTCGACAATGCGTACGCGGCGGCTGCCAGGGCGTTCTGTGACTGGAAGCGCACGACGCCGTCGCACCGCCAGAAAGCGCTGTTGGATTTCGCCGACGAGGTGGCGAATGCCGCCGACGCGCTGGTCGAGGCCGAGGGCCGCAACACCGGCAAGCCGAGACACGTCACCTCGGCCGCAGAGATTCCGCAGATGCTGGACCAGACCCGATTCTTCGCGGGGGCGGCGCGGGTACTCGAAGGCAAGTCCGCCTGCGAGTACCTGGCGGGCCATACCTCGTGGATCCGCCGGGAGCCGGTTGGCGTCATCGGGCAGGTGACGCCGTGGAATTACCCGATGATGATGGCCATCTGGAAGTTCGTTCCCGCGATCGCCGCGGGCAATACCGTGGTGATCAAGCCGAGTGACACCACCCCGGTGACCACGGTGATGCTGGCCGAACTGGCCTCGAAACATCTGCCGCCAGGCGTGCTCAACGTGGTAACCGGTGACCGGGTGACCGGTGCGGCGGTGGTCGCACATCCGACCCCGCAGATGGTATCGATCACCGGTTCGGTGGCCGCGGGCCGCGCGGTCGCGGAGTCGGCCGGAGCCCGCCTGAAGCGCACACATCTGGAGTTGGGCGGCAAAGCGCCGGTAATCGTGTTCCCCGACGCCGATATCGCTGCTGCCGCCGTGGGTATCGCGGCCTCCGGCTATTTCAACGCCGGGCAGGATTGCACGGCGGCCACCCGGGTGCTCGGTCACGCGTCGGTGGCCGAAGATCTGACCGCGGCGTTGGCCGAGCAGGCCGCAAGTGCGACAACGACTTTCGGCAAAGCCACCGACGACGAGAACGCCTGGGTGCCACCGGTCAACAACGCGAACCAACTACAGCGGGTGCTCGGCTTCCTCGGCGAGGTACCCGATCACGCTTCGGTCGTGACCGGTGGACACCGGCAGGGCGACCAGGGGTATTACGTCGAGCCGACGGTCATCGGCGGGCTGCGGCAGTCCGACCGGCTGAGCCAGCACGAGATCTTCGGCCCGGTGATCACCGTGCAGTCGTTCACCGACGAAGACGAGGCGATCCGGTGGGCCAACGGCGTCGAATACGGGCTGGCGTCCTCGGTGTGGACCAAGGATGTGTCGCGGGCGCTGCGCGTATCGGCCGCACTCGACTTCGGCTCGGTGTGGATCAACACCCACACCGCGCTGATCGCCGAGATGCCGCACGGCGGGTTCAAGTCGTCCGGGCATGGCAAGGATCTGTCGATGTACGGGCTGGAGGACTACACCCGCGTCAAGCATGTCATGGCCAAGATCGACTAGCCCAGATATCGCGCCCGCTCACGAACTCATTTGCGCGGCAGCCGAATCCGAGACCACGGTATCGAGTTCAGCTGCCGCGTAGGACCTTTTTGTCGACCGCTGTCCTCAGCCGCGTAGTGCCGAGGCGAAAATCGCTGGCAGGGCGGTGATGCCGAGGTTCTTCGCGAAGTCGGTCAGGCGCCGCAGGGTCGTGGCGCCGGTGCTGTTGGTGACGAACCACGGCGGCTTCGGCGAGAGACTGAATTCGCCGTGCAGCAGTAACCGCGACGCGGGACGGAACGGACCGCGGACCACGGTTCGTTCCGGTTCGGCGATCAGCAATGCGTTGTGCACAACGCCGATTCCGCCCTGGATATCGGCCAGTGTGTGCCCGGGGAACGCGCCCCACGAGGCGCGGGCGGTGAGATACCCCAGGCCGGTCCAGGCGTTGATGGCGATGGTGCCGTACCGCAGCTCGGTCACCGCCGACTCGAACCGTTCGCCCAGCCGTTTGATCGTGGTGGGATGGGCGATGATGTTCGCGCCGAGCGTGCCCTCGGTCTCCGCATTGCTGGATCCGACCTGATCAACTGCCACGCAGCAAGACGCTGATGGAGATGTCTCCGGACGAGTCGCGTTGGCCCGGCAACGACTCCAGTCGGATCGAGCACCCAATCGCCGCGCAGGATAGGGCTCAGTTCTGAGCCGCGCCCGTGAATGTCCGGATTGTCGACGAGCCGGGCGAGTTACGCGGCTGATGAGATCAATTGTCCGGTCGACGCGGTAGGGTCGCCGAAAGGTTCGAGTGCTGGTCCCGTATCGAACCTCCTGCGCCGGTGGACACTTCGAGTCCCGGTATCGCGAGCGATCTAGTTTCAACGGAACAGTCTGTGTCGGTAACTATTCGACTGGAGTGCTATGACCAGGGGATATCTGAGAAGTATTGCAGCGCTCACCGTAATGGTCGGGACGACGACCACCTGTATTGCCAACGCACCCGCCATTGCGGAATCCGGAGAAGTCGATTCCGGTGGCATGCACATCGTCGCATCGGTGGACCGGGACGATGTTTTCCCGGCCGGGGGCGATACCGCCGTGGGAGTCCCGTTCGCGCACGCGGTGAAGGTGTCCGGAAATTACTCGGTATCTCTGAGCGGCGTTCCATCCGTTCGCAGCGGGGAAATTGCGGTCGGATACGTGGTCGGTTGCGCTGTGGATCTCTCCAACGGCATCACCCTCGGGATTGCGCCAGCCGTAGGCGCCAGCGTGGGTATCGCACCCTCGGCCGCGTTGACCCTGAGCATGGACTCGTCACCCAGCGTCACTTTCGCAATTCAACCGAACGCTTCCGTCAATGCCGGTGTCGCCGGAACACTCCAGGTAACCCTCGCACCGGGGGCCGTCACGGCGGTGGTTATCGGTGCGGCCAGCCTGGATCAGGACGCGACGTTCCCCTACACATTCGGCCATACCAACACGCCACTGAACGTCAGCGCATGCGCGTCCCCCGCATCAGCCATGCCGTTCGTCACCGTGCGCGCCGACGGTACCAGCGGAACCGCCCAAACAACCGGCTATGGAACACAATTCGTGTTCTAGCAAACGCTAGTGCCGCGTCGCAATAACTCCTGCCGCATCCAGCCCTGGGGCGGGGTCTGTCGAACGTAGCCGAATGGTGGTCGCGCAGGCGCCGTATTCGACCGCCATATGGCTACGCTCGGCGAGCAGTTGAAGTGGGTAGCGGAGCAGTCTGTTCGGACGGGGCACTAGTGCGAATGCCGCCCCGGCGTGGCGCCATCTTCTCCGCTGCGCTGAGACCTGTCTTCGCGCCACTGTCTGGGGCTGCGGCCGTACCTGTTGCGGAACCAGCGGGAGAAGTTGCTGGGCGTGGAGAATGCCAGCATCTCGGCGATCTCGGTCAGCGAGTGGCGGCGATTCGCCACCAGGTGCTGCGCCAGCTCGGCGCGGGTGGCGTCGAGCAGCGCGGTGAAGGTCTGCCCCTCGGCGCCCAGTTGCCGGTGGACGGTGCGGCGGTCGACGCCGAGACTGCGCGCGATCTGTTCGATCGAACAGCGCCCGGTGGGCAACATGAGTTCGATGAGTTCACGCACCCGGTCCGATGTCGTTGCCGTGTGGTCGATGTGGGCCGGACCCAGAAACTGCTGGGCATAGGCACGCAGCTGCGGGTCCGACAGCGCATTGTTCGCGTCGAGATCTGTTGTGTAAGTGACTATTCCGTTGAAGTTCTGGTCGAACGCGACGTTCGGCCCGAAGATGCGGTGATGGCGGTGGATCTCGCGCGGCGCGGCGTGGGTGAATCGGACTTCCACCGGCTGCCAGCCGGTTCCGAGGAAGCCACGAAGTATTCCGTGGAGCACGCCGACGGCGAGTTCGATGGCCTGCCGGGTTTCGCCGGGCTGCCCGATATCCAGCGCGAGGCGAATCGTGGCGATGCCATTGCTTTCGGTCAGCCGGGTATGCAGGGACTCGTTGTACATGTGCTCATGCCGAGCCATGACTCGCAGCGCACTGCGGACATTCGGTTCTTCCCGGATGAGCAGGCTCAGCGGGCCGAGATTCGCAAAACGGCGGCGCTCGGCGAGCCGGAGCCCGAGGTCCTCGCAGTGCGCCTCGGCTGCCGAGCGTTCGAGCAGGCCAGCGATTGCGGCGGCGGGAACCCAGCGGTCCTGCAGGCTCAGGCTGGCCGGATCCAGGCCCGCTTCGCGGACGAGCCGGACCGGATCGAGACCGAGCGACCTGCCGAGCTCCACATAACCGTGCAATGCGGCATAGCGCCCCAGCGGCTTCACACTCACCCTTCCGCCATGTCCCGATATGAATAGATTTTCGTCCCGCAAGGATAAGCATCGGGCCTTGATCTGACTTACTGTGGTTCCTATCACAGCGAGTTGATCGGTGAAAACGGAAGACACCGTGATCGGTGAGCGCACCCGGTTCGGTTCTTCCGTCGACATCTCGCACTCGATTGTTCGGCAGCCGTCGGCGTCCGCTCGGGGCGCGCAACGGCGAATCACTGGACACATCCCGTCGGACCCGACCGCCGACCGCACCCCCGCGTGATGCGTGCGGTCGAAAGGAGATGCACTGTGGCACAAGCTGTTCGCTTCTACGAGACCGGTAGCCCGGACGTGCTGCGCTGGGAAGAGGTGGAGGTGGGTGCGCCGGGACCCGGTGAGGTCCGCATCCGGCACGAGGCGGTCGGCCTCAATTTCGCCGACACCTACTTCCGCACCGGCCTTTACCCCGTGCCGCTACCTGCCGGTATGGGCGTGGAAGCGGCTGGGGTAGTCGAGGACGTCGGTCCGGACGTCACCGATTTCCGGCCGGGCGACCGGGTCACCTACACCGGCAGCCCGCTGGGCGCCTATAGCACCGAGCGGGTGATGTCGGCCCAGCATCTGCTCGCGCTGCCGGACGCGATCACCTTCGAGACCGCAGCCGCCATGACCATGCGCGGCCTCACCACGGCCTATCTGTTGCGCCGCATCCATCCGTTGCGCTCCGGCGACACGGTGCTGCTGCACGCGGCGGCAGGCGGCGTGGGCCTGATCTTCACCCAGTGGGCGAAACTGCTGGGCGTCACGGTGATCGGAACGGTGTCGAGCGAGGAGAAGGCCGAGATCGCCCGGATGCACGGCTGCGATCACGTGATCATCTACACCCGCGAGGATGTCGCGACCCGCGTGCGTGAGATCACCGACGGGACCGGCGTTCCGGTCGTCTACGACAGTATCGGCAAGACCACCTATCGGTCCTCACTGGACGCGCTGGCCCGCCGCGGCCTGCTGGTGTGCTTCGGCACCGCGTCGGGTCCGGTGCCGCCGATCGACGCCATGGAGCTGGCGGTGAAGGGCTCGCTGTTCGTCACCCGGCCCGCCTTGGCCGATTACATCGCCGATCCGGCCGAGCGGGCCGAACTGGCGGGTGAGCTGTTCGACCACGTCGCGGCGGGCCGGATCGGCATCGGCATCAACCAGCGCTACGCGCTCGCCGATGCCGCTGGGGCGCACCACGATCTGGAATCCGGCCGGAGCATCGGCTCCTCGGTCTTCGTGCTCTGACACGCCTCGATCTCGGTTCTCCGCCCCCGCCCGGCCATCCGTACCGGATTCCGGCACAACGAAGGATTCATCATGACAGCCATTGCCCCGCGCACGGATTCAACGATTCGAGGATCGATCGGCGTCCGGCCGTTGACCTGCACGATCGGCGCCGAACTGCACGGCGTGGACCTCGCCGATGCGGCGCACGACGACACACTGTTCGCAGAGCTGCACGCCTTGCTGCTCGAGTACAAGGTGCTGTTCGTGCGCGACCAGGACATCAGCCGCGCCGATCATGTCACTCTCGCAAAGCGTTTCGGTGAGCTGGAGGACCATCCGGTCGCGGGCAGTGATCCGGACCATCCTGGCCTGGTCCGCATCTACAAGGACCTCGACAGCCCGCCTGAGCATTACGAGAACGCCTACCACTGTGACGCCACTTGGCGGGCGAACCCGCCCATGGGCTGTGTGCTGCGCTGCGTAGAGACGCCGCTGGTGGGCGGCGACACGATCTGGGTGAACATGGTCGAGGCCTACCGTCGCCTGCCCGAACATGTGCGGACCCGCATCCAGGGGCTGCGGGCGCGACACAGCATCGAGGCCAGCTTCGGAGCCGCCATGTCGGAGGACAAGCGCCACGAACTCGCACAGCGCTACCCCGATGCCGAGCACCCGGTGGTGCGCACGCATCCGGAAACCGGTGAGCAGATCCTGTTCGTCAACTCCTTCACGACCCACCTGGTCAACTACCACACACCCGAGAACGTGCGCTTCGGTGCCGATTACGCGCCCGGGGCCGCGGAATTGCTGCACTACCTGATGCGGCAGGCCAGCATCCCCGAGTACCAGGTGCGCTGGCGGTGGACGAAGAACAGCTTCGCCATCTGGGACAACCGATCCACCCAACACTATGCGGTACAGGACTACTGGCCCGCGGTTCGAAAGATGGAGCGCGCCGGGATCATCGGCGACCGCCCCTTCTGAACTCTCGTCTTCCCCAAAAAGATTCGATACCGATCGGAGTAATTCTCATGCATTTCCACGACGATTCGCTGTTCCCGGAGAACCAGGAGAAGCTCGTCATCACCGCCGCACCCTATGGTCCGGAGTGGGAACTCGACGACTTCCGCGAGGATCTGCCGCTGACCATGGACGAGCACGTCCAGGCCGCGGTCGACTGCTACAACGCCGGCGCCACGGTGTTGCACATCCACGTGCGCGAACTCGACGGCAAGGGCTCCAAGCGGCTTTCGAAGTTCAACGAGCTGCTCGGCCGCCTGCGCGAGGCGGTGCCGGATATGATCCTGCAGGTCGGCGGCTCTATCTCCTTCGCACCGGAAGATGAAGGCGCGGAGGCCAAGTGGCTGTCCGACGACGCCCGGCACCTGCTCGCCGAGCTGGACCCGAGGCCGGACCAGGTCACCATCGCCATCAACACCAGCCAGATGAACATCGTCGAGCTGATGACCGATGACGACATCGCAGGCACCTCCTTCACCCGCCCCGAGGTGTACGAGGCCTACCGTGAGATGGTCGTCCCGGCCGGTCCGGCGTGGGTGGCCGAACACCTGAAGCGGTTGCAGGCCAACGGCATTCAGCCGCACTTCCAGCTCTCCAGCATCCCGCAGCTGGAGACCGTGGAGCGGTTGATCCGCCGCGGGGTGTACACCGGCCCGCTCATGCTGACCTGGGTCGGCATCGGCGGCGGCTTCGACGGGCCGAACCCCTACAACATGATGGAGTTCATCCGCCGCGTTCCGGACGGCGCGGTGCTCACGCTGGAAACCCTGATGCGCAGCTGCCTGCCGGTCAACACCATGGCCATCGCCATGGGCCTGCACGCGCGCTGCGGCAACGAGGACACCCTGTGGGGCCGCAAGGGTCAGAAGATGACCTCGGTGCAGCAGATCGAGCAACTGGTCCGGGTCGCGAACGAACTCGGCCGCGAGATCGCCACCGGCAAGGAGGCGCGCGAGATCTACCAGCTCGACGAGCGCTATGCCGATGCCGACGAGACGCTGGCCAAGATCGGCTTCGCCCCCAACCGCAAGCCCGGCCAGGTCGGATTCACCCACCACGCCTGATCCAGTCGACCTCGGGCGGGATATCGCACCCGCCCGAGTCCAGGGCGCACACTGCAGCGTGCGCCGACCCTGTTCTTCCCCTCAGCTCCGGTGCGCCGCACCACCGTCTCGGTGCGCCGGATTCGTAGGAGCACCAATGGAGTTGCACACTACCGCCACCGGGACGGACGGCTCCGCCGCCGCCGTCCCGGGCCTGGCGGCCACCCCCGCCGCCGTATCCCGCCGGGTCTATCCGTGGATCGTCTTCGCCCTGGCCTTCGGTCTGCTGCTGGCCGACTACATGTCACGCCAGGTTCTCAGCGCGGTTTTTCCGTTCCTGAAAACCGAATGGGCACTGTCGGATTCGAAGCTGGCCTCGCTCAGCAGCATCGTAGCCCTGATGGTCGGCCTGCTGACCCTGCCGCTGTCACTGCTGGCCGACCGATGGGGCCGGGTACGCAGCCTGGTGCTGATGGCGGTGCTGTGGAGCGCGGCCACCGTGCTGTGCGCCACGGCCACCGGTTACGACCAGATGCTCGGCGCCCGTTTCCTGGTCGGGGTCGGCGAGGCCGCCTACGGCAGCGTCGGCATCGCGGTGGTGCTCAGCGTGTTCGCGCCGCGCATGCATGCCACACTGAGCGGTGCGTTCATGGCCGGCGGCTCGTTCGGATCGGTCCTCGGCGTCGCCTTCGGTGGCATCATTGCCGTCCAGTTCGGCTGGCGATGGGCATTCGCCACCATGGCAATAGTCGGCCTGATCCTGGCCGCGCTGTTCCGAGCCCTGATCAGCGACGCGAAGCTGGCCCGCCACGCCGCGGAACCGGCGCCCACACCGCGCGCGAGCGGCGTCGGGTTCCGCGCGCCGGTCTCGACACTGTTCACCAACCCGGCGGTGCTGTGCGCCTACGTCGGTAGCGGCCTGCAGATCTTCACCGCCGCGGTACTGCTGTCGTGGATGCCGAGCTTCTTCAACCGCTACTACGACCTCGCCCCGGACAAGGCGGGCGCGATCGCCTCGATATTCGTGCTCCTGGTCGGAGCGGGCATGGTGGGCTGCGGGATCGTCACCGACCGGGTCGGCCGCACCGATATGTCGCGCAAATGGACCACCGCGATCGGGTTCTGTCTGGTCTCGCTGATCTGTCTCAGCGTCGGCTTCAGCCTGGAACACGGTGCGCCGCAACTGGTTCTGATCGGTATCGGTGCGCTGTTCTCCGGCGGATCGTCCGGACCGACCGCGGCCATGGTCGCCAATCTCACCCATCCCTCGGTGCGGGCCTCGGCCTTCGGCACCCTCACCCTGGCCAATAGCCTGCTCGGCCTGGCCCTCGGGCCGTTCGTCGTCGGCGTGCTCGCCGACCACCTCGGTCTCGCCGCCGCGCTGCGGCTGGCGCCGCTGACCTACCTCATCGCGATTGCCGCGCTGATTCTCGGCAAGCGCGCCTACCCGGCCGGACTGCGCAGGCTGGCCGCCCTGAATCCCGCTGCCCCGCACTGATTTTCGAAAGGAGGTGCCGCACACCATGAGCAGCACCATCGAACCGACCGTCGTCATCGTGCCCGGACTGCGCGACCATGTGGACGACCATTGGCAGACCCTGCTCGCCGACCGGCTCGACCGGGTGCAGACGGTACCGCCCCTGGAACACGACAAGCTCAGCCGGGAAGCACGGGTCGCCGCACTCGACGCCGTGCTCGGCAAGATCGACGGACCCGTCGTCCTCGTCGCACACAGCGCGGGCGTCATGACCACCGTGCACTGGGCACAGCAGGCGACCCGGCCGGTGCGGGGCGCGCTGCTGGCTACCCCACCGGACTTCGAAGCACCACTGCCGCAGGGGTATCCGTCGATCGAGGAACTGCACTCCCACGGCTGGGCTCCCACCCCGTGGCGGCGGCTGCCCTTCCCGAGCATCGTCGCTGCCAGTACCACCGACCCGCTCGCTGCCTTCCGGCGCGCGGCGGCGATGGCCGAGGCATGGGGCAGCCGCCTGATCAATCTCGGCGATGTCGGCCACCTCAATCCGGCCTCCGGCTACGGCTACTGGCCGCGCGCGCAGGAGCTGCTGCGGGAACTGCTCGATATGACCGCGCGGGTCGCGACCGGCGCGGAGGTCACCGGATGAACAAGGTCTTCGACTCGGCAGCGGCCGCCGTTGCCGACATCACATCCGGATCGTCGCTGGCCGTCGGCGGATTCGGATTGTGCGGCATTCCCGATGCGCTCATCGCGGCCATCGCCGCGGGCGGGGCCTCGGATCTGGAGGTGGTCTCCAACAACTGCGGCACCGACCGCCACGGGCTCGGAATTCTATTGGCGGCAAATCGAATCCGCCGCATTACCGCCTCCTATGTGGGCGAGAACAGCGAATTCGCCCGCCAGTACCTGTCCGGCGAGCTCGAGGTCGAGCTGACGCCGCAGGGCACGCTCGCCGAGAAACTGCGCGCGGGCGGGGCCGGTATTCCCGCCTTCTTCACCCCGGCCGGTATCGGCACACCCGTTGCCGAGGGCGGACTGCCCTGGCGTTACGACCCCGACGGTTCGGTCCTGATCGCGTCACCGGCCAAGGAGATCCGGGCCTTCGGCGGCCGCTGGGGTGCTGCGAGCTATGTGCTCGAAGAGTCCATCACCACCGACTTCGCGCTGGTGCACGCGGTGCTCGGCGACACCGCCGGCAATCTGGTGTTCGACAAATCGGCACGCAACTTCAACCCGCTGGCGGCCACGGCCGGACGCATCTGCATCGCCCAGGTCGAAAATCTGGTTCCCGCAGGCGATCTCGACTCGGCGCAGGTCCATCTGCCCGGCCTGTTCGTCGACCGCATCGTGCATACCGGAACACAGGCCAAACAGATCGAGAAGTACACCCTCGCCCAGGAGCGCTGAAATGACCACAGTCACAACCACTCTCGGCTGGACTCGCACCGAGATGGCCGCCCGCGCCGCCCGGGAGCTGCGTGACGGGGAATACGTCAACCTGGGCATCGGCCTGCCGACAATGATTCCCGGGCACCTGCCCGACGATGTGCACGTGACCCTGCATTCCGAGAACGGAATCCTCGGCACCGGCCCCTACCCGACCCCCGGGGAGGTCGACGCCGACCTGATCAACGCGGGCAAGGAGACCGTCACCACCGTCGCGGGTGCGTCGTTCTTCGACTCCGCGACGAGTTTCGGCATGATCCGCGGCGGTCACATCGACACTGCCGTCCTCGGCGGTATGCAGGTCTCCGCCACCGGCGATCTGGCGAACTGGATGGTGCCCGGTCGGATGGTCAAAGGCATGGGCGGTGCCATGGATCTCGTGCACGGCGCACGCCGCGTCATCGTGCTCATGGAGCACACCGACAAGACCGGCGCATCGAAGATCGTGCGCCACTGCACGCTTCCGCTCACCGGCGCACGCGTAGTGCACCGCATCATCACCGATCTCGCCGTCATCGACGTCACCCCCACCGGGCTGGCGCTGCGCGAATGCGCGCCCGGCGTCACCGAGCACGACGTCCGGGCCGCCACCGCTGCACCGCTCACCGTGACGCCCTCCTGAACCGCCCGAACCTGCCCCTACTCGACTACCAGCGAAGGCCTTCCGTGCTGAACCTCGCCGTGCTGCTCGAGGACACCGCGCGTCGCTGCCCAGCCGACGACGCCACCGTTCTCGGGGACGAACGCCTCACCTACGCCGAACTCGACACCCGCGCCAACCAGGTCGCCATCCTGCTCGTCGGCCGCGGCATCGAACCCGGTGACAAGGTCGCCCTCTGCTGCCCCAACCTGCCGGAATTCCCCATCATCTACTACGGCATCCTCAAAGCGGGCGCAGTCGTCGTTCCGCTCAACATCCTTTTGCGGCCCCGCGAAATCGCCTACCACCTCACCGATTCCGAAGCCGACGTGTTCTTCTGCTTCGCGGGCACCGCCGACCTGCCGACGGGCGAATACGGGTACGAAGGCTTCCAGCACGCACCGGGCTGCCGGGACATGGTCCTGATCACCACCGACCCGGCCGCACCCTCGCCCTACGACGATGTCGACACCCTGGCCAGGGCCACCGCGGCCCAACCGGGGCGGTTCGACACCATCGCCCGGCGACCCGACGACACCGCGGTCATCCTCTACACCAGCGGAACCACCGGACAGCCGAAGGGCGCCGAACTCACCCACGCCAATATGGTCATGAACGCGCTGACCGCCAATCGCCTGTTCGACAACAACCCGGCACGCCGGGACGTGCACCTGGTGACACTGCCGCTGTTCCACTCGTTCGGCCAGACCATCAACATGAATGCGGGCCTGTCGGTCGGCGCCACCCTGGTACTGATGCCGCGCTTCGACGCCGCGACTGCGCTGCGACAGATGGCGAATGAGCACGTCACCTTCTTCGCCGCCGTGCCGACCATGTACTGGGCGCTGCTCAACGCCGACACCGACGGGATCGCCGTCGACCGCATCGCCGGCAATCTGCGCAAGGCGATCTCCGGCGGCGCCGCGCTTCCCGTCGAGATGCTGTCCCGGTTCGCCGAGCGATTCGGGGTCCGGATCCTCGAAGGCTACGGCCTGTCGGAGACCTCACCGCTGGCGATATTCGCCGATCCGGACCGCGAGCCCCGGGCCGGATCGATCGGAATCCCGGTGTGGGGCATCGAAGCCCGCCTCATCGACCAGGACTGGAACACTGTCACCGAGATCGGCGAGATCGGGGAGATCGCGCTGCGCGGCCACAACGTCATGAAGGGCTACCTCAACCGGCCCGAAGCCACCGCCGAAGTCATGCGCGACGGCTGGTTCCGCACCGGCGATCTCGCCCGCCGCGACGCCGACGGCTTCTTCCGCATCGTCGACCGCGCCAAGGACATGATCGTGCGCGGCGGATTCAACGTCTACCCACGCGAAATCGAAGAGGTGCTGCTCACCCACCCCGGGGTGTCCCTCGCCGCCGTGATCGGAATCCCCGACGGACGGTACGGCGAGGAGATCAAGGCCTACGTCGTCCCCGAAACCGGTTCCGCGACAACGGAATCCGAACTCATCGCATGGTGCCGGGAGCAGCTGGCCGCCTACAAGTACCCGCGCGTCATCGAATTCACCGACGCACTGCCCATGACGGCCAGCGGCAAGATCCTCAAACGTGAACTCGCGGAAGCGGATTCAGCGTCTTGACATAGCGGGCTGCCATTTATCGGGCGCGGTCCGCGTCTCCCCAGACACTGCCCACTCACCAACGAAGATGAGGAAACCCATGAAGATGAGGAAAATATCCATTACCGCGGCGCTGGCGGCCACCGCCGTGGCCGTCACGACGGCAACCGCACAGGCCGCTCCCACCACAGACGGCGAATCCGGCGCCGTCCATTACGAAGTCACCCGCAGCGGCGACTCCGCGATCCTCGCCGTCAGCGGCGGCACACTACGCCACCTCGATCAGCAGCTCGTGCTGTTCGACCGCACCGATCAACCGGTCGCCGCCATCCCGCTGAGCTACCGCGTCGACGACACCGCCTATCCGATCACCGCGAGCATCGACGGCACCACCGCGACCCTGACACCGTCGAAAAACGACGGCCGACCCGCCACGCATATCGCCGCCAGCGACATCGTGACCGTCGAACAAGCCGCCACCCAGGTGGCCGAATCCTTCACACCCCGCGACGCGCAGGCGTTGGGCGCCTTCGCCCAACGCGCCGCCATCGGCGCCGCGGTCAGCGCCGTGGTCGGAGCCGTCATCGGGGCCGGAGTCGGCTGCCTGGCCGGCGGCGCCGTCGGCGCCGCCATCTCCAGCCCCGTCATATTCCTCTTGGCGCCCTTCGTCGGCGCCACCGTCGCCGGCTGCGTGCTCGGCATGGCCACTCTCGGCGCGGTCGGATCCATGGCCGGAATCGTCTTGGCGGGCGGCCCCATCACCCTGTTCTCCGCCATCCAGTACTTCTCTACGATCCTCGCCCCCTGCCCGCCCGAACTCCCCTCCTGCAAGGACCCGGCACAACCCGCCGCACCCGCGAAGTAGCCCCCCACGACCGCGCGCCCGGGTCTCCCCTACCCGGGCGCGCGGTCTCAGCGCTGAGGCGGCGCGGAAGGCCGATCCAGCGCGTTGGGCTGTTGGCTGGACACGTTCACCTCGACCAGGTAGTCGCCAGCCTCCTTTCGCCGTCAGCGGGCGAGCCGCCCAGGTGATCGGACTTGCCGAACCAGTGCGGATAACCGCCGATCAACCACGACCGCCACCGGTGAGGTCGGCGCCGTAGACCTGGCGTCCATGCACGCAGGCCTCATCCAGGCCTTTGCCGACAGCAACAGCACTCTGTTCACCGATGAACTCCCGCGTCGACTCGTGGAGGAAACGACCGGTTAGGTGCGCAAGTTGGACCGTTGCCGGCTATTTCGCCGGTGCCACTGCCTGTGCCGGGTCCTTGCACTGGGCG
>NZ_JBSGEQ010000041.1:0-72309 GCF_053602975.1 Nocardia sp. NPDC004278
ATGTCCAGCCCCACCACACGGGGGTATGAGGAGCCGGAACCAAAAAATATTTGGCACTGACATTCATCGACACACTATTGAGTTCTCAAAGAACACACGCACACACTTTCACTCCGGAGTAAATCCGGCGCTTCCGTGAGGCA
Organism: Nocardia sp. NPDC004278; assembly: GCF_053602975.1. Taxonomy (NCBI): domain Bacteria; kingdom Bacillati; phylum Actinomycetota; class Actinomycetes; order Mycobacteriales; family Nocardiaceae; genus Nocardia; species Nocardia sp. NPDC004278. The sequence continues at coordinate 144 of NZ_JBSGEQ010000041.1, forward strand.
ACTTGTTGAAGCTTAGCTCAGCCGAGCCCCGATACAAAATCGGGCCTCTTCCGAACCAGTGTGATAGTCAGGCGCTCCTCGTCCTACCTCGTTTCCCAGGCCTTTCGGCTCCGGGTCGGTGTCCGTGTCGCTCTGACTTGAATAAAGTTACTTACCGGCGTGCACGATGTCAAATCGCCTGGCCAGCGGGTGTTTACAGCGAGTTCACCCAATTGCGGAGCAACTGCGCGCCCGCATCGCCTGACTTTTCGGGATGAAACTGCGTCGCCGACAGCGGTCCGTTCTCGACGGCCGCCAGGAATGGGACACCGTGTTCTGCCCAAGTGAGCTTCGGCGCGGCGAAGTGCTCGTTCGGTGGCAGGTCCCAAGTCTGCGCGGCATAGGAGTGGACGAAATAGAAACGCGTATCCCTATCCATCCCCGCGAACAAGACGCTGTCGGATGGAGCCGACACCGTGTTCCAGCCCATGTGTGGCAGTACGGGAGCAGAAAGGCGCTCGACCACACCGGGCCATTCCGCACATCCATCGGTTTCGACGCCGAACTCGACACCGCGCTCGAACAGAATCTGCATACCGACGCAGATACCGAGCACCGGCCGGGCACCGGCCAGCCGCTGGCCGATGATGCGCTCGCCCTTTACCGCACGCAGTCCGGCCATGCACGCAGCGAATGCGCCGACGCCGGGGACGACCAATCCATCGGCGGCGAGCGCGATATCGGCGTCGGCGGTCACCTCGACATTCGCACCCGCGCGGATCAGCGCGCGCTGCGCCGAGTGCAGGTTGCCCGAGCCGTAGTCCAGCAGCGCGACAGATTTGGTGCTCACAGCGTCCCCTTCGTCGAAGGCACACCGCTCACCCGCGGGTCCAGTTCGACGGCGGCGCGCAAAGCCCGTGCCACCGCCTTGAATTCGGCCTCGGTGATGTGGTGCTGGTCACGGCCATAGAGAACGCGCACGTGCAGAGCGATGCGGGCATTGAGCGCGATCGATTCGAAAACGTGGCGGTTGAGGACGGTGGAATACGGCGCACCCGGTCCGGAACCCGGAATCACCGCGTGCAGCAGGTGGTCGGGTTCGCCGGTGTGCACGCAGTACGGGCGGCCGGAGACGTCCACCGCGGCGTGCGCCATGGTCTCGTCCATCGGAATGAACGCGTCGCCGAAGCGGCGAATGCCGGACTTATCGCCCAGCGCCTGGCCCAGCGCCTGACCGAACACAATGGCGGTGTCCTCGACGGTGTGGTGCGCCTCGATCTCGATATCGCCCTCGGCGCGCACCGTCAGATCGAAGCTGGCATGCGCGCCGAGCGCGGTCAGCATGTGGTCGTAGAACGGGACGCCGGTGGAGATGTCGGTCTTACCGGTGCCGTCCAGATCCAGTTCGACGACGATATTGGATTCCTTGGTGACGCGCTCCACCCGCGCGGTGCGATTCATTGCTGGTTCCTCCACAGGCGGATTCATCGAATGGTGAGGTCGGTCTCGGCGAGTGTGCCGCTGACACTCAGGAATTCGTCGTTCTCGGCAGCGAGACCGATGGTGGCGCGCAGATATCCGGGGATGCCGACATCGCGGATCAGCACGCCGCGGTCCAGATAGTGCTGCCAGGCGCGGGGTGCATCGGCGAAGCGGCCGAAGAGCAGGAAGTTCGCATCGCTGGGGAGAACGTCGAACCCCATGGCGCGCAACGCTTCCGCGACGCGGTCGCGCTGGGATGCCAATTCCGCAACGCTGGCGAGGGTTTCGTCGGCGTGCCGCAGGGCCGCGCGGGCGGCGGCCTGGGTGACCACCGACAGGTGGTACGGCAGCCGCACCAGCAGCATGGCGTCGATCACCGCGGGGGCCGCGACCAGGTAGCCGAGGCGGCCGCCTGCGAAGGCGAATGCCTTGCTCATGGTGCGGGTGACCACGAGTTTCGTCGGATACCGATCGATCAGTGCGATCGCGCTCGGCTCGGCGGAGAACTCGCCGTAGGCCTCGTCGACGACCACAATGCCCGGCGCGGCGGCCAGGATCCGGGCCAGATCGGCCTGCGGGATGCTGTGTCCGGTGGGATTGTTCGGTCGGGTCACGAAGACCACGTCGGGGCGGCGCTCGGCGATGGTGGTGAGCGCGTAGTCGATATCGAGGGAGAAGTCGGCATTGCGCTTGGCCTCGACCCATTCGGTATCGATGCCCTCGGAGATGATCGGGTGCATCGAGTAGGACGGGACGAAACCCAATGCACTGCGGCCGGGGCCGCCGAAGGCCTGCAGCAACTGCTGCAGGATCTCGTTGGAGCCATTGGCCGCCCACACATTGGCGGTGCTCACCGCGACGCCGGTCTGACGGGTCAGGTATTCGGCCAGATCGGTGCGCAGGGCGACGGCATCGCGGTCCGGGTAGCGGTGCAGATCGGTGGCGGCGGCGCGAATGGATTCGGCGACGTCGTCGATGAGGGCCTTACTGGGCGGGTGCGGGTTCTCATTGGTATTCAGCTGCACTGGAACCGTCAATTGTGGTGCGCCGTAAGGCTTTTTGCCGCGCAGGTTGTCGCGCAGCGGTAGCTGGTCCAGGCTGACGTCGGCACCGGGCACGGTGATCTCGGGGGTCATGCCAGCGCCTCGAATCGCGCCTGCACGGCCTGGCCGTGGGCGGGCAGGTCCTCGGCATTGGCCAGGGCGACCACATGACCGGCGACATCTTTGAGTGCGGCCTCGGTGTATTCGACGACGTGGATGCCGCGCAGGAAGGTCTGCACGCTAAGGCCCGAAGAGTGGCGGGCGCAACCTGCGGTCGGCAGTACATGATTGGAGCCCGCGCAGTAGTCGCCCAGGCTGACCGGGGCGTATGCGCCGACGAAAATAGCTCCGGCGCTGCGCACTCGGGCCGCGACAGCCGGGGCTTCCGCGGTCTGGATCTCCAGGTGTTCGGCGGCGTAGGCATTGACGACGCGCAGGCCCTGCTCGATATCGTCGACCAGGACGATGCCGGACTGCTTGCCGGACAACGCCTCTCGCACCCGGTGCGCGTGTTTGACCACGGTCATCTGGGTGGTGAGCGCGGCATCTACCGCATCGGCCAGGTCGACGCTGTCGGTGACCAGCACGCTGGCCGCGAGCACATCGTGTTCGGCCTGACTGATCAGATCGGCGGCCACGTGTACCGGATCGGCGGTGGCATCGGCCAGGATGGCGATTTCGGTGGGGCCCGCTTCGGCGTCGATGCCGACTAGGCCGCGGCACAGGCGCTTGGCGGCGGTGACATAGATATTGCCGGGACCGGTGATCAGGTCGACCGGCTCGAGCTGGGCGCCATCGGTATCGGTGCCACCGTAGGAGAGCAGCGCGATCGCCTGCGCACCGCCGACGGCCCACACCTCCTCGACGCCGAGCAGCTTCGCGGCGGCCAGGATGGTCGGATGCGGTAGCCCGCCGAACTGCGCCTGCGGCGGCGAGGCCACCACCAGCGAGTCGACGCCCGCCGCCTGCGCGGGCACCACGTTCATCACGACACTCGACGGGTACACGGCATTGCCGCCCGGCACATAGAGACCGACCCGCTCGACCGGCACCCAGCGCTCGGTGACCGTACCGCCGGGTACCACCTCGGTGGTGGTGTCGGTACGCCGCTGATCGGCGTGCACCTTGCGGGTCCGCTCGATCGCGACCTCCAGCGCGGTGTGCACGGCCGGATCCAACTTCTCCAACGCGGCGTCCAGCTCGGCTGCGGGCACCCGGACGCTCGGCGGAATCACCCCGTCGAACTTTTCACCGAATTCGAGCGCCGCCGCGACCCCGCGATCCCGGATCGCCTCCACCACCGGCCGCACCTGATGCAGCACCGAGTCCACGTCGACTCCCCCGCGCGGCAGCGCGGTGCGCAGCTCGGCAGCGGAGGGAGTACGGCCGCGCAGATCAACGCGGGCGAGCTCGATGCGGGATGTCATGAGGTCTGCGATCCTGTCTGTCCTGATCCTTGGACGTCGGTCCCCCGACGCCGAGCGGTCGGTTTCCTCCGCTCCGCTCCAGCTAACAGCCTATCGGTCGCATGCCACCGGTTATCCGCTGCGGTCGTCGCGACGCCGGATTCGGAAGCATCACTGCACGGCGACGAGGCCGACTACGATGGCGGCATGTCCATTCCGCACGTTCAGCGGCCCGACCTCCCCGAATACATGACCTGGGAGGAGTTGGAGCGACTTCCCGAGGAGATCGCTGAGCAGATCGAGCTATGGGATGGACGGGTGGTGTGGGTTCGGCGTGGGCCTTCCGAACACCAGGTGTTCATGGGACGTCTGTGGGCCGCCCTCGAGCGTTGCGCACGCAAAGATATGTCGGATCGACCGCAGCACTGCTGGCGAGTCGGTTTCGAAACCAACGTCTTCCTTGGACGCACTGGTAAGTCCAACTTCCTGACACCCGACTTCCTCGTCCACCGCTGCCTGGAATCGCCTTACCAGGATGTTCGTGGCGGCGATGCTCTGTTGGTCGGCGAAGTCCTGTCCCCGTCCAACACCCAGACCGACATCGAGGCAAAGAAAGGTCGCTACGCGAGCGCCGGAATTCCTTGGTACTGGGAAGTGCACCTGGCTCCCGAGGTGAGTGCAATCGCAATTGTGCGCGCGTACGTCCTGCAGACCGGAGCAGGCGAGCTGCCGGACGGAGTGCACCCGCTGCATTCGGCCAACTACCTGCTTGCAGGCGAATGGACCCCTGACAACACCGACGACATCGAGATCGACTTCCCCTTCCCGATTCAAATCCCCTGGACCGAACTCGAATACTGATCGCCGAGTCAGGTGCGGCGGCCGAGTTCGGGCAGACCTTCGCCTGCCCCGAGTGATCGGGGCAGGCGCGCCGGTCAGGCCGGGATGAGGCGTTTGATCACCATCGGCTCGGCGAGGATTTGGGTGAGCACATCGCGGACATGGAAGAAGTGCGGGGTCGTGAAGTGCCCGTCGAGGGCATCGGGGCCGGTCCACTCCTCGACCAGGACCATGCGGGACGGGTCGTTGGGGTCGGTGTAGGGCTGGTAGGTGAGACAGCCGGGCTCGGCGAGGGTGGGTTCGATCATCGCTTCGAGCGCGGTGCGGAGACGATCCTCCTGTCCGTTGGCGGCTTGGAATTCGGCGACCACGTGCAGTGTCATTTCGGTGTCCTGTCAAGGGTTTTCGGCGCGGGGCCGGGTGATGGGGGATCAGGCGTGGGCCGGGCCGGTGCCCGCGCCGGTTTCGGTGATGGCGGCGGTGATCTCGGCGAGGTCGGCGGCGGTCAGCCGCAGGGCGCTGGCGCCGATCCAGCCGTCGATCTGCGCCACGGTGCGGGCGCCGACGATCGCGCCGGTTACGCCGGGCCATGCGGTTGCCCAGGCCAGGGCGACCTCGGCGACGGTCACGCCGTGGCGGGTCGCGATCGGGCGCAGCGCGTCGACCAGGGCCAGATTGGCGGACAGGTTGGTGGTGAAGTCCGGGTGGCCGGAGCGCCAGTCATCGGCGCTGAGCTCGCGGTCGGCGGTGAATGCGCCGGTCAGCAGTCCGGACTGCAGCGGCGAGTAGGCGATGACGCCCGTGCCGTTGGCCTCGGCCCAGGCGATCTCCGGGGCCGCGGCGCGGTTGATCGCCGAGAACGGCGGCTGGATGGCATCGACGTGTGCGACCTGCTCGGCGACGGTGAGTTGGGCGACATCGTGATTGGACAGGCCGATGGCACGCACCTTGCCCTCCTTCTTCAGATCCGCCATTACCTGCCAGTACTCCTCCAGCGGCGTGGCCGCGCCGGAGGCGACGCCGTCGGCGCCGTAGACGAAGATCTCGCCGGTGTCGGGCCAGTGCACCTGGTAGAGGTCGATGTGGTCGACGCGCAGGCGGCGCAGCGATTGCTCGAGTTCACGGCGCACGACGTCGGGGCGCACGATTCGGCGTGGCGGTCCGGTGCGGTCGTCGCCCTCGTCCCAGACCAGGCCGGTCTTGGTGAACAGGTATGGCCGCTCGGATTCGGGCAGCCCGGCCAGTGCCCGGCCGACCAGGTCCTCGGCATGGCCCAGACCGTAGGCGGGCGCGGTGTCGAGCCAGTTGAGTCCGGAATCGATGGCGTGCCGGATGGCGGCGATCGAATCGGCGTCATCGGTGGCGCCCCAGGAGTACTGCCAGCCGGATCCGGCGATCACCCAGGTGCCGAAGCCGAGTGGGGTGATGTTCATGCCGGTGTCGCCGAAGGGGCGAGTGTTGCTCATTGGGTTCTCCGTACTTCTGCCGGATCCGTTCCGGCGTGATCACCACTTTCGGCGGGTACGAGAGCGGTAAACAGCGCCGCGCGAGCCTGGGCACGAGATGACCAGGATGCGCGGCGGCAGCCACCGGGATACTTGATGGTGTGAGTCTGGATCGACGTGCTGAACTCGGCGAATTCCTGCGTTCCCGACGGGCGCGGCTGAGCCCCGAGCAGGTCGGCCTGCCCGATTACGGCAGCCGCCGCCGGGTTCCCGGCCTGCGCCGCGAAGAACTGGCCATGCTGGCCGGAGTCAGCGTGGACCACTATGTACGCCTGGAACAGGGCCGCACGCTGCACTTTTCGGAGTCGGTGCTGGATGCTGTCGCGCAGGCGCTGCGGCTGAACGAGGTAGAGCGCGAACATCTGTATCGACTGGCCCGGCCCTGGTCCGGTGCTGAGCCGCAGTCCGAACAGCAGGTTCGCCCCGGACTGCGCCGACTGCTGGACGCCGCCGCCGATGTGCCCGCCTACATCGTGGGCCGAGGCACCAATGTGCTCGCGTGGAATCCGCTGGCCGCCGCACTCATCACCGACTTCGGCGCGCTACCGCCCCGCGAACGCAATCTGGCCAGGCTGGTCTTTCTCGACGAGGGCATGCGCGAGCTCTACGAGGATTGGCCGGCCAAGGCCGCCGATGTCGTGGCATACCTGCGTCTGGACATGGCCCGCAACCCGGGCGATGCCGGAATCGCTTCGCTTATCGAGGAATTGAGCGCGAACTCCGCCGACTTCCGCGATACCTGGGAGCGGCACGAGCTCAAGGACAAGACGCATGGGCAGTACGTGTACCTGCATCCGGTGGTCGGCAGGCTCGATCTCGGTTACGAAACCCTGCGCCTTCCCGACGATCCGGATCAGGCGCTGATCATGCACACCACCGAACCGGATTCGCCGAGCGCGACCGCCCTTGCGCTGCTGGCGAGTTGGGCGCAATCGACGGTGCGGTCCGGTTCCCGTTAGGCAATGACTAGCGGGCGTCGCCGCTGCGCGTATCGCTGTCAATGAGCGGGGCGCCACTGCCAGGGTTGATCAACCGCAGCGTCACGGACCTGTTCCGGCCCGCATAGGTCACGCTGGCCACATTGATATCCACTGAACCGTCTGGGTTGGTTCCTGTACCACTACCGGCCGCATCAACAGTGTTGAAGCCCGTGACCCGATTCTGCGTCCAGTAATCCTGGAAGGCTGACTCACTGCCGTAGACCCGCTGAGCAGCGGGGGTCAACTGTTTCCATGCAGCCGGGAAGCTCATGTAGGTGAGGTTGTTGTAGAAGTCCACCACTTGATCGATGGATTGCCGCGAGTCTGCCGGGCCGACGCTCTTCGTCTGCCCCGGCGTGCCAGCGGCAGCCGTGGAAGTGGTGCCCTTCGACGCGGACGACGACGGCGGACTCGCCTGCACCGATGGCGTATTGCTGCCCGACTGGTTCAGCGCGCCGATGAGAATGGCCACGACGGCCACCACCGCACCGACGCTCCCGCCGACCAAGACGGCCTTGCGCTTGCCACCGGACTTGCCCGGTGCCGGACGTGGCTGTGTCGCCGTCTGCGGATGCGCTGCGGTTCTCGGATGCGACGCCGTTCTCGGATGCGACGCACCACCGGAGTTGTTGGAGCGAGCGGAATTTCGCGGCGGCGCCGGACGTGGCTGCCGCGCGGTCGGCTGATGCTCCGGCGTCGGATTCGCCGGCGGCCGCAGGGCGCGGGTGGCGGATTCGCCGTGGCGGGCGAAAGCCTCACTGGCGGGGACGAATCCGGCGTGCACCGGTGCCGAACCGGAGTCGGCGAGCGCGGACAGGTGTTCGCGGGCCGCACGCATGGTCGGCCGGGCGCTGGGGTCGGGGCTGAGCAGATCCAGCAGGAAGTCGGTGGCGGGGCCCGCGTGCCGTGGTTCGCTGACCTGGCCGTTTGCCGCGGCGTAGAGCACGGCCAGCGGATTGGCGCTGGAACCGTACGGCGGTTCGCCCTCCAGCGCGTGGAAAAGCGTGGCCCCCAAGGCGAATACGTCGGCAGCGGGCGTCGGGTCGGCGCCGCGTGCGACCTCTGGTGCGAGGTAGGCGGCGGTACCGCAGATCAGACCGGTTTCGGTGAGGGTGACGTCACCGGTGGCGCGGGAGATGCCGAAATCGGTGATCTTCACGGTGCCGGTGTCATCGAGCAGGATATTGCCCGGTTTGACGTCGCGATGCACGATCCCGGCGTGGTGCGCGGCGATCAATGCCGAGGCGACCTGCTCGCCGATCCGCGCGACCTGGGTCAGCGGCAGCATGCCCTGCTCCGAGATCACCCCGGCCAGACTCTTCGACTTCAGATACTCCATCACCAGGCACGGGTCACCGTTGTGCTCGGTGATATCGAAGACCACGATCGCATTCGGATGTTGGAAGCGTGCCGCATTGCGGGCCTCGCGGAACGCGCGCTGACGCACCACATCGCGCTCGGCCTCGGGCAGGCTGGGCTTGATGTGGATCTGCTTCACCGCGACCGAGCGCTGCAGGCGTTCGTCGATGGCACGCCAAACCACACCTGTGCCGCCGCTACCAATCCGCTCGACCAGGCGGTAGTGCTCCGCGATCAATTGACCGGTATCGATGGCGCCTACTCCGAACCTTCTCGAAATCGTGACATCACGCGTATTGACCATCAACGCGTTCCGTCGACGAGTGTAGCGGGGCGCATTCCTCGGCATGCGGCTGCGGGGGTATATTCGCCGCCCACATCGCGCCGTGCGCGGCTGCCATGCTAGTTCACCGCCGCGCCCGAAGCATACGACCGGCGGCCGCAACGGCCGGAGCCGAGCTGTTCGCATCGCTGACGAATACGGCGAAGGCCAGGTCATCGTCGATTCCGACAAACCAGCCGTGCGCATGTTTGTCATCGATGTACTCGGCGGTGCCGGTCTTGCCGATCAGCCCGGGGATATCCCGCAGCGCGGTCGCGGTGCCGCCGGTGATGGTCTCGCGCATCATCGTTTTCAGCTGCTCATCGATCGTCGGTGGCAATGGTGCCGGGATGCGGTCGGCGGCGCCGGGCCGTCCGTCGACCACCATCGGCAGCGGCATCGATCCGCGCGCGATGGAGGCGGCGACCAGTGCCATGCCGAACGGCGATGCGGTCACCTTGCCCTGGCCGATGCCGGACTCCACCCGCAGCGCCGGCGTGTCGGCGGTCGGCACCTTGCCGGTGACGGTGGTCAGACCGGGTGTGACGAAGTCGATGCCGAGGCCGAGTTGTGCCGCGGCATCGGCCAGGCCGTCGGGTGGGAGATTCGCCGCAAGCTGGCCCATGGTGGTGTTGCAGGACTGGGCGAAGGCGGTGTGCAGCGGCACATTGCCCAGATCGAAGTTGTTGTCGTTGGGGATGCGGCGGCCCTCGATATTCGCGGTGGCCGGACACGGCAGAACTGTGTCCGGGGTCACCGCGCCGGATTGCAGGGCGGCGGAGACGGTGACGGTCTTGAAGGTCGAACCGGGCGGGTACAGGCCGGTGAGCGCGATCGGGCCCTGTGCGTCGGCGGCCGCGCTCTGTGCGATGGCGAGCACCTTTCCGGTGGAGGGCTGCAATGCGACGATCGCGGCGGGCTGGGTGACCGGCGTCAGCGCGTCCTCCGCGGCGCGCAGCAGATCGGTGTCGAGGGTGGTCACGATGTCCACGGTGGGTTTGGGATCCTGGCCGGCGACGCGTTCGGTGCCGTCGGCGGTCTGCGCCCGGATCGCCCAGCCAGCGTCCGCTTCGGCCGCGCGCTGCCACAGGTCGGCGAGGCCGGACAGTACGGGTGAGGCGAGGGATTTGTCGGTGGCGAGCAGGCGGGTCTGGGGCGCAAGGGTGACGCCGGGAACCGCGGCCAGCGCGGTCTGGATCGGGGCGATATCGGCATCGCGCAGGGCGATCGCGGTGATCGGCTTGCCCTGTGCCGCATCCAGATCCGATTGCAGCGACTGGGCGGTGATGCCCGCTGCGACCGGGCCCAGTACACCAGCCAGTGCCGCGGTGTCCGCGCCGGGGGCGACGTTCACCAGGGTCACCACCTGCTCGGTCATCAGCTCACCGCCCGATGACTCGAGGATGCGGGCGGGCTTCGGGTAGGCGGTGCTGTAGGTCAGCGGTCCCTTGGCGAGGCCGGGCGCGATCGCGTCGGGATCCCATTTGACCTTCCAGCCGTCGCCGGAATCGCTTGCGGTGCCATTGGTGGTGTAGCTCCACTCGTTCGTGCCGTCTTTGCCGAGTTTCCAGGTGGCGGCGAGGGTGAAGGAGTTCTTATCCGCGCTGCGGACCTCGAATTTCACCTCCTTGCCGAGCCCGTCATAGAGCTTGCCCAGTGCGTCGGAGGCCTTCGTCGGATCGTCGGTGAGTGCGGCGGCAGCGGCGACGTCGTCGCGGTTGAGCGCGTCGGCGAACTGCCCGGCGACGGTGTCGGGCTGGTCCGGTCTGGAACTGCAGCAGGTCAAGGCCAGGGCGGGGGCCGCGAACAGGACGAGGAGATTCCGGTATGCGCGCACCTGGCCGACTCTAACCGCCAATGGCGACCAGCCTGGGTAACCCGCCCGGGAGTGCTACCGGCTCGCGCGCCGATCTCTCGCACACCTTGTCGGCCTTCGCACTGGGAGTGCGGAGGCCGACAAGAGTGCAGATCAGGCGAGCCAGGGAGCCTCGGCGAGCACGGCGGCGTCGGGTTCGGCCAGGTCGATATCGAAGGTTTCAGCGAGGAGCTTCGGCAGTTCGGCGGGTTCGAGTTCACGGGTTTCGCTGGAGCCGTCGGGGCGTTCGGTGATGAGGGTGAGACCGTCCAGGACGTAGTGGACGTCCGGGAGGAATCGCTGCACGAACGGGCGCGTGGTGAACGGCGAGCGTGGGGATGTCGAGACGAAATGGCTGCCGATGGCGAAATCCATGCGGTACTGCGGGTTCAGCGTGAAGGTGTAGCGGTCGATCCAACCCTCGCGACCGAATTGGTGCAGCACCCACAGATCGCTGTCGAGTTCGCCGGTGGTGTATTCGAGCCGGAATCGCCACTCGCCGAGCGCGAATTCGCCGCCCTCGACCAGCTCGTAGGGTGCGAGCGGGCCGGAGCCGAAACCTACATCGCAGAGCCAGACCCGGTCGTCGTCGCTGGTGATGACGCGCAGCAGAGCATGTGTCGCCGGACGCAGACCGCCCGGCGCACCCATGGTGACCCGGCCGCTGAGACCGGTGACGCCGAACCCGAGCCGTTCCAGTGCGGCGGCGAACAGGCCGACGTTCTCGTAGCAGTAGCCGCCGCGACGCTGCCGGATCATCTTGTCCTGCAACGCCTCCAGGTCGAGCAGCACGGGGCGGCCGAGGATGGTCTCCAGGTTCTCGAACGGGATCGTCGTGGTGTGCGCGTAGACCAGGGCTCGCAGGGTTGCCAGTGTCGGCGAGCGGTCGCCCGCGTAGCCGATGCGGGCGAGGTAGGCGTCGAGGTCCAATTCCGCGCCGTTCCAGTGGTAGGCGGGGTCGTCCGGCTTATGCGGACCCTTCCCTAGGCCACTGTTACCCATCGAATCGCTTCGCGATCCCGTCTCCATCGCACCTCTCCTCGTCTCGGTCTGCTCGAATGAACCACACCTACCCGACGAGTGTTCCCACGGCCTGTTTCAGGCGGCGCATTTGGCGTACGGCGGGGCCGCGGGGGCGGTATTTATGCCGCGAGCGACATCGACGAGATAGTCGCGGTCGGGTCCGTCGACGGGTTCGGTGCCGATGAGCAGCCGCTCGACGACGCAGCCGCCCTCGAAGTACGCGGGCCCGATGCTGTGATCGCCGGGGACCACCGCACCGTACAGATCGCGGCCGCTGACGATGGTGTACATCGAGGTGGGTTTGCCCGCGGCGAGCAGTCCGGCTCGCATTTCCAGGGTCGACGAATACGGCACCACATCGTCGCTGGTGCCGTGGATGAGGAAGGCGCGTTTCATGCCCATCCGGGCGGCCAGCAGGGCGGGTGAGCGTTCGGCGTAGGCCTGCGGACACACCGTCGGGGCACAGCCACCCGCGTCGCGTTCGATCTGAGCAGGTAGCGCGGGATCGATACCTGCCGAGGTGTGCCAGATCGCGAAATCGTCCGCGGGACCGTAGTTGTCGACCCAGTAATCGAATAGTCCCGGTGGGCTATATGCCGCCGCGAGGCCGCTCATGGTGCCGCCCTGACTCCAGCCCCACAGCACGGTGCGGCCGATCGCGGGGTGTTCGTTCTTGTACCACTGCGTGGCGGTGACGATATCGCGCCAGCCCGCCCACAGATTCCAGTCGCCGGTCCGCCACACGCTGGTCTCGCTGCGTGCGTCCATCAACAGGATCGGGGTCGCGGTACGGCTGGCGATCGAGGTCATATATCCGGCGAAGTCGGCGGAGCTCCCGCCGTGGCCGTGTACCGCGACGACCAGATCGTGCGGTGTCAGGTCGCCCGCCGCACAGCGGTACGGCTCGTATACGCGGCCGGTGGCGTCCTCACCGTCCACCGTCAGGGTCACCGGCCTGATATCCACCTGGACCGCGCACTCGGGCTCGGCCGAAGCGGCCGGTGCGACCGGGCTTGTCGTCGACGCCCCGGTGAGCAGGGCACAGCAGGCCATCAGCAGTAGGTATCCGCGCCTCATGCTGGAATGATGGCATGCGGCTATCGCGGTCCGGTGGCAGCGGCGGCGCGCGTCGCGACGAATATCGCACCGGCCACCGCGGCGGCGCCGACCACACCCGCGAAGGTCGTCGAGCCTGCCGGTAAACCGATTGCGTCACTGAGGAATCCGGCCGACAGCGGGAGTACGGCGGCGGGCAGGTAGCCGCCGACATTCTGGGCGGCATTGGCCTCGGCGAGCCGATCGGCGGCCACATTCGCGCTGATGGCGGTGAGACCGCCGAACTGCCCCATGCCCTGACCGATTCCGGCGAGTATCGCGGCCGCGGCGAACAGCGCGATCGATGACAGCCGCAGCGCCGAAGCCAGGGCGACCATGCTGAGCAGGGTGGCCGCGGCGCTACCGAGCAGAATTGCGCGCAGCCGCAGCCGTTGCACCGCGAATTGAATTCCGGTGGCGCCCAGGAACATGACGAATGCCAGGCCGCCCGCGAGCACTCGATTGGTGGCGCCCAACAGGTTCGACAGCAGCGAGGGTCCGAGCGAGAGCACGAACGACGTGGCGGTGATGCCCGGCGCGAAGACCGCGATGCCGAGCAGTACCGCGGTCCGGCCACCCGGTGCGACCGCCGGGATACGAATCCACGGGCCGCGCCCGCCCGCACCCTTGGGCAGGTCCAGCCGAGCCACCACCACGAAAGCCGAGGCGAGCAGGACGATCTCGACGACGAAGATGGTTACGGTCGGGCCGGGAACGGTCTGCGACAGCACACCCGCCAGCAGCGGACCGAAGCCAGCGCCGAGCACCATGGCCGATGACGCCGCCAGTGCGGCAAGGCGTTTGCGGTGGCGGCCGCCGATATCGGTCACCGCCGCCATACCCGCCGATACGGCGGCACCGACCGCGATCCCGGTGAGCAGGCGCGCGATCGCCAGCACCGCAACCGAATTCGCGGTGGCGAACAGTACACAGGCGAGCATCGCGAGTATCACCGCGGGCAATAGCACCGGTTTGCGCCCGACGCGATCCGAGACCACGCCCGCGACCAGCAGTGCGCCGAGCAAACCGGCTATGTAGCAGGCGAATACGGCGGTCAGGACGCCGGAGGAGAAGCCGAGTTGGTGCTGCCACACCACATACAGCGGCGTCGGCGCGTTCGAGAGCACGAAGACCGCGAGCACGGGCCAGGCCGCCAGCCATACCGCGCCGTTGCGTTCGGCTATCTCGACTTCGGACGCTACGAGTGTCGACATGCCCAACCTCCATCAGTTCGAAATTTCTCGTACTAGTACGACGAGAGTCGAACTTAACACCTAGTACGATAGAAGTCGAACTAACGAATTCGAGATCCACAGGAGACCCTGATGCCCGCCACCAACACCGTCGCGACCACGCTGCCCGAGCCCGCGCGCGCGGAGTTGCGGCTGGAAGAGGTGCTCGGCGTGCTCAGTGATCCGCTGCGGCTGAGCATGGTGCAGAAGCTGCTGCTGGAATCCCCCGAGACCGATCGCTCCTGCGGCTGGTTCGACATCGATCGGCCGAAATCGACACTGACGCACCACTTCCGAGTGCTGCGCGAGGCCGGTGTCACCCGCCAGCGGCAGTACGGACTCGAGCGGCGCAGCCGGGTCCGGATCGAGGACCTGGAAGAGCGCTTTCCCGGCTTGCTCGATCTGGTGCGCGCCTGGCAACCGGCATAGTTCTGGATCGCCGGGCGAACGCTAATATTCGCCTATGCGTTCGATTGATGCGGCGGAGCGGCGAGCACGACTGGGGGTGCGGCATCGGCTGGCGCCATCGAATCGCACCGATGACGTGGCCGAGATCGTGCAATCGCTGGTAGTGCTGCATGCGACCGATCCGGCGACGGTGTACCTCTCCGTCGGCGCGCGCAGTCATGCCGCCGAGCCCGCGCATGTCGAGAAGGCGCTGTACGACGATCGGACGCTGCTGCGCATGCTGGCGATGCGGCGCACCATGTTCGTCGCGCCGATCGGATTGGTCCCGGTATTGCAGGCATCCTGCGCGGATGCGTTGGCGCACAAACAACGTCGCACCTACGGCCGATTCATCGAGCAGGCGGGTGTGGTGGACGGCGATGTGCGCACCTGGCTCGCCGAGGTCGAGGACGCCACGCACAAGGCGCTGCTGGCCAGGGGCGCGGCCACCGGCGCACAGCTGAGCAAGGATGTGCCGCTACTGCGTACCCAGGTGAATCCCGCTCCGGATAAGGCCTATTCGCGTCCGACCTCCATCACCACGTGGGTGCTGGTGATCCTCGGCGTCGAGGGCCGCATCGTGCGTGGCCGTCCCAATGGCAGTTGGACCAGTAGCCAATACACCTGGGCGCCCGTGGAATCGTGGCTACCGCAAGGTGTTGCGAGCATCCCCGCCGACGAAGCCCGCGCCGAACTCGTCCGGCAGTGGCTCTACGCCTTCGGACCCGCCCCCATTGCCGATATCAAGTGGTGGACGGGCTGGCCCCTCGGCGAGGTCCGCAAGGCCCTCGCCCAACTCGATGTGGTCGAGGTCGATCTCGACGGCGGCACCGGCCTGCTGCTCGCCGATGATCAGGACCCGACCCCCGAGCCCGAACCCTGGGCCGCCCTGCTCCCCGCGCTCGACCCCACCTCCATGGGCTGGCAATCCCGCGACTGGTACCTGGGCCCGCACGCCCCGAACCTGTTCGACCGCAACGGAAACGTCGGACCGACCATCTGGTGGAACGGCCGCATCGTCGGTGGCTGGGCCCAGCGCAAAGACGGCGAAATCGCCTACCGGCTACTGGAAGACGTCGGTTCGGATGCCGAAACCATGATCGCCGCCGAGGCCGCCCGCACCTCCGAATGGTTCGGCGAAGTCCGCGCCATCCCCCGCTTCCGCACGCCCCTGGAACGCGAACTCACCGCCTGATCGACACAAAGCCGCCGGAAGCTGCACAGCTTCCGGCCAGCGGACGGCACTGTCACCGGCCCCTCGCCGTTGGGAGATGCTGCTGGCGCAGTAGCGCCGACGGTCCTACATGTCGAGGCCGAGGTCGAGGACGCGGACGGAGTGGGTCAGGGCGCCGACGGCGAGGTAGTCGACGCCGGTGCGGGCGTAGTCGGCGGCTTTGTCGAGGGTGAGGCCGCCGGAGGATTCGAGTTTGGTATCGGGGGCCGTATTGTCGCGGCGTTGGACGGCGGCCTGGGTTTGCCAGAGGGGGAAGTTGTCCAGCAGGACGAGTTCGACGTGTTCGGCAAGGACGGCGTCGAGTTGTTCGAGACTGTCGACTTCCACCTCGCAGGCAATATCGGGCGCCAGGTCGCGGACGGCGCGCAGTGCGGCGACCACCGAACCGGCGGCGACAACGTGGTTGTCCTTGATCAAGGCGGCGTCGCCGAGGCCCATGCGGTGGTTGACGCCGCCGCCGACGCGGACCGCGTACTTCTGCAGGGCGCGCAGGCCGGGCAGGGTTTTGCGGCTGTCGCGGATGCGGCAGTTGGTACCCGCCACCGCGTCGACCCAGGCCGAGGTGGCGGTGGCGATGCCGGAGAGGTGGCAGACCAGGTTGAGCATGGTGCGTTCGGCGGTGAGCAGGCCGCGCGTCGGTGCGACCAGCCCGAGCACGCTCTGTCCCGGCTCGACCCGGGTGCCGTCGGCGACTCGATCGGTGATTTCGTAGTTGCCCGCGCCGATCACCTCATCGAGAACGAGCAGTCCGACGTCGAGTCCGGCGACGGTGCCCGGCTGGCGCGAGACCACCGATGCCTTGACCGCCGCGTCGGCGGGAACCGTTGCGGCGGTGGTGATATCGGGGCCGTAGCGCAGATCTTCATCCAGCGCGGTGCGGATCAGCGCCAGCACCTCGTCACGATCCAGGCCGGTATCCAGACCCATCAGTGCACTCCTCGTCCTATTGCCCGCATTGTCGGCGAGCAAATCTCAAATCGTCGGGCCATCGTGTCGCCCGGACCTCGCCGCCCACCGAAAGCTCGTACCCTGCGTTGCCGCAGCGATGTCCCACCCGCCGATCCGCACGTCATGAGGCGCTCGGAATGGCGTCTTGGTTCCAGTCACCGAGGTCGAGACCGTCGGGTGCCGGGACGGGATGGCCTTCGGGCCCCAGACGCACTGCGCGGCTGTGGCGTTGCTGCTCATCGGAGGTCGGGTGATCGGAGCGGGTGTGGCAGCCGCGGCTTTCGGTGCGGGCCGCGGCGGAGAGCAGGAGCACCTGCGCGGTGAGGGTGAGCGCGGCGTCCTCGAATGCGGTGATGCGCTGTGCCGCAGCAGTACTGTTCAAGTCCCCGGTGCCGTCCGGCGCTCCGGTCCCATTCGGCGCCTCAGCGCCGTGCAGCGTGGCGATATCGCTGACCGCCGTGCCCGTCGTTCCAGCGATCCGATGCGCGGCACCGGTCAATTCGGCACGTAGCCGGGTCGCGGCGCTGTGCGACACCGCATCTCGCAATCGCATCGCCGCATCCGCGAGCCCGGCGGCATCGCGAACCACCGAGGCATGCGATGTCATCGACTGCTGCACCAGAGCGCGCGCGGCACGCGGCACGGTGTGGAAGGACACCTCCGTCACATGCGCGTCCTCGCCGAGCCGTTCCGCCGCGGCCACCCCGGCCCGTTCGCCGACCACCAGACCCTCGAGCAGGCTGTTCGATCCCAGCCGGTTGGCGCCGTGCAGGCCGGTGCGCGCCACCTCACCCGCGGCGTACAAACCCGGAACCGCGGTCCGGCCGTGGGGATCGGTGACGATCCCGCCGCATTGATAGTGCGCGGCGGGCGCAATCGGGATGAGATCGGCGCGCGGGTCGATCCCCGCGGCCAGGCAGGACGCGGTGATCGTCGGAAAACGTTGCGGAAAGCCGTCGATCGCGCGGGCATCGAGGTAGACGTGATCGGTGCCGAGCGCACGCATCCGTGCGGCAATGGCACGCGACACCACATCGCGGGGTGCCAGATCGCCACGGGGGTGCACACCCGCGGTCACCGAATTCCCTTCGGAATCCACCAGTGCCGCGCCCTCGCCGCGCACCGCCTCGCTGATCAGTGGCCTGCGGCCGAGCCCACCCGGGGTGTAGAGCACCGTCGGATGGAATTGCACGAATTCCAGATCGGCCACCGTCGCCCCGGCCCACAGCGCCAGCGCGATGCCGTCGGCGGTCGCACCCGGCGGATTCGTACTCAACGCGTACAGCTGGCCGAGCCCGCCGGTGGCCAGCAGCACCGCCGGTGCGTGCACGACCCCGAATCCGTTCTCCGACACCGCGATAACGCCCTGCACACCGGTCCGGCCGGTGACGATCTCCAATGCTGCGGCACCGAACAGCACCGGCAGTCCGGCCGCATTCAGCGCGCGCTGCACCTCCGCGCCCGTGGCATCACCTCCGGCATGGATGATCCGTCGCGTACTGTGCCCGCCCTCGCGGGTGCGCGAAATCTGGCCGTCCCGGCCGAGGTCGAAGACCGCGCCGAGATCGGTCAGCGCGGCCACGGCCGCTTGACCGCCCGCCACGATCGATCGCACCGCCGACTCATCGCACAGCCCGGCACCGGCCTCGACCGTGTCGCGCACATGTGATTCGACCGAATCCTCATGTGGCGCCACAACGGCGATACCGCCCTGGGCGTACTGGGTTGCGGTATCCGTCGGCCCGCCTTTGCTGAGGATGAGCACCCGCAACCCGCGCAGCGATGCCGTACGCGCCGCGGTCAACCCGGCGACGCCGCCGCCGAGCACCACCAGATCGGCCTCGGCTTCCCAATCGATCCGCGGCGCGATACTCATGCGCCCCTGCCCTTCTCGACGAGCAACGGCGTCCGGACGATGCCGCAGGCGGCGCTACCGGCCGCCCTGGCGGTCATTCCGCACCGCCACTCCGGACGAGTGCGCATATCGCACTCCGATCACACCCGGGCGCGCTCATTCGCCACCGCCCGGGTTGCCGATTTCGATCATCCGCTGCACCGAATTGCGGGCCAGCGCAGCCGTTTCCAGATCGACGTGCACCTCATCGGTGTTCTCGACGAGCGAGCGCAGCAGCGCCGCCGGGGTGATCATCTTCATGTACTTGCAGGACGCGCGGTCGTTGACGGCCTGGAAGTCGATGCCGGGGGCGGCCTTTCGCAGCTGGTGCAGCATGCCGACCTCGGTGGCGACCAGCACCTGGTGCGACGGCGCCTTCGGGTCACTGCGCAGGCTCCGCTCCCGCACGGCCCGCGCGGCATCGATCATGCCGCCGGTGGACAGAATGTGCACCCGGTCGGCCGGGAACGAGCCCTCGCCCGCGAGGTACAACGCCGAAGTGGCGCAACCGCATTCGGGGTGCACGAACAGTTCGGCATCCGGATGGGTGCGGGCCTGCTCGGTGAGCTCATCGCCGTTGATCCCGGCGTGGACATGGCATTCGCCCGCCCAGATGTGCATATTCTCGCGGCCGGTGACGCGCTTGACGTGCGCGCCGAGGAACTGGTCCGGCAGGAACAGCACCTCACGGTCGGGATCGATGGAGGCGACGACATCGACGGCATTCGACGAGGTGCAGCAGATATCGGTGAGCGCCTTCACCGCGGCCGTGGTGTTCACGTACGAGACGACCACCGCATTCGGGAATTCGGACTTCCAGGCACGCAATTCGTCGGCGGTGATGGAATCGGCCAGCGAACAACCGGCCCGCTGATCCGGGATGAGCACCGTCTTCTCGGGGCTGAGGATCTTGGCCGTCTCGGCCATGAAGTGCACGCCGCAGAACACGATGGTGTCCTCGGGGGCCTCGGCCGCGATGCGGGACAGCGCCAGCGAATCACCGACGTGGTCGGCGACATCCTGGATCTCGGGCAACTGATAGTTGTGCGCGAGAATCGTCGCGTTGCGCTCCCTGGCGAGTCGCTTGATCTCGGCCGCCCACTCCGGCGTGGCCTCGACACCGGCGAATCCGGTCGGACCGTCGAATACCTGCCCCATCAGCGGGGGCGCCAGCTTCGCACCCATCGTCGCCATGATGGCTCCTCTCCTCGTGCGATCGGAGCTTGTGCCTGTTCACATGGCAGCCGATTCACACCCAAACCAGGTTTTCGACTTATAATCGAAAACGTGCCCCATAGTAACACCATCCACGAAACGCTCACCGCGGTGTTCCAGGTTCGGCGCTTCCCCGAAGACATCAGCGCAGGTAGCAGCCCTGCATGGGTGACCGACGAGTTGATTCGCCCCTGTCCGCCCGGTCAGCGGACCGAACTGGCGGTGCTGCTGTGGGAGCGCGCCCTCGACCCGCAGATGGGCACCTGGTCGCTGCCCGGCGGCCGCCTGCGCGACGACGAGGACCTCAATATCTCGGCCCGCCGTCAGCTCGCCGAGAAGGTCGACGTGCGCGAGCTGGCACATCTGGAGCAGCTGTCGGTATTCAGCAATCCGGACCGGGTACCCGCGCCGCGCCGGATCGCCTCGGCCTATCTCGGCCTGGTGCCGCTGACCGCCGACCCGCGGCTACCGTCCGACACCGCGTGGCATCCGGTATCGATGCTGCCGTTGATGTCGTTCGATCACGGCACCGTTGTCGAGCATGCGCGCACCCGACTCGCGGCGAAGCTGTCCTACACGAATATCGCCTTCGCGCTGGCACCGGAGCGGTTCACCATGTCGACGCTGCGCGAAATCTACTGCGCCGCGCTGGGTTATGAGGTCGATACGACGAATCTGCAGCGAGTTCTCACGCGCCGCAAGGTGATCATGCCGACCGGTGCGACCGCCTCCCCCGGCCGGGCGGGTGGACGGCCCGCGGCGGTCTATCGGTTCACCGACTCCGAACTCCGAGTCACCGACGAATTCGCCGCATTCCGCCCACCCACCTGACCCACTCGATCGCCTCCCCGCGATCGGCCCCCATTCGACGACCGGCCCCCGAACCCGTCGCCCAGCACAAAGTGGACTGTGCCGCGGCCACTGCCATAGGGGCCACGGCATCCCGAGCGTGTCCCGATCACCGATGACCGGGACACTCCCCTTTTACTCGGACAGCCCGCCGGGCATACCCAGATGCCCGGAGCACAGGATCCATACGACCCAGTTCGACGGGAAGCCCGTCTCGACCCGAGCCGCCCCTGCTACAACCGATTTCCAGAACATTTGCCGCCCTCCCTCTTCGGCTGCCGCTCCATCGGCGCTTCGCATTGGCGAAATCGACTGTCCGCCTCCGCTATTCGATCACTCGAACGATTTCGACGATAGGGGTCGGTGCGCCGCGACGGAACGGCCGAGCGTTCAGAATCGCCGAATATGGCTGGTCACAGTCGGATACGAGTTATCCGGACCGGAAGCGGCAATGCGCTCGACCGCCTGTCCGACTTTCCGGACCGGACAGAAATGCGGTCCGACGCCTAGCGCTCACTGTGCGGCAGGCCAATATCCGGCATGGTCGGCGAGGCCGCCGGACGCCAGTTGCCCGGTGGCTGCTGGGTGCGGTAACCGAGCGCCATTGCGCCAGCCAACGCGCATGTCGAACCGGAGCATAGAAAAACCCCGCCTCCGCATACTTCACATGCGAAAACGGGGTCAACCCATAGCACTACCGGATCGGCGTCAATCCCCCACCCGACCCTTATGTTTCTCATTCCGCCGATACCGCCGCTTACTGGGAATCGGCTGCGCGGCACTGGACCGCCGCAGCGCATTCCGCCGCCGCCACGCCACCAGATCCGGCCGCTCCTGCTCCCCGGACGGAATCAATACCGCCTGCCCATGCCTGGTCAACATATCCTCGCTCATCGCCACCTCCTTCCTATTCGCGGCTCGACATGCGCGTCAACGGTAGCCACGCCACCGCATATGCGGCCACTGAATTTTCCGCGAGAAGAAACCCTCCAAAGCCTGGATTTATTCGCACGACTGCCGATACGGGAGCCCTGGCAGATGGTCCTGCCACACCTCGGAACTCAACCTCGGCGTCGCGGCGTCGCAGATGCGCGCAATGCTGTGCTGTGGATCCAGATCCCAGAACCGGACTCCGCCCGAGCCTGCCCCGACCAGGTACTCCCCGCCTGGGTAAAATGCGGCGATCCAGAAGGTCGATGATGCGGCCGCCGTGACAGGGTGCTTGATCGGCTCGGGTTTGCGGGGGTTCGTAAAGTCCCACAGCTGAATCCCGTCGAGTCCACCCGATGCCAGCAGGCGGCCGTCGGGGCTGAAGGACATCGAGCCGATCAAGGCGGTGTGACCGATCAGTGGAGCGTCGATTGCGACCGGTTCGCTCGGATTCTGGATGTCCCACACGCGTACTCGCAGATCATCACCAGAAGTCACCAGAGTGCGTCCGTCCGGCGTGAATGCGAGGGTAATCCCCGACTGTGCCTGTCCGGCCGCGATGTGCCCAAGCCTGTTCGGGGCGGCCGGGTTCGCGATATCCCACATGGTGACCGATTCCTGCATGCGCGCCACGGCCAATCGACGACCGTCCGGGCTGAACCGTACATCGAAGGGGTAATCGTGGGCAGTGGATATCGGCTCGCCCACTGCCCTCGGACGCCCCGGATCAGATACATCCCAGACTCGAATGACATCGTTGGGTGTTGTTCCAGACGCCCAGGTGAGCCCCGCCGTCACGAGCAGCCGCGAATCCGGACTGAACCCGACGGCACTGAGTTGCCCTGTCTCGGCTGGCAATTCGGTTAGCACGCGCATGGCGGTGGGATCGGAAATATCAATCAGCACGCCGAGGTACCGCTCACCACCGACCACCAACAGACGGCCGTCCGAAGTCATCGCCATATTGGTGGCACTCGAGAGCGGCAGCTCGAGCCTGCCGAGACGGCGCGGCGTTTCCGGGTCGCTGATCTGCCACACCTCGACCGCGCCGTCGCCCGAACGGACCACCATCCTCGTCCCGCTCGCATCGATGATCGGTTCGTATGCGCGGGTCAGGCCGATCCGTGGCATCGACCACACCCGAACTGCACCGTCTTGTCCGCCGGTAACCACCGTCTGTCCGTCGAGGGCGAAGCATATTGCGGTCACCGACCCTTTGGTGCCCGCCAGCCGTCCTTCTACCGTTACCGGGTGATCCGAGTCGGCGATATTCCATGCGGTGGCCGTTCCGCGATCGGATACTGCGACTACCGTCCGACCATCCAGGCTGAAGGCGATCGGCGTACCCACCGAGGGCGGGCCGATTTTCAGAGGCTGCCCGATCGCCCGTGGTGCCACCGGATCACGAACATCCCAAAGATGGATAGCTTCTCGACCCGCGACCGCGACCACCGCTCCGTCTGGACTGATTGCGGCCGACACAGCGTCCGGAGTGAACGCGGACTCGCGACTTGACGCGGCCGACAGGGCATCACTCGTCAGTCTGACGGACACGGCAGCGGAACGCGGATCCGGAATACGCCACAGAAGGGTCTCTCCGTTCAGACCAACCGTAACCGCGGTTCGCAGATCCGGGCCGACCGTCGCAAAGGTCGGCGGATCCGACGAAAGTGTTGGGATCGGCGTGCCGATCGGCGTGGGGCGGGTGGGATCACCTATGTCCCAGAACATGATCGGTAGGTCCTTGCTCGCGGTCACCAACGTCTTGCCATCCGCGCCGAAGACCAGCACGTTGGGATAACCACCGGGCAGCGGCGTTCCGATCATGGTGGGATGCTCCGGATCGCGCACATCCCACAGCCGCACCGTTTTGTCGCCAGATGCCGAGGCGAGCATCGAGCCGTCCGGGCTGAACGCCACGGCGTAGACCGAGCCGGTGCTCCCGGTCAGTGGTCGACCGACTCCCCTCGGGTGGAGACGATCGGAAATGTCCCATAGCCGAACGGTTTTGTCGGCGCCGCCCGAGGCGATGAACCGCCCGTCCGGCCGAACGGCCAGCGCATGGACGAACCCTTCGTGGCCCGGCAACATACTCGCCAGTGCCATGTTCTGCGTATTCAGCAGGCGTGCACGCACTTCGGGATCACCGGGTCGAAGCTTGTCGGCCGCCAGCACCAGTTGCGCCGACAGCGACGGATCGGTTGTCTCCAGCCGGTCCGATTCGGCGAGCACGGCCGCGAAGACCGCATTGTCCCGTTGGGTTTTCGCGGTACCACTCTGCACGAAGGCCACACCTGCCAACACCAGCGCGATCACCCCGAGCAGCGCCAGGGCCGCCATTCTCGCCGACGATCGCCGCTGCGTTCGTCGCCGCCCCGCCGCCGACGCGGCGAGGAATTCCTCGGCCACCGCGCCGATGGCACCCATATCCGCATGCTCCTGCATGGTGATCAAGCGCGCACCGCGGTAGAGCAGGGCGGGGTCGCGCCCCTGGGTCGCCCAATCCGACGCATCCGCCTGCAGCCGTTGGCGTTCCAGATACCCGACGCGGTCCTCATCGATCCAGGTGCGCAAGCGGGGCCAGGCGTCCAGGACGATTTCGTGGGTGAGGTAGGCGGATTCGGCGTCGAGGGTGATCAATCGGGTGCGGGCCAGGACCTCCAAGGCGGTGTCGGCGGCGTCGACGGTCTGTTGGATGAGTTCGGTGCGGGTGACTTTGCGGCGGGTGTCGCGGGAGTCGTCGCCGACGGCGACCAGGCCGAGCAGAACCTGTTTGCCGATGCTCTGTTGGAAGTCGGTCAGTTCGCCCCAGGCCTTTTCGGCGGTCGCGGCGACCGAGCCGATCACACCACCCGCAGCTCGGTAGCCGTCGATGGTTAGGCGGGTGCCGTCGCGGCGTTGCCATACGGCCGCCATCACATGCGATACCAGGGGCAGTGCGCCGGGGTCATAAGCTCGGCGGTCGCCGCCGAGTCCGCACAGCTCGCTGATGACGAGCTCTTCGAGCCCCGATTCCAGTTTGTAGCCTGCCAGTTCGGCGGGGCGGTTGATGGCTTCGGCGAGTTCGTCCAGGCGCATCGGGCCCAGGAGGTAGCTGCGGTGTTTGAGGGCGTCCTCCAGGACGGGGATGTCGAGGCAGCGGGCGTAGAAGTCGGCGCGGACGGCGATGACGACTGCGGTCGGTTCGCGTTCACCGCGGATGGCGAGGTGTTCGAGGGTGGCGAGGAAGTGCGCGCGCTCGTCTTCGTTGCGGCACAGCGTGAACAGTTCCTCGAGCTGGTCGATGATCAGGAGTCGACGCTTGCCCGCACCCCATGCCGCCAGCGCCACGGCGATGGATTCCGCAGCGCCGCCGGTCTTCTCGGATCTGGCTTCGCGGCTGAGCCCAGCTGCGGATCCAGCGCTGTCTTCCAGCGCCGCACCGCTGCGGTCCGCAGGCTCCGTCGAGAGAGATTCGGGTTCGGCGGGCTTCCTGTCGGATCCGGCGCAGACGGCGGCCAGCAATGCCTCGTCCGCAGGCCTGGTTACGTCCGTCGAAAGAGATCCGGGTTCAACGGGCTTCGTATCGAATTCCGCTCGGACAGCAGCCAGCAACGCCTCGACAGGCGCGCTGCCCGGAGTCATCGACGCGACCGCCCATTCCTCGACCGGATCCGCCAGCGCCGGAAGCAGCCCCGCGGCGAGCAGCGAGGATTTGCCAGCACCGGAGGCACCGACCAGCATCACAATGCCGCCGTGTCCCTCGGGACCGACTGTGGTGCAGACCAATTCGGCAAGTTCGGCGGTCGGCCTGCTCCTGCCGAAGAACAACTCGGTGTCGTCACGGCCGTAGGAGGTCAGCCCGAGATACGGGCATTCGGTCGCATCGGCGGCTGGATCCCACGCATTCGACGCGGCCCACAACCGTTGCCACTCTTGCACATCCAACAGTGCGGGCGGCACCGGCGCACTCGACTTGCGCGCCTCCTCGATCAACGTGAGCAGCACGGGCAGCAAGGATTCGAACCGTGCCGGCACATTGCGTCCGGCCTTCCAGTCGCTGATGCGCTGAACCGATGCGCCGCCTTTCTGCCCGGGCGCCCGTGCCGCGCGCATTCGCGCCTGCGCCGCTGCCGCCACCCGACGCAATGTGGGATTGCCCGCGGACTCGAAGAGCGCGGCGAACTGTTGCGAGAAAGTGGTTCGCGGCGAGGGTCGCAGCCGCGGTTCCCGGTGACCCGAATCCATCTGTCCTCCTGCACGTTCCGATGGCGGGAGCGACACCCCCCGGCGTGCAACGAGATTAGGACGGGCCAGCGCACACAGGCACCGACTCTATGCGAACATGCAGCTAGCAGGCTGAAAAGAGCGTCCGGACCGGAACTTTCGAAGGGGCCGCCGCGCTCAGGCCGTCTTCAGCTGCGGCTCGGGCGGCGGCGCGGCCGTTCGGCGGGCCACCCGCCCGAACCCCCAGAACACCAACTCCACCAACCAGAACAGCAGCAGGAATACCGTCACCACGGTCACCGGGATCGCGAGGAAGACCAACGACGGGATGGCGATGACCACGACCAGTGCGATATCGCCGAGGTTCGCGCCACGCAGCCGACTGCCCAAACGCACTGCGGCCCACATCATGTAGCGGCGCGGTATCGAGACGCGAAACTCGCGCAGGCAGCGCCGGAAGATGCCGTCGGCGTCGGCCACACTCACCGCATTCGAACTGCGCAGGTAGTCGTGCAGGATGGCGGCTCGGGTGTAGATGCCGTAACGGGGCACCAACCAGACCAGCGCCCTCGGCACCGATGCGAAGTCGGTGCGGAAGCCGGCGGGGATGACGAATTCCGCTGTCGCACCGTGATAGACGAGCGGTTCGACCACTCGCCAGAACTGTGCGTCGAGCTCCTCGACGACTGGCCCGCTACCGACGAACGCCACGATCCGTTCCTCTCTGAACGCACAGCGTATCCCATAATTCTAGGGTGTTCCGATACGGCTGTGCCGTCGCGCGGGCAACGGTTCGGACAATAGTTCAGCGAGTGCGCCCCGAACCGGCCTCGCCGGGCGGTCCGAAGCCGTTGTAGGGCACACCGTAGGGCACCTGCCCACCGTTCGCAGCGCGGCCATCGGGCCCGGCGCCGTCGACCGACTCGAATGTGCTTGTCGCGAAAGAGGATCGCCGTCGATTGCCGAACGGCCCGCGGGATCCGGTGCCGAGATCCTCCGACGGGCTCAGGGCCGCAAGGAACAGCACGGTCAGCGAGGCGAGCAGCGGCTGCACGATCAATGCCACCCAGCTGCCGACCTCCACCGGCAACTGCACGATCTGCCCGACCGGCGGGTCGTACGGCATCGGATGCTGCCACCGCACGATCTGCTCGCCGACCTTCGACATGACATAGGCGCCCGCCACCGCGCCGATCAGCAGACCGATTTGCAGCAGCGGCCCGCGCGCGTGACGCCAGCGCCACGCGCCGACCGCGGTGAGCACCCCGAGCACCGCGCCGATGCATACGAAGATCGCCAGTGCATCGAACTGGTGCACGCTCTCCCCGGTCAGGGTCGCGCCCTTGGCCGGTACCGCACCGGCGCGCCCTTTGACCACCAGAAACTGCTGGGTGGGCACCACAAAGGCCCACACCACACCGCCCAGCGCACTGAGCACCAACACGCCGACCGCGATCAGCGCCGCGGCCCGCAGCTCGCGGCGCACACCGAGCCGCCACGCCGATCTGGGCGGCGCCATCTGGATACCGCCGTATTCGGCCACCACTAGCGGTGTTCCAGATTCTTGGAGTCCAGGACACCGTGCCGCGAGCACTTCGCCCACCAGCCATCGGGGCTGACCTGCACGATCATCCGACGGCCGCACTGCTCACAGAAGCGCGGCGGTTCCAGACCGAGCACCGCCGCGGCGGGGACCGGATCATCGAGCCCCGGCACAATGCGTTTGCCGGTGAACGGGTTATAGCGCTCGTCCATATCCATGACAGTACTCACGGCGCCAGCCTCTTTCGTGATGCTTGCGTACTCAGTGTTTCGGCCGCGGATCAGAGCGTTTCGTTGAGGGCCTTGATCGGCATCTTGAGCTCGCCGAGCAAGTCCAGATCGGCTTCGGCGGGCCGACCGAGGGTGGTCAGGTAGTTGCCGACGATGACGGCATTGATGCCGCCGAGAATGCCCTGCTTGGCGCCGAGGTCGCCGAGGGTGATCTCGCGGCCGCCCGCGAAGCGCAGCATGGTGCGCGGCAGTGCGAGCCGGAACGCGGCGACGGCGCGCAGTGCGTCGGCGGCGGGCAGCACCTCGAGGTCGCCGAAGGGGGTACCGGGGCGCGGGTTGAGGAAGTTCAACGGCACCTCGTCCGGTTCGAGCTCGGCCAGATCGGCCGCGAATTCCGCACGCTGCTCCAGGGTTTCGCCCATGCCGAGGATGCCGCCGCAGCAGACCTCCATGCCCGCCTCGCGGACCATGCGCAGGGTGTCCCAGCGCTCCTCCCAGGTGTGCGTGGTGACGACATTCGGGAAGTGCGAACGGGAGGTCTCCAGGTTGTGGTTGTAGCGGTGCACGCCCATGGCGGCCAGCTGGTCGACCTGCTCCTGGGTGAGCATGCCGAGTGAACACGCGACCTGAATGTCGACCTCATTGCGGATGGCCTCGACACCGGCGGCGACCTGCGCCATCAGCCGCTCATCCGGACCGCGCACCGCGGCGACGATGCAGAATTCGGTGGCGCCGGTCTTGGCGGTCTGCTTGGCGGCCTCGACCAGGCTTGGGATATCGAGCCAGGCGGCGCGCACCGGCGACTGGAACAGGCCCGACTGCGAGCAGAAGTGGCAGTCCTCGGGGCAGCCGCCGGTCTTCAGGCTGATGATGCCCTCGACCTCGACCTCGGGACCGCACCACTTCATGCGCACCTCGTGCGCCAGGGCCAGCAGCTCCTCTAGCCGGTCGTCGCCGAGCCGCAAGACCTCGAGGGTCTGCTCCTGGGTCAGGCCTTCGCCGCGCTCGAGCACCTGCTCGCGGGCGGTCGCCAGAATATCGGTGTGGACGGGTGCCTGGGTCACTGCACGAATCCCTTCGTCCGGCCGAGGTGGCCGTGCAACTTGAACGGTGTTCAGGCTAGGGTAGCGGTAACAGTGAGTCAAAACACGCGCGGCATGAGCGACGGGCCTGCAGGCGGGAACGCCGCAATCGAATACAGCGGAGGAGAACCTCGTGCAACTGCACCGGGCGGACGTGGTCGACGGCGCCATCGCCATTCTCGACCAGTACGGTCTCGCCGACCTGACCATGCGCCGGCTCGCCGGGTCACTCCAGGTCCAGCCGGGCGCGCTGTACTGGCACTTCCCCAATAAACAGGCGCTGCTGGGCGCGGTCGCCGACCGGATACTGGCGCCGATGGAGGATCCCATCGAGGCCGAGGATTGGTCCGGCCAGATCACCGAATTGGCGCATCGGCTGCGCAGCTGTCTGCTCGCATATCGCGACGGGGCCGAATTGGTCTCGGCGACATACGCCTCCCGACTCACCACGAGCAAGGGCCGGGAACGACTCGTGGTGGCCGCGATCCGCGCCGGAATGCCGCGGTCGGAGGCAGAACTCGCGGCGTACACGCTGCTGTACTACGTGCTCGGGCAGACGGTGGACGAACAGTCCAGGATGCAGATGGATTCGGCCGGGGCGCTGACCGAGGACGCCTCACCGCTCAACGACACCCCGGACGCGACCGCACGATTCGACTTCGGGTTACAGCTGTTCGTCGGCGGTGTGCGTCATCTGCTCGGCTCCCGCGTGCGCTGAGTCCGGTACGTCCGGCGTTCGGCGCATAAGCCCGTCCGGATTTTGCCCGGCGTCGGCCGCACAGACCTGTGCCCCCTCATATCAGGTGTGCAGCTGAGATGAGGGGTGCGCAGTGTCGCCTCTGCGGCCCGTTCGGGGGCGACCGGTCCGGACTCAGACGGATGCCGCCGTCACCTCGAGATCAGAAGTCGCAACGCTCGCCCGACGCCCGGGCAGCGCGAGTGCCACCACCGAACCCAGGAGGGCAAGTGCCGCACCGACTTCGATCGCCGGACCGAATCCGGCGGTGAACTCCTCCACCGAGCCGTAGCCACCCGATCCGGCGAAAACCGCTACCGCGACGGCGATTCCGAAGACTCCGCCGAGTTCACGCATCATGCTGTTGGCACCGGCGGCCTTGCCGAGCATCGCGTGTTCCACCGCGCCGACCACCGAACTCTGCGCCGACGGCAGCACCATCGAGGTGCCGACACCGGAGACGATGAACGGAATCACGAAGGAGCCGTAGGCCATTGCTGGATCGGCGACCATCGCGATCCAGAACATGCCGCCCGCCATCAATCCCAGGCCGGTCACCATCAGCGGCCGCTCCCCGATCCGGTCGGCCAGCGCACCGGCGAGCGGGGCACAGAAGAACAGCGTGAGAGTCCATGGCAGCAGCCGCAATCCGGCGCCGAGCGGGCCGTAGTGCAGCACCGTCTGCAGGAACTGTGCATAGAAGAACACCGCGCTGAACAGGGCGGCGAAGGTCAGAAAGATCGCGGTATTGCCCGCAGCGAAGCCGCGATTCATGAACAGCCGCATCGGAAACATCGGCTCGCGCGCCCGTGCCTCCCAGACCGCGAAGGCGATCAGCAGGGCGATCCCGCCGATCAACGCGATCAACACCTCCGAACCCGACCAGCTCGCGATATTGCCGCGCACCAGGCCCCACACCACACCGAACGCACCACCGGTGACCAGCGCCAATCCGATGCCGTCCAGCGCATTGTCGGGGCCGAAGCCCTCCGGAACCCGAGTCGCCACCAGCGGAATCGCGACCAGCCCGATCGGCACGTTCAGCCAGAAGATCCACTGCCAGGACAACCCCTCCGCGACGGCACCGCCGACCAGCGGACCGCAGGCGACCGCAAGGCCGGTTATGCCCTGCAGCAGACCCATCGCCATGCCCCGCCGCTCCGGTGGAAACGCCGCGCTGACCAGGGCCAGCGCCAGACTCATGAGCAATGCCGCGCCGACGCCCTGCGCCACCCGCGCGGCGATCAGGGTCGTGACGGAGGTCGATACCGCGCATGCGGCCGAGGCGACGACGAAAATGCCGAGCCCGACCGTGAACATCCGCTTGCGTCCGAAGCGGTCGCCGAGCACGGCCGCGGTCATCAGGAGGACGGCGAAGCTGAGGTTGTATCCGTTGACGGTCCATTCGAGCGTCTCGAGCGACGCCCCCAGGTCGTGGCGAATGGTGCTGAGCGCCGTGCTGACGACCAGGGTGTCCAATGCCGCCATCAGCGAGGCGACCGCGCCGAGTGCGAGCACCCAGCGCTGGGTCACCGCCGAAACAATCGGTGTGCTCACGATGGTCCTTCCTATGGGGTTTCGGCAGGTCCGGTGGTTTCGAACCCGCACAGATACCGACCGGCCCCGGACCGAAACTCATCGACTGCCCTGATTTCGCCGCGGACCGATGAATTCCGGGCGGTTCGGCGGTCGGTAATCGCAGGGACATGTTTCGGGCACCCGGAAGGACAGCAGATGACCGACAGCGACGAATTCGCGGCCCGCACGACGCCGTATCGGCGCGAATTGCTCGCCCACTGCTATCGGATGCTCGGTTCGGTCGACGACGCCGAGGATCTGGTGCAGGAGACGATGTTGCGGGCCTGGCGCGCCTACGGCGACTTCGAAGGACGTGCTTCGATGCGGACCTGGCTCTACCGGATCGCTACGAACGCCTGCCTCAACGCACTCGAGCACAGCAGTCGACGTGTGCTACCCGCCGGATTGTCCGGCCCGACGGCCGATCCGACACAGGGCGTGCGCTTCGCCCCCGAAATCCCCTGGCTGCAGCCGATGCCGGATGTGCTCATCGCACCCGAGGCGTCGGATCCGGCCGCCATTGTCGCGGCCCGTGACGATATGCGGCTGGCGCTCATCGCCGCGTGGCAGTATCTGCCGCCGCGCCAGCGCGCGGTGCTGATTCTGCGGGATGTGCTGCACTGGAAGGCCGCCGAGGTCGCGGACCTGATCGGGACCAGTGTGGCGGCGGTCAACAGCATGCTGCAACGCGCCCACGCCACCCTCGATGCACTGGGGCCGGATACGCCGGTGGTAGAGCCCGACGATCCCGAAATCCGTGCGCTACTGGACCGCTACGCCGCGGCGTTCGAGGCCGCCGATATGGATACGCTCATCACGCTGTTGCGTTCGGATGTGGTCTGGGAGATGCCGCCGATGTCCGAGTGGTTCCGTGGCGACACCACGATCGTCGAACTGATCGCAGCGAAGTGCCCATATGCGCCGGGCGAGGCCCAGATGGTGCCGATCGCGGCGAACGGTCAGCCCGGATTCGCGTTCTATCTGCATGGTCATGCGCAGTCAGTGCAAGTGCTCACGGTCACACTGGAAGGGATCTCGCACGTCGTCTCCTACCACGACGCCGCGCTGTTCGAGGCATTCGGCCTGCCGACGTCCCTGATCGAGACCGCGCCGCGCGAGCCGGTCCTGCCATGACCGATGACCTGCTCGAGCGGGCGGTCGCCTATCTGCTGGCGGTCCTGCCCGCTATCGGCCCGGATCTGTCGGCACCCACGCCGTGCCGGGGCTGGAATACGCGCATGCTGCTCGCGCACGTGGACGAGTCGATCGCCGCATTGCGCGAAGGTCTGGCAGGCGGGCAGGTTCGGCTGACACCCGGCGCGCCGACGCCGAATTGTGCCGGGAGCCTGCATATTCGCAGTCGTGCCGAGGCCCTGCTCGACGACTGGGCGAACGAGCATCCGGAATCGGTTGTGGTTTACGGCAGGCCGGTATCGGCCCGGGTCCTCGGCACGGTCGGCGCTCTCGAACTGACGATCCACGCATGGGATCTGACCGCCACCGACCAGTCCGCCGCGCCGATTCCGGATCCCCTCGCCCGCGAATTGCTCAGCGTGGCACCAAAACTGGTTCCGGTCGCGGACCGCTGGCCGCTCTTCGCTCCCCCGATCGAACCACCGACCGCCGCGCCGACCGACCGCCTACTCGCCTATTTGGGCCGCATCCGACCACGGCACTGACATTGCGACCGCTCATCGCCACCCCAGCCCCAGCAGTGCGGAACCTCGCACACTCAGCGAGCGCAGCACACAAGGTGCGACCTATCCGCCGCGCTCGCTAGGTATGCACCAGGCGCAGATCACGATCCGACGTCAGCTGATATCGGGCGACTGAGTGCGGGTGCTCAGGCCACCTCCCGATTGTGGTCGAGCGCCGAGCGGCGGGCGGCCAGTTCGTCCTTCGGCTTCGGCCACGAACTTCCACTGCGCAGGGGCGTGGATTCTCGACGATCTGTGGCTGCGCGATCTGCCCGAACGCGTTCGGCGACCACAGTTCGCCGCGATGGACGATCGGGCAGCGGGGCCATCGAATATCGCGCCGACCGACGGCTCGCAGCTCGACGGCAGTCCGGCTCGGCGACCGCCGCGCTCACTGGGTGAGGGCCGGTCGGCGGGCGAACCGACTCTCGGGGCGCGAGAGGCCGAAGTGGTCGCGCAGGGTGGTGCCGGTGTATTCGGTCCGGAACAGTCCGCGCTCTTGCAGAATCGGCACCACGGTTTCGGCGAAGACCTCCAGCCCGCCCGGATAGTACGGCGGCATCACGTTGAAACCGTCGGCGGCGCCACTGCGGAACCATTCCTCGATCGTGTCGGCGACCTGCTCCGGAGTACCGGCGAAGACCCGATGCCCACGCGCACCGGCAAGGCGGTGCAGCAGCCCGCGCACGGTGGGCCGTTCCCGCTGCACAATCCCGGCCACCACCTGCCGACGGCTGCGGTCGTTGTCGGTGACATCGCCCGCATCGCTGAATAATTCGAGCGGTACCGGCTCATCCAGCGGCAGGTGCCCCAGCCGCTGACCCGCGATGCCCTCCAACTGCTTCAGACCGTACTCGGGCACGGTGAGCTCGTTGAACTCCTGCTCGAGTCGCTTGGCCGCCGTCTCGGTATCGCCGATGAACGGGCTGATACCCGGCAGGATCTTGACCTGGTCGGCGTCGCGGCCGAATTCGGCCGCCTTGGCCTTGATATCGGCGTAGAACGCCTGCGCGTCCTCGAGCCGCTGATGCGCGGTGAAGATGGCCTCTGCGTACTTGCCCGCGAATGCCCGGCCGTCATTGGACGCACCCGCCTGCACGAGCACCGGATGCCCCTGTGGGGTGCGCGGCGCATTGAACGGCCCACGCACACTGAGGTATTCGCCGACGAAGTCGATCGGGTGGATTTTGTCCGGATCGGCGTAGACGCCCGCCTGCTGGTCGAGCACGATCGCATCGTCTTCCCAGCTGTCCCACAGCGCGACGACCGCGTCGACGAACTCTCTGGCCCGTGCGTACCGGGTCGGGTGATCGGGATGTTTGTCGAGCCCGAAATTGGCCGCGGCGAGGTCGGTTCCGGTGGTGACGATATTCCAGCCCGCCCGGCCGCCGGAGATGTGATCCAGTGTGGAGAACAGCCTGGCCAGGTTGTAGGGCTCGTAGTAGGTGGTGGACGCGGTGGCGATCAGGCCGAGATGGGTTGTGGCCGTGGCGATCGCGGTGAGCAGCGTGATCGGTTCCAGGCCCGAAGCCGCGTTGTGCTCGACATTGGTACGCAGCGCGGGCCCGTCGGCGAAGAACACCGCGTCGAGTTTGGCGGCCTCGGCGGTGCGGCCGATCTCCTGGTAGTAGGCGACATCGTAGATCCGGTCGGGTCGGCTCTGCGGATGCCGCCAGGCCGCCTCATGGTGTCCGGAGGGGTAGATGAACGCATTGAGGCTGAGTTGGCGGGTCATGAGGCCTTCTTCTCATCGGGTAGGGCGGCGACATCGACGCCGAGGCTGGCCAGCAGCAGTTCGCGCAGGCGGTTGAAGTCCGGATCGATATGGCGGCGTGGACGTTCCAGGTCGATGCGCTGATCGACGGCGATGCACCCTTCGTCGAGGACGAGCACGCGGTCGGCGAGCAGCACCGCCTCGTCGACATCGTGGGTCACCAGCAGGACGGCAGGCTTATGTCGAGCACACAGATCCTGTAGCAGCACATGCATTTTGATGCGGGTCAGTGCGTCCAGCGCGCCGAAGGGTTCGTCGGCCAGCAGCAGCTCCGGCTCCCGGACCAGCGAGCGCGCCAGTGCAACGCGCTGCTGCTCACCGCCGGAAAGCTCCTTGGGCCAGGCCCTTTCCCGCCCCGCCAGGCCGACCTCGGCCAGTGCGGTGCGGCCACGCTCGGCGGCGTCGGCACCCTTCAACCCGAGAGTCACGTTGTCCAGTACCCGGTGCCACGGCAGCAGTCGCGAATCCTGGAACACCACGGCACGTTCCGTGGGTACCCGCAGCTCCCCGGAGCCCCGCACGTCACGATCCAGCTCGGCCAGCGCGCGCAACAGGGTGCTCTTGCCGGAACCGCTGCGCCCGAGCAGGGCGACGAATTCACCGCGCGCGATATCGAGGTCGATGCCGTGCAGCACCACCCGATCGCCGAAACCCCGGCGCAGCGCACGGGTTCGGACCACGCTCAGTCCGCGATCGTCTGCCGCCATGACAGCGCCCTCCGTTCCGTCGCCCGCACGGCGATATCGCCGAACAGTCCGAGCAGGCCATAGATCACCAGGCCGACGACGATGACATCGATCTGGCCGTAGGTGCGCGCCTGCGTCATCAGATAGCCGATGCCGCTGGTGGCGTTGACCTGTTCGACCACGACCAGCGCCAGCCAGGAAATGGTGACCGCCAGCCGCAGCCCGGTGAAGAATCCGGGCAATGAACCGGGCAGCGCGATCCGGCGGATAAAGCTCCAGCGCGAAAGCCCCACCGTCGCGGCCAATTCCACATATCTGCTGTCGACGCCGCGCAGTTGCGCGTGGGTA
The DNA here is from genome assembly GCF_053602975.1 of Nocardia sp. NPDC004278. Taxonomy (NCBI): domain Bacteria; kingdom Bacillati; phylum Actinomycetota; class Actinomycetes; order Mycobacteriales; family Nocardiaceae; genus Nocardia; species Nocardia sp. NPDC004278. The sequence continues at coordinate 35,662 of NZ_JBSGEQ010000041.1, forward strand.
TTGATGTAGATCGGAATCGCGACACTGGTCGTAATGACGATGAGCTTCATCTCCTCGCCGATGCCGAACCACACGATGAACAGCGGAATCAGCGCCAGCGTCGGAATCGAGCGTTTGATCTGAATCGGGCCGTCCAGCAGGGCTTCCCCGATCCGGCTCAGCCCGGCGATCAAAGCCAGCACCACACCGATCACGACACCGAGTCCGAGACCCCAGGCGGCCCGCTTCAGGGAGGTGAGCAGATTCGATTGCAGTCTGCCGTCGGCCAGGAGATCACGTGCGGTCTCGGCGACCGTCCACGGTGCGGGCAGCGTCTGCTCATCCAGTGCGCCCGTGGCGGATCCGAGCACCCACGCCGCGATCAGCAGCACGGGTCCGATGGCGATGCCGAACGGGATCGGGCGGCCGGGACCGAGCCGGGGTCGGGTCGGCCTGCGCCGGGCCAGCACCGGTTCGGGCGTGGTGGGTGAATTTCGACCGATCCGGCCGAGTACGCCGACTTCCAAGGTGACCATTGCTATTTCGCCTTCGGTTCGAACGACGCGCCGCTTTCCGCGACGGCCTGGGTGATGACGGCGTCGAAGCGCAGATCGAAACCGTCTGCGGCGCGCACCTTCTTGGGCAGCTCACCCGCCTGGTCGATGGCGTCGATGGTGCCCTGCTGGCGATCGACGAGTTGCTGGTCCAGATGCGGGAAGGTGTAGGTGCCCAGCGAGTCGACAATGCGCTTGGCATCGTCGGCACTTACCTTCTGGCTCTCGATGTAATACTTGCGCGCCCACTCGTCCTGGTGGGTATTGGCCCACTGGAAGGCCCGCACGTAGGCGGCGGCCAGCGCCCTGGTGGCAGCCGCCTTGGCCGGATCCGTGACGGTGGCGCGACGCGCGTACAGGTAGGCGAGGCCGCCGTAGATGCCGGTGGTCTCCGAATCCGGAATCAGTGACGCGCCCTGGGTCCGCAACAGCCGGGTGACATTCGGTTCGATCAGCGGGGCAATATCGACCTGGCCGGTGCGCACCGCGTCCAGGAACTCGGCGAGCTGCAGCCGAACCAGTTGCACATCACTGGGTTTCAGCCCCGCCCTGGCCAACGCTCGCAGTACGGCGGCCTGCTGTGCGGTGCCCTCGGCATAGGCGATCTTCTTACCCTTCAGATCGGCCAGGGTGGTGACGGTCTTGCCCGGCGCGACCGCGAGTTTCAGTGCGCTGGCGCTGGTTTGCGAAGCCGCGACGATCGGCACGTCCTGCCCGGCGACCAGCGCGTGAATTGGCGGGACATCGCCCACGGTCGCGACATCGGCGGCACCCGCCCGGAAGGCCTCCAGAATCGCCGGACCGCCGACGAAGTTGGCGAACTCCACCTTGAACGGCAGCTTGTCGAGCTCACCGGAGAACTGGAGCACCGCCTTCAACCGCTCGGCTTGGTCGCCGACAACGAGTTTGGTGCCCGCGGGGATTTCGGTGGGCAACGGTGCGTTGGCATTGCCGACCGGCTTGTCGTCGCTCGCGCAGCCGGTGAGTCCCAGACTCGCAACGGCCGCCACGGCGAGCAAACTGGCGGTTGTGCGGCCGAGCAGGCCGGTCAGGAGCGTACGTGGTCGAGGCATGCTGGCATTGAAGCAAGACAAAACCGGCGCGAATACGGTTTGTCTTAGCCTGATTCCAACTCCGGAATCGGGTATCAGGGTGGCGAAGCCGACGAGACCGATTCCCGCACCCGCTGCTGGTACCGCTCGATGAACGGCAGGATCTGCTGGTCGATGATCTGGTTGTAGGCCTCGGGCCGCTGCATCGGATTGGCGTGCCCAGTATTTCGCGGCATGACGACCAGCAGCGAGCCGTCCACGCCGCCGACTCGCTCGATGAGCACCTGATGGGAGTATTCGACATCGACCACCCGGTCGTTATCCGGATCCCGGGGACGGATGAACACGATGGCCGGACGTGGTTTGCCAGTGGCGGGATGCGATAGCGCGCGCAGGTCGTTGATCGCACCGCCCGCCACGATCGCCAGGAACTGTGTCTCGATCAGACCGTTGCTGGCCACATCGCGGGAAAAGACCTTCTCGCGCAACACTTCCTCGACCACGTCGCGCAGCGGCTCGAGCCGTACGCCGGGCAATCCGCTGCGCCCGCGATCGACGAATCGGTCGCGCCGCGCATAGGTTTCGACGGCCAGCCGCAACGTGCGGCTCTCGCGTGCACCGGGGAGCCAGCCCATCCAGCGCACCATATCCTCGCCAGCGCCGCGGCTCTCCAGGCGCACCGCGTTCAGATCCACCGGCGTGCAATCCAGGAGCACCCCCACCAGCCGCCGGTCGCTGCCGAGATGGATATGCCGGGCGACCTCGAGTGCGATGACCCCGCCCATGCTGTGCCCGACCAGCACGATGTTCTTCAGGCCCGACATCTGCGCGGCGCGGATGATCAGCTCGGCGATCACCTTGGTATCAATGCCTTGATTGTCGTATTTGATCGCCCAGACCACGCCCATCTCGCTGAGCGCGGGCAGCGCGGCCGCGGTATTGCTGGCATTCAGACCACCGAGACCGACCATATCGACGACGACGGTGTCCCAATCGCGCTCGTGCGCGGGCGTGGCGATCGGCAGCACCGCGGGTTCGGTGCGCGCGAGCCGATCGCGTTCCGGGGTCACGTCGTACTCCCAGTACTGGGCGAATACGGTCAGCCCAGCGAGCAACACCACGGCGACCCGCAGCAGCGCCTGCCTGGTCCGGCGCAACGTCTGCCATCCGTGCCCGAGACGAGTCTCCCGGAGCCGGGCTTTCCGTCGCGCGCCGTCCCAGTCCGAGACGGTGGACGGGTGCCGATCGTCCAACGGCGACATCTTCCCCAGGGTAGGTACGGTTCGCCGGTACTGCCAGACAACTCAGCGGATCCGGCGCGTCCTGGAGCGGACCCCGATCGGATCGAACGGTGGAATCCGGTGCCCACCTCCATCATTGAGCCGCGCCGATGAGGCGGTGCGCTGGCTCGATCAGCGCGTCAGGGCAGTTCGCCGGTCTCGGCGAGTGCGGCGAGCTTGCCCAGTCCGATGCGCCAGCCCTGCCAGCGCACCACCGCGTCGGCATCGAGCAGCAGCCGATAGACGGTCGCCCGCGGCGCCTTCACATGCCGTCCGATCCGAGTGGAAGCCACGGAGCAACGATACTCGAGCCATCCGATCCGATCGGTCCCAACGCTCAGCCGAGCGGGGACCACCCCGGAGTGAACCAACCGGGAGCGGCCGCGACGAAGCGATCGCGATCCCAGCCGCCCGCACCCGCTGGCACCGAACCGACCACGTCGACACCGGTAACCCGGGGCAGATCCGTGCGATTGCATTCGGCGGCCAGATCCGGGTCGGCGGGCCAGGAGCCGATCACCAGACCCGCACAGCGGACTCCAGCCGAAGACAGTGCGCGCGTGGTCAATTCGCTGTGGTTGAGGGTGCCGAGTCCGGCCGCGGCAACGAGCAGCACGGGCGCGTCGAGCTTCTGCGCCAGGTCGAGCAGCGTGAACTCGCCCAAACGGACCAGCAGTCCGCCGGCGCCCTCCACCAATGTCAGGTCGGCATCGGCGAGCGAGTCGATGGCGGCGGCGGTTTCGCCCAATGTCAGCTGCGGCTGCCCGCAGCGGCGCGCGGCGGTATCCGGTGCCAGCGGTTCGGGATAGCGAGCCAGCTCAATAGTTCGCGTAGCCCCGGTCAGACGTTCGATTTCGGCGAGATCGCCGGGTTCCCCCGGGCCAACTCCGGTTTGGGCCGGTTTGCACACGGCCACGGTCCGACCGTCGGCCAGGGCGGCCGCGGCAAGTGCGGCGGTCACCACGGTCTTGCCGACCTCCGTCGACGTCCCGGTAACAAAGAGCACGCTCATGCCTGCGCCTCGCTGGCGCTCGGCTCCGGCATGCGCGTCGCGCACTGTGACACGATTCGCTCGCTCATGCGCCCACCACCTCCAGTCCACGCGCTCGCGCCAGTACCTCGGTGAGAACCGTTGCGATGGTGTCGATTTCAATAGAAGTCAAATTCGCCCGCGCGGTCAGCCGCAATCGCGACGTACCCTCGGGCACCGAAGGCGGACGAAAGCATCCGACATCCAGCCCACGCTCGCGACAGGCCTGCGCGGCGTCGAATGCGACCTGCGCCTCCCCCAGCACGACCGAGACAACCGCCGAATCCGGTTCCGCCACACCGGCAATGCGCGCGATCTCGGCGGCCCGCTCCAGCACCCGCCCCGCCATCTCGGGTTCGCGACGCAACAATCGCAGCGCCGCCCGCGCCGCGCCGACCGCGGCCGGTGCGAGCCCGGTATCGAAGATGAACGTGCGCGCCGCATCGATCAAATGCGCACGCACGCGCGCGCTGGCCAGGACCACACCACCTTGCGCGGCAAGGGCTTTCGACAGAGTCGCGGTGATCACCAGATCCGGCTCCCCGGCCAGACCGACCTCGTGCACCAGCCCGCGTCCCCCCGTGCCACGCACGCCGAGCCCATGCGCCTCATCCACGATCAACACCGCACCGTTGGCCCTGGTGACCCGGTGCAATTCGGCCAGCGGAGCCAGATCACCGTCGGCACTGAATACCGAATCGGTGAGTACCAGCGCCCGCTCCTCAGTGCGCTCACCGAGCAGCCGCTCGACCGCAGCAATATCGCAGTGCGGGGCAATCGCCACCCGCGACCGCGAGAGTCGGCAGGCGTCCACCAGCGAGGCATGGCTGCCCGCATCGGAGACGACCAGCGCACCCCGTCCGGCGAGCGCGGTCACCACGCCGAGATTGGCCGCGTAACCGGAAGCGAAGACCAAACCGGCTTCGGCGCCGACGAATTCGGCGAGTTCGGTCTCGAGCTGTTCGTGTTCGGCGGTGGTCCCGGTGACGAGCCGGGACCCGGTCGATCCGGCACCCCAGCGTCGCACGGCATCGATCGCGCCCTCGATTACCTCGGCGTGGCGCACCAGCCCGAGGTAATCGTTGGAGGCCAGGTCGATCGACGGCGACTGTGGTGTGCGGGGCCGCAGCTCGCGACGCAACCCAGCGCTCACGCGCTCGGCGGCGCGTTCATCCAACCAGCCCAACGGATCGGTAGTCACAGCTCCGCAGCATACTTGAACACCGTTCAGGCCGCCTGCCCAGGGGCCGACGCGGTACTGTGGGCCATCGTTGAAGGGTCGCCACCGTCCAACGACGGCGCGGCCAGCGGGAGCAGGGCCGAATGCCACGGTGGACGATAGAAGTCGAACAGACAACGGGTTCCGGAGATCTCGAGCGCTGGTCGCCGCGCGTCCTCGCGGAGGTGGTCGGCACCCGCGAACAAGCCATGGCCGAAATGACCGCACTCATCCCGGGCTTCACCCCACCGCATCCGAAGCGCCCCGGCCGCCGCGCCGTGCTCCGCGACGGCCATACCTACCTGCTGATCGCCAGCGGCTGGGCCGACGACATCTGGCAGGTCGTCTCCGCTACCGACCACCCCGAGATCGCCGAAACCGACGCAACACCGGCCAGCGGCGATCAGGCCTGGGCGGCGACGACCATTGCGGCGGCGATGCGCTCGACGTCCTCGGTCGTGCTGATGAACGGGGGCATGGTGTAGATCAGATCGCGGAAGGGGCGCAACCACACTCCGGCCTCGACGGCCGCGTGGGTGGCCTTGCGCATATCCACCGGATGGTCGAGCTGGACGACACCGATCGCGCCGAGCACCCGCACATCCACCACACCGGGCAGCGAAAGAGCCGGAGCCAGACCGGTCTTCAACTCCGATTCGATCCGGGTCACCGCACCGCGCCAATCCCGTTGCAGCAGTAGTTCGATCGAGGCCACCGCGACGGCGCAGGCCAGCGGGTTGCCCATGAAGGTCGGCCCGTGCATCAGCCCGCCGTGTCCGGCGCTGATGGTTTCGGCGATGCGGGTGGTGCACAGTGCGGCAGCCAAGGTCAGATAGCCGCCGGTGAGCGCCTTGCCGACGCACATCACATCCGGGCTCACCCCGACGTGATCGGCCGCGAAAAGCGTTCCGGTGCGGCCGAATCCGGTCGCGATCTCGTCGAAGGCCAGCAGCACGTCATATTCATCGCACAGGCGCCGCAGATCGGTCAGATACCGCGGATCGTGCCAGCGCATGCCGCCCGCGCCCTGCACGACCGGTTCCACTATTACGGCGGCGATTTCGTCCGCATGCGCGGCCAACAGTCGCTCGAGTCCGGCCACATATTCCGCCGAGTATTCGCGCGGCGGCACCGGGGCGAAGATCTGCTCGGCGAGCACATCGGTCCACAGCGAATGCATACCGCCCTGCGGATCGCACACGCTCATCGGCGTGAAGGTGTCACCGTGGTACCCGCCGCGCCAGGTGAGCAGCCGGCGCTTGTCCGGCCGCCCCGCCGCGCGCCAGTACTGCAGGCACATCTTCACCGCGACCTCGACCGATACCGATCCGGAGTCACACAGGAACACCTTGTCCAGGCCGGCCGGCGTCAGCTCGACGAGCAGTTCGGACAGCCGGGCCGCCGGTTCATGGGTCAGCCCGCCGAACATCACATGACTCATCCGCTGCGACTGCGCCACCAGCGCGGCATCCAGCACCGGGTGCCGATAGCCGTGGATGGCGGCCCACCAGGAGCTCATCCCGTCGACCAATTCCCGGCCATCGGCCAGTGTGAGCCGGGTGCCGCGAGCACCAGAAACCACCAGCGGTTCGGTTGTCGCGGGGAAGCCGCCGTAGGGATGCCAGACATGCTCGGCATCGATGGCGGTGATCTGTTCCGGGGTCAGGGGGATGGCAGCCGGCGGAGCCGGCGGGGTGGGCGGGGTGGGTGAACTCGGTGCCACAGCAATCCTCGGGGTCGCGCGACGGCCCCGGCCTCCCCGAGGCGCGCTTGAACGGTGTTCAAGTTACCACCCGAGCAGCGTGCGCACGATCCCGCATCGGCGAATTCCGCACCGACCTACCGGCGCGGCGTATCCTTTGACTCAGTCAAAGATTGGGGAGCCGCCGTGACCACCGTTGCCGCCACCGATATCGACGCCGTCCGCGAATTCAACCGCCGCTACACCCGAGTCATCGGCGTGTTGCGCGAGGGCCTGCTCGATAGCGAATACTCACTGACCGAAGTGCGAATCATGTTCGAACTGGCCAACTCCGGCTCCACCGAGGTAGTCACGCTGCGCCGCACGCTCGACCTCGATCCCGGATATCTGAGCCGCATTCTGACCCGCTTCGAGAAGGACGGACTGGTCCAGCGCAACCGCAGCGAGAGCGATGCGCGACGCCAGGAGGTCCGGCTGACCGCGCGCGGACAGGAGATTTTCGCGGTACTCAACCAGCGCTCGAACAGCGAGGTCGGCCATCTGCTCGATGCGCACGCACCGGCCGAGCGCGCCCGGCTGGTCACCTCCATGCGCACCATCCAGCGCATTCTCGACGGCCTGGGACCGCGTGAGTTGGCGATCCGGGCCCCGCGCCCCGGCGACTACGGCTGGGTGATCCAGCGCAATGCCGCGCTCTACGCGGCCGAATACGGGTGGGACACCAGTTATGAAGCGCTCGTGGCCCGCATCGTCGCCGACTATCTGGACGCACACGACACCCGTCGCGAGCGCGCCTGGATCGCCGAATACGACGGTGAACCGGTGGGCTGCGTGTTCTGCGTGGCAGAGAACGAAACAACGGCCCGGCTGCGGCTGCTGCTGGTGGAGCCGAGCGCCCGCGGGCTCGGGGTCGGCTCGACACTGGTCGAGCAGTGTCTGCGATTCGCCACCGAAGTGGGCTACCGCGAGATGGTGCTGTGGACCAATGACGTTCTGACCTCGGCGCGGCACATCTATCAACGCGCGGGTTTCGAACTGGTGGAATCGAATCCGCACCACAGCTTCGGCCACGATCTGGTGGGCCAGACCTGGCGACTGACCTTGCCGACGCGAGAGTGACCGCTAGTCGGCCAGCGCCTCGGGCACCCGCCCCAACCACTGCCGCAGCTCAGCCGACCCACGCTCCCCCAGACTCGTCGCGAGCCTGTGCTCGATCCGGCGGATCTGCTCCGCCGCAATGCCGAGCGCCGCGCGCCCCTCGCCGGTCAGCACCACGAGCCGCGCCCGCCGATCGCTCGGATCGACCGTCCGCTCCACATATCCGCACCGCTCCATATGTGCGACCAACTCCCCCATCGACTGCTGAGTCATCCCGGCCTCCTGCGCCAATTCACTGATGCGTGAACCTTCCGGAGCCAGATACCGGAACACCGCGTAGTGCGCGGGGCGTAGATCGTCGCGCAGCGCGGCCCGCAATTCCCGGTTCAGTTCCCGTTCGAAGGCGTGCGTCGCCTGACCGAGCAGCTTCAGCAATGTGGTGTGCGGATCAACCATTGACATATTATGAAGGTTACCTTTATATCTGAAAATATGGGAGAAACGCTCACCTTTCGCAACGGACACCGCATCACCTTCATCGCACAAGATGAAGACGAACACGGCCCATACCTGCGCCTGGAACATCAACTGCCCGAGGCGGACCGGCAGGCGGGCCCGCACTGGCACCCCGAACTCAGCGAATCATGGACCGTGCGCCGCGGTCGACTGCGCTTCCGGATCGACGGCACGGAAACCGTTGTCGGCCCGGGTGACTCGCTCACCGCGCCCCCGCGCGTGGTACACGAATTCTGGAGCGAGGCGCCCGGTACGGTCTTCGATCACGAGATCCGCCCGCCGCTACGGCACTGGGAGATGTTCCAGCTGTGGCACGCACTGGACGCCGCGGGCAAGACCACCGTCCGGTCCCGAATGCCACGCAACCCGTTGGCCCTGGCATTGCTGTGGGATTACCAGGACGGCTATATCGCGGGCATCCCGGTTGGACCGCAGCGCGCGATACTCGGCGGACTCGCCCGGCTGGCCACCCGAATCGGCTACCGGCGGCGCTACTTGGCAACCGGCCCCGACCTGGACTGACTCGCCCGGCCGCAACCACCCATACGGAGTGCGCTCCGGCTGACGCTAGTGTCGTTGACATGGCTCAGCCCGACGCAGCGACCGGTGAGGTGACACCCCTCGGTGTCTGGCCCGGCACGGCCTACCCCCTCGGCGCGACCTACGACGGCGCCGGAACCAATTTCTCGGTGTTCTCCGAGGTTGCCGACGCGGTCGAACTGTGCCTGATCGCCAGGGACGGCACCGAAACCCGGGTGCCGCTGGAAGAGGTCGACACCTACGTCTGGCACGCGTATCTCCCGACCATCGGACCGGGGCAGCGCTACGGCTTCCGAGTGCACGGACCCTACGATCCCGAGCACGGATTGCGCTGCGATCCAAGCAAATTGCTGCTCGATCCGTACGGCAAGGCCTTCGACGGCGAATTCGACAATGACTCCTCGCTCTACACCTACGGCCAGGATTCGCTGGGGCACACCATGACCGGTGTGGTGATCAACCCGTTCTTCGACTGGGGCGCCGACCGCCCGCCGAATCGCCCCTACCACGAGACGGTCATCTACGAGGCGCATGTCAAGGGCATGACCATGACGCATCCGGATATTCCGGAGGAACTGCGCGGCACTTACGCCGGTATCGCACACCCGGCGATCGTGGAACACCTGAAGGGCCTCGGCATTACCGCGATCGAACTGATGCCCGTGCACCAATTCCTGCACGACCGCGTCCTTTTGGATCAGGGACTGCGAAACTACTGGGGCTACAACAGTTTCGGCTACCTGGCCCCACACAACGAATACGCCGCCAGCCCGCGCGGCGGTGCCGCGGTCACCGAATTCAAGGCCATGGTGCGAGCCCTGCACGCGGAGGGCATCGAGGTGATCCTCGACGTCGTCTACAACCACACCGGCGAGGGCAATCACCTCGGGCCGACCCTGGCCTTCCGCGGTATCGACAACGCCGCCTACTATCGCCTGATCGATGACGACCCGTCGCACTACATGGATTACACCGGCACCGGCAACAGCCTCAACGTGCGCCACCCGCATACGCTGCAGCTGATCATGGACTCGCTGCGCTATTGGATCCTGGATATGCACGTCGACGGCTTCCGGTTCGATCTGGCCGCCACCTTGGCCAGGGAACTGCACGATGTGGACCGCCTGTCGACGTTCTTCGATCTGGTGCAGCAGGATCCGGTGGTCAGCCAGGTGAAGCTGATCGCGGAGCCGTGGGATGTCGGCGAGGGCGGCTACCAGGTCGGCAATTTCCCGGGCCAGTGGACCGAGTGGAACGGCAAGTACCGCGACACCGTTCGCGACTACTGGCGCGGCGAACCGGCCACCCTCGGCGAATTCGCCTCCCGCCTCACCGGATCCTCGGATCTGTACGAGGCCACCGGCCGTCGCCCGAGTGCCAGCATCAACTTCATTACCGCGCACGACGGTTTCACGCTGCGGGACCTGGTGTCCTACAACGAGAAACACAATGCGGCCAATGGCGAGGGCAATCGCGATGGCGAGAGCTACAACCGCTCGTGGAACTGTGGGGTGGAGGGACCGACCGACGATCCGGAGATTCTCGCGTTGCGCGCCGGGCAGAGTCGCAATCTGCTCGCGACGCTGGTACTCAGTCAGGGCACCCCGATGCTCGCGCACGGTGACGAGATGGGCCGCACGCAGCAGGGCAATAACAATGTCTACTGCCAGGACTCGCCGCTGGCCTGGATGGATTGGTCACTGATGCGGACGAATTCGGATCTGCTCGAGTTCACCAAGCGGGTGATCGCATTGCGTACAACGCATCCCGTGTTCCGTCGCCGCCGCTTCCTGGCGGGCAGGCCGATCCGCGCCAAAGACCACGCCCGCGATATCGCCTGGCTCACCCCGGCCGGTGAGGAGATGACGCCCGCGGACTGGGACAGCGGATTCGGCAAATCGCTGATGGTGTATCTCAACGGCCTCGGCATCAATGAGCCGGGCCCGCGCGGCGAGCGCATCACCGACGATTCCTTTCTGCTGTGCTTCAACGCGCACCACACCGGCCTCGACTTCGGACTCCCCGGCCCCGATTACGGCGCCGAATGGTCTGTCGCACTGAATTGTTCGGTGCCAGACGGCCGCGCCGAGGCCACCTATCCGGCGGCGAGTGTCATTGCCGTCCCCGCTCGTTGTCTGCTCGTCCTCCACTGCCCCGCATAACCGAAACGCCGATGACCGAGACCCCCAAGATCGAGACGCACACCCATCACACCGATCCCATCTCCCGCGGCCGCGCCACGGCCCGGCAGACCCCGGTCCGCAGCACCTACCGACTCCAGCTGCGCCCGGACACGTTGACCTTCACCGATGCCCGCGCGATCGCGGAATACCTACAGCAGCTGGGGATTTCGCATCTGTACCTGTCGCCGATCCTCACCGCGACGGCCGGATCGACGCACGGCTACGACGTCACCGACCCGACGACGGTCTCGGCGGCCCTGGGCGGCCCGGGCGGACTCAAGGCGCTCGCCGACGAAGTGCGCAGCCGCGGTATGGGTCTGATCGTGGACCTGGTGCCCAACCACCTCGGCGTCGCCGATCCCCGGCAGAACCCGTGGTGGTGGGATGTGCTGCGCAACGGCCGCGAATCGAAGTTCGCGCACTTCTTCGATATCGATTGGAGCGCGGGCAACGGCGCGGGCGGGCGCCTGGCGCTGCCCGTACTGCAGAGCGAGAACGATCCGGCCGCGCTGACCGTCGACCGATCCGGTTCGGAACCGATGCTGGCACTGCACGATCTGCGCTTCCCCATCGCGGCGGGCACCGACGGCGACAACGCGCTGCGCATCCACGACAAACAGCACTACCGGCTGGTCAGTTGGAAGGCCGGACTGTGCACCTACCGACGCTTCTTCGCGGTCAGCAGCCTGGCCGCGATACGTCAGGAGGATCCCGAGGTCTTCGAGATCACCCATCGGGAACTGGCCGCCTGGTGCGAGCACGACCTGATCGATGGCGTCCGGATCGACCATCCGGACGGATTGTCCTATCCCGCCGCGTATCTGGCGAAGCTGCGTCGGCTCATCGGCCCGCACCGGCTACTACTCGTCGAAAAGATCCTCGCCAATCGCGAACCGCTGGACGCCACCCTGCCGGTCGACGGCACCACCGGTTACGACGCCCTGTCCGACTACGGCGGCGTGCTGATCCACCCCGACGGCGAACAGGCGCTGACCGAACTGTCGCGCAAACTCGCCGGACACGGCAGCGATCGCGCCTGGATCGGCGAAACCGAACATCGGATCAAACGCGCGGTGGCGGAGAACATTCTGGCCCCGGAGATCCGCCGGCTGGTCGCGGCGATCAAGCGCGATGCCAGAGCCGAGAGCTTCGACACCATGGCTTTGACCAACGCCACCATCGAGGTGCTGGCCTTCATGCCGGTCTATCGGGTGGATTACGCACCGCTCGCGGGTATGACCGGCGCGGTGGTCGCCGAGGTGGAGAAGCGCAATAGCGAACTGACGGTGCCGCTGAGCATGCTGGTGGCCGCGCTGGCCACCGATGGCGAGGCGGCCGTGCGGTTCAGCCAGGTCTGCGGCGCGATCACCGCCAAGGCCGTCGAGGACACCATGTTCTATCAGGCGGCGCGACTGGTCTCCCTACAGGAGGTGGGTGGCAACCCGGCGCGATTCGGCCACTCGCTCAACGAATTCCACCTCTCCAATAGCGAACGCGCGCAGCGCTGGCCCGCCACCATGACCACGCTGTCCACCCACGACACCAAGCGCGGCGAGGATGTGCGGGCCCGGATCGGGGTGCTGTCCCAGGCCGCAGAGACCTGGGCGCGCGCCGTCGAATCCTGGCAGGACGTCGCCCCTGGCCCCGACGGTGCGACCACGCTGTTCCTATTGCAGAACATGTTCGGTATCTGGCCCGCCGACGGCCGCCCCGCATCCTCGGTGGCCGGACTGCGCGAGCGACTGCATCTGTTCGCGGAGAAGGCCATTCGCGAGGCCGGAGTCCATACCTCCTGGGAGGAACCGGATGCCGAATTCGAGACAAAGGTGCACGCCTGGCTGGACGCGGTGATCGACGGACCCGTCGGCTCCGAAATCGGCGATCTGGTGCACGAACTCGCGCCACACGCCTGGTCGGATTCGCTGTCGCAGAAGCTGCTGCAACTGTGCGGGCCCGGGATCCCCGATATCTATCAGGGCTGCGAGCTGTGGGAGGACTCCCTCGTCGATCCGGACAACCGGCGTCCGGTCGACTTTGCGGCGCGCGCGGGCCTGCTGCAATCGCTCACCGGCACACCGGCATTGGACACCACGGGTGCGGCGAAGATGTGGATAGTCGCCTATGCGCTGTGGCTGCGCCGCGAACGTCCGGACTGCTTCGTCGGCGGCACCTATCTGCCGCTGTTCGCCACCGGCGAGCAGGAGAGCAGACTGGTCGCCTACGCACGCGGCCGGGTCGGTGAGATGCCCGAGGTGGTCGTCGCCGCCACCCGGCACAGCGTAGCGCTGGCCGAAACCGGCTGGGGCGATACCACCTTGGAGCTGCCGCAGGGCAGCTGGACCGACCGGCTGACCGGCCACACCTTCCAGGGCCGGGCCCGATTGGAGAAACTGTTCGCCCGACTGCCCGTGGCGCTACTGGTGCGCTGAGGCCTGCTCCAGCGCGATCGTGGTGACCGGGCCGGTCTTCTCGATCAGCATCTCGGGCACCATCCCGTCGTGCTCGCGCAGCCAGCGCCGCAGATTCACGGGCCGATAGTCGTCGGCGTCGTGCACGGTGGAGGCCAGGCGCACGCTCCGGTCCCCGTTGGTGTAGAGCCGCCGCCAGGAATCCCAATAGAACCGCGGGTTCCTCGGCTGGCGAATGGTGCGCAGCACATTGAGGATTCGGTATCCGATGCTCAGCGAACCGTGCAGCTCCATATGGTTGTCCTCGGCTCGGCAGCGCTCTGCCAGACCCTCCAGCCGCTCTCGGTCGAAGACGAGCCCGACGGCCTCCGCCTCACCCACCATCCAGCGCAGCGTGATGTCGGACAGCCCGCACTGCTGGTAACCGCCACCGATATCGCTGTGCACGCCCTCGAACCACACCTGCTTGACGCGGTCGTAGTCGTGGGAATACTTCACATCCGGCTCGATCGGCACCTCCCAGAGGCACGGTTCGAAATTGCGGCGCCGCTCATCGAGGGCGAGGGCCTGACGCGCGCAGTAGACATTGCGCCCGAGCTTCACATCGTGGAATCGGTGCCGCAGCGAGGTCAGTCCGGGCACGCCGAGCGCGCCGACGGTATCGAAGACCCCGATGAAGTCGATCTTGGCGGGGCCGTCCCAGCAGTTCGCCTTGCGGAAGTCGATCCACTCCTGCGGCTCCTTGGGATCCGGATTCTCCGGTGTCCGCTGCGGCGCGGGTTGATGGTGAATCCGCAAGGCCTCCGGGTACTTTCCGTCGATCATGGCATCCGGTGTCATGATCCCGATGCGGCCGATCAGACCGGCCAGGCTACGTGCGGTGAACGCGCCACGGCTGAAACCGAAGATGTAGATCTCATCGCCCGGTTGCCAGTTCAATGCCAGATGCCAGTACGCCGAGGACAGATTCGCCTCGAGTCCGAGTCCGAATGCGCCGCCCATCAGACGGTCGGCCAGGAAGCCGCGGGCGCCCGGCCCGGAAACATAGCTGACCCACTGCTGGATCGGCTCCCCCGACGGTCCCGGCGCCTCGTACCGGATCGTCTGCGCGATCTTGATGATATTCGATACCGTGCTGCTCGATTCGGCCTTCCAAGTGCCGTCGCAGCAGACCACCAGTCGTTTCATAGGTAAAAATCCTCCGCCCCGAATACCGTCGAAACCTGCGTACTCGACTACCCGAATCATCGACGGCCCAAGCGGGGACGTTAATGAAATCCTTGCTTTTCATTTGAAAGGACGGTGTCGGAGGGGATTTTCGCGAGTATCCTCGCGCGGCTACAACCAGGTGGGGTCGCCGAAGACCGCACCCGAATCGTCGACCTCGGGTGAGAAGGCGTAGACATAGGCGAATTGCCGCAGAGTAACCGGACCGGTGCAGGAATCGACCTTGATGTGGAAGTCCCGGACCACCGTCTGGATGAGCGTGCCGGGGATCATCTCCTTCTCCGCCAACGGAACCTCCGCGATCTCACCCGCGTTGAGGTTCAACGTGACCACCGGGTTCGGGTTGACCAAGATGGGGACGTCCAACCCGCCGCCGTCGCTGATCTCGGTCGCGCCGATCCCGTTCCCGCTGATCTCGTTCCCGCTGATCTCGTTCCCGTTACTCCCGTGCCCGTTGCTCCCGTGCCCATTCCAGTTGGCCCAGTTGGGCACGTTCGGCCTGTTGGGCCCGTTCGGTGTGATCGGCGTGATCGGCACGTTCTGCGTGATGGGCACATTCGGCGCGTTCGGCGCGGTCGGCATGTTCGGCACATTCGGCACGTTCCGGGCGATCGGCGCAATCGGCGTGGTCGACACGTTCGGCGGGATCGGCAGGCTCGGTGGGATCGGCAGGGTCGGCGTGATCGGCACGCTCGGGTGGGTCGGCGTGATCGGCACGCTCGGGTGGGTCGGCGTGATCGGCACGCTCGGGTGGGTCAGCGTGATCGGCACGCTCGGCAGGGTCGGCGTGATCGGCAGGCTCGGCAGGGTCGGCGTGATCGGCAGGCTCGGTAGGGTCGGCGTGATCGGCAGGCTCGGCGTGGTCGGCGTGGTCGGGGTGGTCGTGTCGGTCTGGTTGTTCCAGGGCAGAGGTATAGGGATGATGAGGTCGGGTGTCGCGCCGAGGGTGCCCGTACCGATCGTCACCGCACAGCCGACGTGGTAGCCAACCTTCAGCCTGCCCACTGCCGCCGCATCGACCTGACCGTAGACAGTGGTGGTAACCAGCGCCTCCCGAGTAGTTCCCACCTGATTCAGCGGCGCGATCCGGTTGATGGTCTCGTCCCTACTGCCCACCATGATGTTTCCGCCGATCGGCGAGGCGAAGGTCTTCTCGTGCGGCGCCATCGAGACGACCTCGGCCGGTGCGGACGCCATCGACGACATTGCGGCGATCAAGACGCTGCCGCCCACCAGCGCTATCTCCGTCAACTTCGAGGGCATAACCGCACTGTAGTAGCACACGGCTATGGAAATGGGCTGTGACACGGCTCCACATCCGATCGAACATCGCCGTAGCCAACGGCTACGGTGGGCAGATGCTCCATGGAAGAGAAGCCGAACAAGCACAGATCGATCGGCTTCTCGAGCAGGCACGGGCGGGCCGCAGTGGGGCGCTGGTGCTGCGTGGGGAGCCGGGGATCGGCAAGACGGCGCTCTTGGATTATGCGGCGGCGCAGGGGATCACCTCGGTGCGCAGTGCCGGGATCGAGTCCGAGGCGGAGTTGCCGTTCGCGGGGCTGCATCTGCTGATCAAGCCGGGGATGGCGCTGGTCGACGGGCTGCCCGCACCGCAGCGCGATGCGCTGCGCGGGGCCTTCGGGCTGGCGCACCATGATCCGGCGGATCGGATGCTGATCGGGTTGGCGGTGTTATCCCTGCTGGCCGAGGAGGAGGGGCCGCTGCTGTGTCTGATCGATGACGCGCATTGGCTGGATCGGGCGACGGCGGACACGCTGCTGTTCGTGGCGCGGCGCCTCGATGCCGAGGGGGTGGTGATCATTTTCGCGACGCGGACCGGCGACCAGGATTTTCCCGCACCCGGACTGCCCGAACTCGTGCTGACCGGTTTGCCGCAGGAGTCGGCCGCCGCACTGGTGGACAGCCGCGCTCCGGAGCTGTCACCCGCCATGCGCTATCGGCTGCTCGCCGAGGCGGGCGGTAATCCACTTGCGCTGCAAGAGCTGCCCGCCGTATTGGCCGCCGAGGCAACGGGATCGGGCCATACGAGCGGGCCGAATCCGCTGCCGTTGACACAGCGACTCCAGGTCGCCTTCCACGGCCAAGTGACCAGACTCCCCGCCACCACCCGGACATTGCTGCTGGTGGCCGCCGCCGCGGGCACCGACGATCTGACCACGGTGCTGCGCGCCGCCGACGGACTCGGCGCACGGCTGCCGGACCTGCAACCCGCCGCCGATGCCGGACTCGTCCACAGCGACGGACAGACCATGCGGTTCCGTCATCCGCTGCTGCGCTCGGCCGTCTACCAGGGTGCGGCACTGACCCAACGCCTCACCGCCCACGCCGCCCTGGCCGCCGCACTGACCGAACCCGAGAACGCCGACCTGCGCGCCTGGCATCTGGCCTCGGCAGCGACCGGACCGGACGAAACCACCGCCGCCGCCCTCGAGGACACCGCCGATCGCGCCCGCCGCCGCAGCGGCTACTCCGGCGCCGTCGCCGCCTACGAGCGCGCGGCGGGTTTGAGCACCGATGCGGCGGCCCGCGTCCGCCGATTGGTTTCGGCCGCCGAAACCGCCGGCGAGGCCGGACAATTGGACCGCGCCAGCCGCTTGGCCGAACGCGCGGCCACCCAGACCACCGACCCACTGCTCTGCGCCCGACTGGACCTGGTCCGGGCCACTGCGGAATTCGGTGCGGGCAAACCACTTTCGGCACATCGGCTGCTACTGACCGGGGGGCCGCATCGCCGCGACCGAGGGCCTGCGGATCGCCCAGGACATCGGACAGCGGCACTGGATCAGCCAGATGTCGAGCTATCTGGCCTATCTGGCCGCCATCGAAGGTCGCGAACAGGACTGCCGAGAATTGGTCGACCGAGCACTCGCCGAAGAACTCGGCGGCGCCACCGCGCCCGGCGCACCATGGACGCTGGCGGCGCTCGGCGTACTCGATCTCGGCCAGGGCAAGGTGGACAGCGCACTCTCGCGACTGGAACTGCTCACCGTGGAACCCGCCCGCCACCACGTGATCGGTCTGCGCGCCCTGCCCGACCTGATCGAGGCGGCGGTGCGGCTCGGCAGCCCCGAGCGCGCTGGTGACGCGCTGCAGCGACTGAAGAACTGGGCCAAGGCGTCGCAACAAGAGTGGATTGCCGCCCTGGTCCAGCGGTGTATGGCATTGGTAGCGCCGGAAGCCAAGGCGGAGAAGCACTTTCAAGCCGCGCTCGAGCAGGGCGGTCGCCCCTTCGAACAGGCGAGAACCCAATTGCTTTTCGGCGAATGGCTACGCCGCAGCCGCCGAAAGACCGAGGCGCGCAACCAACTCCAACCCGCCCTGGAAACCTTCGACCGCCTCGACGCCACCCCCTGGGCCGCGCGCACCCGCACCGAACTCGCCGCCCTCGGCGTCGGCACCGCCACCCGCCCGACCACCGGCGTCCTGGCCCGCCTGACCCCGCAGGAACTCCAGATCGTCCGCCTCGCCGCCCAGGGCATGTCCAACCGAGATATCGCCGCCCAACTCTTCCTGAGCCCCCGCACCATAGGCCACCACCTCTACAAGGCCTACCCCAAACTAGGCGTCCTCTCCCGCACCGAACTCACCAACCTCCCCCTACACACCGCCTAATGGCCACCCCGGGGCACCAACCCACTGGACAGCGGACGACCATGATCGGTCTGGGACGTCTGATGTACGCACGAGATTGCTCCCCACGCCCCCCACGCCCACCCGGACCCCTGAACCCCCGGCACCTCGAACGCTCAGTGCCCGCGCTCACCCCGGTCTCGCGCTCCAACCTGCCCAATGACCCAGCGGCCAGCACCGACCGCGGCCGCGGCCAGCACCGCAACCTGGAGCGATCCCGTGATCAGGGCGAGTACGAGGCAGACGACCAAGCCGAGGGCGAGTGCCTCGAGCTTGTACATCGGCCACGCGCTGCCCGCGATTTCCACCGCCGGGGGGCGGGTCGAGGGGTGAACCACTGCCATAGCGTCAGGCTACACGGATGCGGAAGTTCGGGCGACCTAACATTGGGTCGGGAACACCGCCGCGCCCGGCGGTGTTGTCGGTGTCATGCCATTGACAGGTGAATACGCACCGAGCACCTCCGACTGGGCTCGTGAGCAGGCCGAACAGATCGAGAACTCCGGCGGCGCCGAGGGCACGACGTTGCAGGGCACGCCCGTCATCGTGCTGACCAGCAGGGGCGCGAAGACCGGCCTGCTGCGCAAGACCGCACTGATGCGGGTCGAGCACGACGGCGAGTACGCGATCGTCGCCTCGCTGGGCGGCGCGCCGAAGCATCCCGTCTGGTACTGGAACATCAAGGCCGAGCCGCATGTCGAGCTGCGCGACGGGGCCGTGAACAAGGACTACACCGCACGCGAGGTCTTCGGCGAGGAGAAGGCGCTGTGGTGGGAGCGGGCGGTCGAGGTCTGGCCCGATTACGCGAACTATCAGACCAAGACGACCCGCGAAATCCCGGTTTTCGTCCTGACGCCTCGGTAGATCCGACCCGGCTAGCGGCCGGGAAACCGACCGTTTGCCCTCCTCAGACGCCCACCCGCCGCGTCCGGCCGACGCGGCGGGTGGCAGCATGTTTCGGGTGTCCAATCCGCTGGAACTCCTCGACGACCAGTCCACTTCTCGTCCCACGCTGAGCGCGGACGAGATCGACGCCGCCGCCAAGCGAATTGCCGACATTATCGAGCCGACCCCGCTGCAGCACAGCCCACGGCTTTCCGCGCTGACCGGCGCGCAGGTCTACCTCAAGCGCGAGGACCTGACGGCCGTGCGTTCCTATAAGCTGCGCGGCGCCTACAACCTGATCGTCCAGCTCACCGAGTCCGAGCGGGCCGCGGGCGTGGTCGCGGCCAGTGCGGGCAATCACGCCCAGGGCGTGGCCTTCGCCTGCAATGCGATGGGTATCAAGGGCCGTATCTACGTGCCGACCACCACACCGAAGCAGAAGCGCGACCGCATCCGGGTGCACGGCGGCGATTACGTCGAACTGATCGCGGTTGGGGAAACCTATGACGCCGCCGCGGCGGCCGCCGCCGAGGATGTCGAGCGCACCGGCGCCACCATAGTGCCGCCGTTCGACGATCCGCGCACCGCGGCCGGACAGGGCACCATCGCCCCGGAGATCCTGGAGCAGCTCGGCGGCCGAACCCCCGATCTGGTGGTGATCCCGGTCGGCGGTGGCGGCTGTCTGGCGGGCATTGGCACCTATCTGCGCGAACGCTCGCCCAGCACCCGCATCCTCGGCGCCGAACCGGCGGGCGCGGCCTCGATGACCGCCGCACTGGTCGCGGGCGGCCCGGTGACGCTGCCGGAGATCGATCCATTCGTCGACGGCGCCGCGGTGCGCCGGGTCGGCCAGCTGCCCTATACGGCGATTTCCGCATTCGGCGGCCGGGTGGTCTCGCACGGGTCGCTGCCCCTGCTGACCGCGACCGAATCACCAAGGGGTGCTGGCGCTTTCCAGATGATGCACATCGACGAGGGCGCAATCTGCACGACGATGCTCGAGCTCTACCAGAACGAGGGCATCATCGCCGAACCCGCGGGCGCACTGTCGGTGGCGGCGCTGGCCGAAATCGAGGTCGAGCCGGGTTCCACGGTGGTGTGCCTGGTCTCCGGCGGCAATAACGATGTGTCGCGCTACGGCGAGATCATCGAGCGCTCGCTGGTCCATCGCGGCCTGAAACACTATTTCCTGGTGGACTTTCCGCAGGAGCCGGGCGCATTGCGGCGGTTCCTCAATGAGGTGCTCGGTCCCGATGACGACATCACCCTGTTCGAGTACGTCAAGCGCAATAACCGGGAGACCGGTGCCGCACTGGTCGGCATCGAACTCGGCGCACCGGACGGACTCGGCCCCTTGTTGGAGCGGATGGACGATTCGCCGATCCAGTGCGAACGTCTCGAGCCGGATTCCCCGGCCTACCGCTACCTCACCTGAGCAACCACCAGCAGCACGAATACGAACCGGCCGCATGGACATTGGTCCCCGCGGCCGGTTTTGCATTCCCCGACTACGCTGCCTTGGGCGTCTCCACCACGGCGGCGGCCCGCCGGGTCGTGCGCAGGCCCGCCATGACCATCGGCAACAGCCATGCGGCCGAGGCCTGATCGAAACTCAGCTGCCCCACCGAAAGTCGGTTGTGCACGAACCCGACCGACAGCCCGAGGCGCGGCTCGGCCCAGCCGAAGGAGCCACCTAGGCCGATATGGCCGAAGCCGCCGCGCGCGCCGGGCATCGGCAGCGAGTGGTAACCCAGATGCCAGAGCATCGGCGCGTAGAACAGTGTGTGGTCGAGACGGAAGGTCCGAATCCGGCTCAGCTCCTTGATGGTTCGCGATGACAGGTACTGCACACCGTCGGCCACACCGCCATTGGCCAGCGCGCCGTACATGGTGGCCAGGGCGGGGGCGGTACACACACCGTTGCCCGCACCGAGTTCGGTTTCGAGGATGGGCGGCAGCTCACCCTCCAGAATGGCCTCCAGCCCGGGCAGGAACAGACACCGGGCGGCCGCGCCGAGCGCACCGGGCAGACCATAGCTGCGGCCCAAAACCTTTGTGCTGATCGGCTTTCCGATCAGACTCAGCTGGGTGCCCGCCAGCGGCGCATAGGTCGTCGTCGCGTGCGCGGGCGGCTTGCCGAGGTGGATGCCGTCGATGCCGAGCGGATCGGCGACCTCGGTGCGGAACAACTCGCCCATCCCGTGGCCGGTGACGGCGCGGGCCAGTCCGGCGAGCAGCCAGCCGAAGGTGAGCGCGTGATAGGCCGGAGTGCCGAGCAGGTGGTCGGGTTTCGCGGCGGCGAGGCGTTCCTCCATCAGCTGGTGGTCGAGCACGTCCTCGAGTCCGGCGGCGATCGGGTTGAGACCACCGAGTCCGGCACTGTGGGTCAGCACCTGACGAATGGTGATGTCGCCCTTGCCGTTCTGGCCGAACTCCGGCCAGTACTCGGCCATCGGGGCCGCGTAGTCGAGCAGACCGCGATCGGCCAGTCGATGGATGACCGTGGCGGTGACACCCTTGGTCGCGGAGAAGACGATCGACCCGGTGTCCTGGGTCCAGGGCCTATCCCCCGCACTGCCGGTCCAGATGTCGACCAGCGGCTCGCCGCGCAGATGCACGGCCAGTGCGCCGCCCGCCCCCCTGCGGTGCCCGAAGACCTTCGCGAATGCGCGTGCCAATGGTGCGAATTCGGCGGTGGCGCTGCCACCGACCCCATCGGGGAGATTCGCTAGGTCCCCGGGTGCAGCCACGTTGCTCATATACCAACGGTAATGGCGCCGAACGGCCTCGGCAATGATCCTGTCTCGGACAGTTATATTCAGCGATTTTCCGGTAATCGCACTGTGGGCACGGGGTTTCGCTATCCGGTCTCGAGTATCACGAACGAGTGGCCCGGAATCTCCGTCGCGGCAATGCCTTCGGTCGCAGGCTCCCACGACAACAGGGAATAGCCGGCAATGGGCACGGTGACCTGGTCTTCGGCGAGATTGCACAGCAAGGTCAACGGGCCGCGGCGGACCGCGATCCAGCGGGCTTTCTCGTCATAGTCGACGGATACGCGGGTCAGCCATGGGTCGGCGATCTCGGCTCGTTCGCGCCGCAAACCGATCAGTTTTCGATAGCAGGAAACTAGCCGAGCATGCCGATCCCGTGCCAACTCGGACCAATCGAGCTTCGAACGCAGGAACGTTTCGGGGTCCTGCGGGTCCGGTACATCGTCGGTGTCCCAGCCATGTTCGGCGAATTCGGCCTTGCGCCCGCTCGCGGTGGCCGCCCCGAGCACCGGATCGGTGTGCGAGGTGAAGTACTGGAACGGAGTGCGCGCGCCCCATTCCTCTCCCATGAACAGCATGGGCGTGTACGCCGAGAACAGCACCAGGGCGGCCTTGATCGCAAGCTGGCCGTCGGTGAGATAGGCGCTCGGGCGGTCCCCGAGCGCCCGGTTGCCGATCTGATCGTGGGTGCAGGTGTAGGCCAATAGCGCACTCGCCGGGACGAGCCGGGTATCGATGGGGCGGCCGTGGATTCGGCCGCGAAAACTGGAATACGTTCCAGCGTGGAAGAAGCCGTGCGTCAATGTGTGTGCCAGACAGCGCAGCGTGCCGAAATCGGCATAGTAGCCCTGGCGTTCGCCCGAGACCGCCGTATGCACGGCGTGGTGCAGGTCGTCGTTCCACTGGGCGGTCAGCCCATAGCCGCCCGCCGCACGGGGGGTGATGAGTCGCGGATCATTGAGGTCGCTCTCCGCGATCAGCGACAGCGGCCTGCGCACGTGTGCGGCAAGGCATTCGGTCTCGGTGGCCAGCTCGGCCAGTATGTGGGTCGCGGTGCGGTCGACCAGCGCGTGCACCGCATCCAGCCGCAGTGCGTCGATGTGGAAGTCGCGCAGCCAGCGCAGTGCGTTATCGATAATGAAGCGGCGCACCGGACCCGAGGCCGGTCCATCCAGATTGAGACTCTGCCCCCAGGTGTTGCGGCCCTCGGTCAGATAGGGCGCAAAGCGGGGCAGGTAGTTACCGGACGGGCCGAGATGGTTGTAGACGACATCGAGTGCGACCGCCAAACCCCTTGTGTGACAGGCATTCACGAAACGCTGCAACCCATCCGGGCCGCCATAGGGCTCGTGCACCGCATACCAGAGCACGCCGTCGTAGCCCCAGTTGTGGATGCCGTCGAAGGCATTGACCGGCATCAGCTCGACCATGGTGACACCGAGTTCGACGAGGTGGTCGAGGCGTTCGATGGCGGCGTCGAAGGTGCCATCGGGGGTGAAGGTGCCCAGATGCAGTTCGTAGACGATCGCACCCGCCAGCGGGCGGCCGGTCCAGCCCGCATCGGTCCACCCGGCCGGATCGAGAGTGTGCACCGCCGAGCGGCCGTGCACGCCGTCGGGCTGTCTGGCCGAGCGCGGATCCGGCAGGACGGTCGGATCGTCGTCGAGCAGGTAGCCGTAGCGCGCGCCGGACCCGGCGGGGATCTCGGCCCGCCACCAGCCGTCGGCGGACCTCGTCATCGGATGCACACTGCCGTCGACCTCGACCCGCACCCGTTCCGGTCGCGGCGCCCACACCTCGAACAAGGTCACCGAGCCAGCATCGCATGCCGCCCGCCGTGCGGCCCACTGACATCGGCCGCACAGCTGACCATTGCCCGCGCCGCGACCCCCTGACACAGTGAAGGAGTGGGAATCTACAGCGATCAGGTCGTACCGCGCCTGGTGAATCGGGCCTGCGGAGCCAGGTTCAACAATCCGCAGCGCAAGCGCGCGTGCGCCGGACTGCACGGGCGCGTGATGGAGATCGGCTTCGGTTCCGGGCTGAATATCCCGTTCTATCCGGCAAGCGTCGAGTCGGTCAGCGCGGTCGAACCCGCTGACCTCGGGTGGCAACTGGCGGGCAAGCGGCTCGCGAAGGCCACGGTGCCGGTCGAACGCGCCGGACTCGACGGCCAATCGTTGCCGTTTGCCAATAAGAGCTTCGACTCCGTCCTCTCCACCTGGACGATGTGCACGATTCCGGATATTGCGGCCGCGCTGGCCGAGGTGCGCCGGGTGCTCGTCCCCGGCGGAACCCTGCATTTCGTCGAACACGGGCTGGCCCCGAATCTGAGCGTCCAGGTGTGGCAGCACCGGCTGAATCCGATCCAGAAGGCCATTGCGGGCGGCTGCAATCTCGACCGGAATATCCGCGGCCTGGTCGAGGATGCCGGATTCGAGATCCGCGACCTCGACGAGTTCTACGCCGACGGACCCAAGTTCATCGCCGCACTCTCGTTGGGTGTCGCGGTCTCGCCGTAGCCCAACCGCGTCTCCCCCGATGCAGTGGCGGGAGCCTCGAGCACGACCGCGCTCTCCGCCGGCGCACTATTGGTCACCTTCACCTACCTCGGCGCGCTGCTGGCCCGCACGACCGGCATCGCGGAGGGCCGAAATCAGCGCCCGAACACGAACCGCCGCAACATCTCTCGATGACGAATGCCCGGACCCTGCACGCGGGTCCGGGCATTCGGCCATGGCAGGTGTGCGCTAACCCGCGAGGCAGCCGGGGCCGAGCAGGGCCTTGAGGTCGCCCATCAACGCCGAGGACGGCGAAACGCGCAGGCTGTCAGCCAATTTCCACAGCGACGTATTGTCGCGGGCGCCCACATGGCGGATGTGGACGTCGGCGGTGCCCGGATGTCTGGACAGGATGCGCTTGAGTTCGCCGATCTTGTCGGGTGTGCACAGGCGCGTCGGCATGACCACCGCGAGCGGCTTGGCCACACCGATCGAGGACAGGTCGGGGACGGCGAGATCGTTGGCAATCAATGAGATTCGATCGTCACGCACCGACACCCTGGCCTTCACCAGGACGACCGCATCCTCCACCACATCCGCGCCGTAGACCGAATAGGCCTGCGGGAAGAACAACACCTCGATGCCACCGGTCAGATCCTCGATCTGCGCCGAAGCCCAGGCCAGGCCGTTCTTATTGATGCGGCGGTTGACCGAGGCGAGGATGCCGCCGATGGTCACCTGGGCGCCGTCCTTGATATCGCCCTCGAGAATGGTCGGAATCGGCGTATCCGCCTGTGCCGCGAGAACATGTTCGACGCCGTTGAGTGGATGTCCCGACACATACAGGCCGAGCATTTCGCGCTCGAGCGCCAGCTTGTGCTTGGTCTCCCACTCATCGTCGGGCACCTTGACATTGAAGACCGAGGCCACCGAATCGTCGCCGTCGTCCAGCCCGCCGAACAGGTCGAACTGGCCGATCGCCTCGGCCTTCTTGGTGGACATCACCGCATCGATGGCATCGGAGTGGATCAGCAGCAGACCCTTGCGCGGATGGCCGAGCGAATCGAATCCGCCTGCCTTGATGAGGGATTCGGTGACCTTCTTGGTGCAGGCAATGGCGTCGATCTTGTTCAGATAGTCGGAGAAGTCGGTGAACTTCGACTTGTCCTTGCGCGCCTGGAGGATCGAGGTGACGACGTTTGCGCCGACATTGCGCACCGCGCCGAGACCGAACCGGATGTCCTTGCCCACCGAGGCGAAGTTCAGCTCGGATTCATTGACATCCGGCGGCAGCACGGTGATGCCGAGGCGGCGGCAATCGGACAGATAGACCGCGGCCTTGTCCTTATCGTCACCGACGGAGGTGAGCAGGGCCGCCATATATTCGGCGGGATAGTTCGCCTTGAGATAGGCGGTCCAGTAGGAGATCAGGCCGTAGGCGGCGGCGTGCGACTTGTTGAACGCGTAACCGGCGAACGGCAGGATGGTGTCCCACAGCGCCTTGATCGCGGGCTTGGAGAAGCCGCTCGCCTGCATGCCCGCCTCGAAGCCCTCGAACTCCGCGGCCAGCACCTCGGCCTTCTTCTTACCCATCGCGCGGCGCAGAATATCGGCTCGGCCGAGCGAGTATCCGGCCACCTTCTGCGCGACGTGCATGATCTGCTCTTGGTAGACGATCAGACCGTAGGTCTCGCCGAGAATGTCCTTGAGCGGCTCCTCCAGCTCCGGATGGATCGGCTTGACCTCTTGCCGGTCGTTCTTGCGGTCGGCGTAGTCGTTGTGCGCGTTCATGCCCATCGGACCGGGGCGGTACAGCGCGCCGACGGCGACGATGTCCTCGAACGCGGTCGGCTGCATGCGGCGCAGCAGATCGCGCATGGGTCCACCATCGAGCTGGAATACGCCGAGAGTGTCACCGCGCGAAAGCAATTCGTAGGTCCGCTGATCGTCCAGCGGCAACCGGTCCATATCCAGATCGATGCCGCGGTTGGCCTGGATGTTCTCCAGCGCGTCACCGATCACCGTCAGGTTGCGCAGACCGAGGAAGTCCATCTTGAGCAGGCCGATGGCCTCACATGACGGATAGTCCCAGCCGGTGATCAGCGCACCATCCTGGGGCCGCTTCCACACCGGGATGGCGTCGGTGAGCGGATCGCAGGACATGATGACCGCGCAGGCGTGCACACCCGCGTTGCGGATCAGCCCCTCGAGGCCGCGCGCGGTCTCGTAGATCTTCGCGACATCCGGATTGCTGCCGATGAGTTCGCGGACCTCGGCGGCCTCCTTGTACCGCTCGTGCTCCGGATCGGTGATGCCGGAGACCGAGATGTCCTTGGCCATGATCGGCGGCGGCAGCGCCTTGGTGATCTGGTCGGCAATGGCGAAACCGGGCTGGCCGAACAGCACTCGCGCCGAGTCCTTGATGGCGGCCTTGGTCTTGATGGTGCCGAAGGTGATGACCTGGGCGACCCGGTCGGTGCCCCACTTCTCACTTGCGTAGCGGACCATCTCACCGCGACGGCGATCGTCGAAGTCGATATCGATATCGGGCATCGAGACGCGCTCCGGATTGAGGAAGCGCTCGAAGAGCAGACCGTGCGGAATCGGGTCGATATTGGTGATGCCCAGCGCGTAGGCGACCAGCGAACCGGCCGCGGAACCACGGCCGGGACCGACGCGGATGCCGACGTCGCGGGCGTGGTTGATCAGGTCGCCGACGACGAGGAAGTAGGCCGGGAAGCCCATCTCCAGGATGACGCCGATCTCGTACTGGGCCCGGTCCAGATATTCCTGGGGCGCGCCGTCCGGGAAACGGCGCTGCAGCCCGAGGTCGACCTCGCGACGCAGCCAGCTGGCCTGGTCGTGGCCCTCCGGCACCGGGAAGATCGGCATCCGGTCGCGGTGCTGCCACACCTCGTCGTAGGACTGCACCCGCTCGGCGATCAGGAGGGTCGAATCGCAGGCGCCGGGCACCTCCACATCCCAGATCGCCCGCATCTCCTCCGCCGACTTCAGGTAGTAGCCGTCCCCGTCGAACTTGAAACGCGTTGGGTCGCTGAGGGTTTTACCGGTCTGGATGCACAACAGCGCCTCGTGGTTGGTCGAGGCGTCCTTGGTGACGTAGTGGCAGTCGTTGGTGGCCAGCGGCCGGATCCCGAGCTTTTTGCCGATCTCGAGCAGCCCCTCACGGACCCGGCGCTCGATGGACAGGCCGTGGTCCATGATCTCCAGGAAGAAATTGTCCGGCCCGAAGATCTCCTGCCATTTGGCCGCCGCCTCCAGGGCCTCGCGGTCGTGGCCGAGGCGCAGGCGGGTCTGCACCTCACCCGATGGGCAGCCGGTGGTGGCGATGATGCCCGCGGCGTGCTCGGCGATGATCTCCTCGTCCATGCGCGCCCACTTGCCGAGCTGGCCCTCCAGCGAGGCGAGCGAGGACAGCTTGAACAGGTTGTGCAGGCCGGTCGCGTTCTCCGCGACCATGGTCATGTGCGTGTACGCACCGGAACCGGAGACGTCGTCGCCCTTCTGGCTCGGATCACCCCACTGCACGCGCTTGGTGTCGAACCGGGAACCCGGTGCGATGTAGGCCTCGATCCCGATGATCGGCTTGATATCGGCCTTTTTGGCGGAGTTGTAGAACTCCGAGGCGCCGTACATATTGCCGTGGTCGGTCATGCCGACCGCGTTCATTCCCAGCCGTTTTGCCTCGGCGAAGAGCGGAGAGATTTTGGCCGCACCATCGAGCATGGAGTACTCGGTGTGATTGTGCAGGTGAACGAACGATCCGGACGAGGCGGCCAAGACGGTCCTTCCTCCCAAGGTCTCGACGGGGGTTGGTGTAGCGATTCTAGGGGTCCCCACCGACGAGTTCGGACCTGCCGCGCCGGGCTCACGCAGGTGCCCGGCGTGTCGGTGGCGAAGATCACCGGCGCGTCTGGCGACCCACTATTACGGCTGTCCGATTTCCGCGACAGTGGGGTGATCCGCGGATCGCTCGACACTACGCGAGCCCGCGATCATGTGCGCTTGCGCCAGACGAATTTCAAACCGGACCAATCGTTGTCGAGCGCGGCCACCTTCACATCGACGACGCCGATGGGGAGCAGCAACTCGCGCAGATCGTTCTCGGCGATATCGCTGACGTGCCCGCCCGCCTTGCGCGGCCAAGCGATCCACAGCATCGCGCCCGGTGTCAGTCGAGCGGCGAGTTGCGGTGCCTCGTCCGCCAGGTCGGCATGTTCGCGATAGAACGCCAGGACGATATCCGCGCCCTCCGGATCGCCGGCGGCGATCGCGACATCCGGCGGCAGATCGGGAATCCGCCAGCGCGCTGGCGCATGACACAAAACCACCCGGTGACCTGGTTTGATGCCGATCTTCTCGGCCAGAGGAGTCCCGGAGTAGCCCGCCGTCACGGGAAGACTGTATCGGGCACCCGAAGTGCCGCATGGCGGATCTACGATCTGCGCTGTTGACCCCGCATTCGATGGGGTCGCGACGATAATCGGGCGATGAGCTGGCAGCGGCAGACGCGTTCGATGGGTCCACGATGACGACCGCCGTTATCGCGGTCGTTGCCGGTGCGGTGTTGATCGTCGGCGCGCTGCTGGTCTGGTCGCGAACCAGGCGGATGGTGACCACTCCGGCCGAACGGGCGGTATATACCGCGCTGCACACTGCGTCGCTGGCCGCGCGGCCGTTGCGGCAGGGGTTGACCGATCGGTCCGCCCAGGAGGCCGCACCGCATCTGCGAGCGCTCACCGGGGCCGATGCGCTGGGGGTGGCCGATGCCGACGGCACGCTGCTGGCCTGGGACGGGCCGCATTCGGATCTGGCCGAACCCTTCGCCGACGCGGCCCGGCGGGCGGTGGCGACCGAGCGGCCGGTGCTGGTTTCGGGGCCCGGTCGGGGCGAACATGCCGGGCGCACGCTGATCGCGCAGCCACTGCTCATCGAAAATGCCGGGGTCGCTGGGGCTTTGGGGGCATTGGGGGTGGTGACCACCGGGAAGCCGGAGCCGGGACGGCTCGGCACGGTCGCGGAGGTGGCGCGATACGCCTGCGGACAGCTGGAATTGGCGGAGCTGGACGCATCGCGGGCCCGGCTCGACCGGGCCGAGGTACGGGCGCTGCGGGCACAGATCAGCCCGCACTTCATCTACAACGCGCTCAATACCGTCGCGTCCTTTGTGCGAACCGATCCGGACCGGGCGCGCGAGCTGATCCTGGAGTTCGCCGACTTCACCCGGTATTCCTTCCGCGCCGCTGGCGAGTTCACGGTCCTGTCCGACGAACTGCGCAATATCGAGCGCTATCTGGCACTGGAGCGCGCCCGGTTCGGTGACGCGCTGGAGGTGCGGTTGCAGATCGCGCCCGAGGTGCTCGGTGTCGTGCTGCCGTTCCTCGCGCTGCAACCGTTGGTGGAGAACGCCGTTCGACACGGTTTGGCCGGCGCGGCGCGCGGCGGCACCGTGACCATTGTCGCGGCCGATGCGGGCACCGATTGCGTGATCAGCGTCGAGGACGACGGGATCGGGATGGATCCGGACGTGCTGCGCTCCGGCGCGCTCGACGCCATCGAAACCGGTACCGGACCAGCGGGTTCCGGCGAATCCGCACATGTGGGTCTGGCCAATGTCGACGACCGCCTGCGCGCCGCCTTCGGCAATGACTACGGCCTCATCGTGGAGACCGCCCCCGGCGCGGGCACCAAGGTCAGCCTCCGCGTCCCGAAATTCCGCGCGGGTATCCAGGCCTGAGCGCCTGGCCCGGCTGTGCCGCCGATGCCATCCTGGCCGATTTCACCTGGTGCGGATATCCGATCCGGGGGCGCGGATGCGGCATTTACCATGGAACGACTGTGACCCGGACCACCGACCAGTCCGCCGCCGCATTGCGTGTGCTCGCCGTGGACGACGAGAAGCCAGCTCTGGACGAGCTGGTCTATTTGCTGCGCGCGCAACCAGGCGTCGGGGAGATACACAGCGCAAATGACGCGACCAGTGCGCTGCGGCTGATGCGGGTCCATCCGATCGATGCGGTATTCCTCGATATCAATATGCCCGGGCTGGACGGGATGGAGTTGGCGGGGATCCTGTCGGAGTTCGCCAATCCGCCTGCCGTGGTCTTCGTGACCGCGCACGATGACCGGGCGATCTCGGCATTCGATCTCGGTGCGGTGGACTATCTGCTGAAACCGCTGCGCGAGGCGCGGCTGGCCGAGGCGGTGCGCCGGATCGCGGGGTCGCGCGGTGCCGCACCGGCCGTCGCGCAACCGCAGGCCGATCCCAGCGAGGTCATTCCGGTGGAGTTGGGCGGGGTCACCACATTGGTGCACCGGTCCAGCGTGAGCTGGGTGGAGGCGGATGGTGACTACGCCAGGCTGCATACCAACGCGGGCTCACATCTGGTGCGGATTCCGTTGTCGGCCTTGGAATCCCGCTGGGAGAACGCCGGGTTCCTGCGGGTGCACCGGTCGTATCTGGTGGCGCTGCGGCTGGTGACCGGGCTGCGCACGGTGGGCAATGCGACGGTGGTCCGGCTGCGGGCCGATGGCCGGGCCGGGGCGGTGGAACTGCCGGTCAGCCGTCGGCAGGTGCGCGAACTGAAGCAGCGCCTGGTGCACGGGCCGCGCCAGCAGTGGACGAATCCGTGACCGCACCGCAGCAGCGCCCGACCCGCCAGCGCGTTGTGCTCGCCGAACGCCGCGGCGCACGCCGCGTGCGGACCCGCACGGAGGTGGTCGAGCAGACCGAGATCGGTGCGGCGCTGATCGGTGGGCTGATCCGGGCCCAGCTGGGGCTGGCTTTGCGGGTCGGGTTGGTCATGGTCCTCGTCCTGTGTTCGCTCCCGGTGCTTTTCCGGCTCGGCTCGACCGGATCGTTCGTCCTGCTCGGGGTGCGGCTGCCGTGGCTGCTGCTCGGCGTCGCGGTGTATCCGGTGCTGTACGGCGTCGGGCGGCTCTACGTCCGACTGGCCGAACGCAATGAGCAGGACTTCCTGGAATTGGCCGAGGACTGAATCGATGTTCCGCGCCGCACCACCGCTCGCCCGCCTCCGCTCCGCCGGGCATCCACGCACTACGACGAGTCGGATGGACCGGAACTCGGTCCGCAGCGACGAAGGGAGCCGCGTCGCATCCCCGCTCGCTCACCCTCGCTCGGCCGGGTTTCCGGGCACTGCGACGAGTAAGACGGACAGGAGCTCGGCCGACACCGACAGAAGCGGTCATGCCGCATCACGTCCCACCGCCGCGCATCGGTGCTGCCGACCGGATGCCAGACCGCGCGGCACCGATCGGGGCAGGCCGTGAACACCCCGACCGCCCCGGCACTCACGGTGCTCGCCTTGCTCTTCGCGGCATTGGCTACGGTCGCGATCGGCGTCTACGGTGTCCGGCTGGCGCGCACCACCTCTGATTTCCTGGTCGCCTCGCGCAGCGTCGGACCGCGCTGGAATGCCGCGGCGATCTCCGGTGAATACCTCTCGGCCGCTTCATTTCTCGGCGTCGCCGGACTGATCGCAAAGTACGGTGCGGACGCACTGTGGTATCCGGTCGGGTTCACCGCGGGATATCTCGGGCTGCTGCTGTTCGTCGCGGCTCCGCTGCGGCGGTCCGGGGCGTATACCGTGCCGGACTTCGCGGAGTTCCGGCTCGGATCGCTGCGGTTGCGCAGGCTGGCGGCGGTCGTGGTGGTGCTGGTCTGCGGGGTGTATCTCATTCCGCAGTTCCAGGGCGCGGGACTGACATTGCACATTCTGCTGAACGTGCCGAAATGGGTCGGCGCGGTGGCGGTCGGCGCGATCATCATCGCCAATGTGGCTGGCGGCGGCATGCGGTCGATCACGCTGGTGCAGGCATTCCAGTACTGGTTGAAGCTGACCGCGGTGGCGATTCCGGCGCTGGTGCTGCTCGGCCACTTCCTGGCCGAGGATCGCGAACTCGGCACCCCGGCGCCCCCGGTGGTCACCGAGCGCACCACGGTGGATGTCAGCACCGGCGTGGTGGTTCGCGTCGATGCGCCTCAACAGGTTTCGATCACCGGCACGCTCGACGGACGCGCGGTGGACGGTCCGGTGCTGCTGACCCCGGGTGGACACGAACTGGCGGCGGGCACCGAACTGACCCTGGAGCCGGGCTCCGCCGTGCCGGTGGTGGCCGGAGCACCGACCGATGGCGCGGCCTGGCTGGCACCCGGTGGCGGATTCGGCGGCGCGCATCCCACCTACCAGGTCTATTCGCTGATCATCGCCACATTTCTCGGCACCATGGGACTTCCACATGTGCTGGTGCGCTTCTATACGAATCCGGATGGCCGGGCGGCGCGCACCACCGCGCTCGCGGTGATCGGTCTGGTCGGACTGTTCTACCTGTTCCCCATTCTGCTCGGAGTTTTCGCACGGCTGTATGTGCCGCAGCTGCTGATCACCGGCACCTCCGATGCCGCGGTGGTGCTGCTGCCCGGTTCCGTGCTCGCGGGCCTGCCGGGGCAACTGCTGGCGGCACTGGTGGCCGCGGGTGCGATCGCGGCATTCCTGTCCACCTCCTCCGGACTGCTCGTCAGCATTGCAGGCGTGCTCAGCACCGATATGCTGCGCGGGCGGATTCGCGATTTCCGGGCCGCCGCGCTGTTCGCCGGTGCTGTGCCACTCGGCCTTTCGCTTACCGTGGTATCGCTGGATCTGTCCCGCACTGTCGCCCTTGCCTTCTCGGTGGCCGCCTCGACGCTGTGTCCGCTGCTGGTGCTCGGCATCTGGTGGCGCGGCCTGACGGCGAAGGGCGCGGCGACCGGACTGATCGTCGGCGGGTTGGCCGCGGGCGGGGCGACCGCGGTATCGGTGACCGGCGGCATTTCCGATGGGCTCGCAAACGGCTGGCTCGCCGCGATACTCGGCTATCCCGCGGCGATCAGCGTGCCACTCGCATTCGCGGCGATGATGCTGGTCAGCAAGCTGACGCCGGGGCAGAGCGCCCGCCGGATCGGGCGCATCTTCGTCCGCATGCACGCCCCCGAGCGGCTCGGCATGGGCGCCGACCGGGAGCGGGTGCTGCGGTCGAGCTGACCGCCGACCGTTCGTCGCGGCCAGCCGACCGTTCACCGCACAATCGGGCGCCTTCGCGGAGTGACCCACGCCACATCATGATTCGCTCACGAAGGTCCCCTTATGGTCGGCGGGTAGTAAGCCACGTCACAAGGTAGGACCCGAGATGACCAGTACCGATATCGATGACGTCGCACCGCGACGGACACCGAGCGCCGAGGATTTCGCCGCCGTGCAATCGAGTCCCCAATTCCAGGAACTGCGAAGTCGGTTGCGCCGCTTCGTCTTTCCAATGACAGCGCTGTTCCTGGTCTGGTACCTGAGCTACGTGCTGCTCGGCGCCTACGCGCACGATTTCATGGCCACCAAGGTCATCGGCACCATCAATCTCGGCCTGCTGCTCGGCCTCGGTCAGTTCGTATCGACGTTCGTGATCACCTGGCTCTACGTCCGGTTCGCCAATAAGGAACTGGATCCGCGCGCCGCGTCGATCCGCAACTACCTCGAGGGAGGCCAGGCGTGAGCCAGCAGTATCTTGCCGCCGCCGCAACGGTCGGCAATCCCGCCGCGAATATCGCCATTTTCGGCCTCTTCGTGGCCATCACGATGGTCGTGGTGATCCGCGCCAGCCGCAATAACCGCACCGCCGCCGATTACTTCACTGGTGGCCGCGGCTTCTCCGGACCGCAGAACGGCATCGCCATCGCGGGCGACTACCTTTCCGCCGCAAGCTTTCTCGGCATTGCGGGCGCCATCGCGGTGTACGGCTACGACGGATTCCTGTACTCCATCGGATTCCTGGTCGCATGGTTGGTCGCATTGCTGCTGGTCGCCGAAATGCTCAGGAACACCGGCAAATTCACGATGGCCGATGTGCTGAGCTTCCGCCTCAAGGAAGGTCCGGTCCGCACCGCCGCCGCGCTGACCACGCTGGCTGTCTCGCTGTTCTATCTGCTGGCGCAGATGGCGGGCGCCGGCGGTCTGGTCGCGCTGCTGCTCGATATCTCCGACAAGACCGGACAGAGCATCGTGATCGCCGTGGTCGGCGTGCTCATGATCGTCTACGTGCTGGTCGGCGGCATGAAGGGGACCACTTGGGTGCAGATCATCAAGGCGGTGCTGCTGATCACCGGTGCGGCGCTGATGACCGTGCTGGTATTCGCCAAATTCGGCTTCAACTTCTCCGATATCCTCGGCTCGGCCCAGGATGCGGTGCACGGATCCAAGTCCAAGGGCGTGGCCGCCCGTGACGTGCTCGCCCCCGGCGCCCAGTACGGCGGCAGCGCGACCTCCAAGCTGAACTTCGTATCCCTCGGCTTGGCCCTGGTGCTCGGCACGGCGGGTCTGCCGCATGTGCTGATGCGCTTCTACACCGTGCCGACCGCGAAAGAGGCACGCCGCTCGGTGGTTTGGGCGATCGGCCTGATCGGCGCGTTCTACCTGTTCACCCTGGTGCTCGGCTATGGCGCGGCCGCCATTGTCGGACCGGACCGCATCCTCGCCTCGGCGGGCGGGCAGAATTCGGCGGCGCCGCTGCTGGCCTTCGAACTCGGCGGCGTGATCCTGCTCGGCATCATCTCGGCGGTTGCCTTCGCCACCATCCTGGCGGTCGTCGCGGGTCTGACCATTACCGCGTCGGCGTCATTCGCGCACGATATCTACGCCAGCGTGCTCAAGAAGGGCAATGTCGACGAGCACAAGCAGGTCAAGGTTTCGCGGATCACCGCGGTCGTCATCGGTGCGCTGGCCATCGGTCTCGGCATCCTGGCCAATGGCCAGAACATCGCATTCCTGGTGGCGCTGGCCTTCGCGGTCGCGGCGGCGGCGAATCTGCCGACCATCCTGTTTTCGCTGTTCTGGAAGCGGTTCAACACCACGGGAGCGCTGTTCAGCATGTACGGCGGCCTGATCTCGACCATTGTGCTGATCGTGTTCTCCCCGGCGGTATCCGGGACGAAGACCTCGATGATCCCGGGTTCGGACTTCGACTGGTTCCCGCTGTCGAACCCCGGAATCGTGTCCATCCCATTGGCCTTCGTGCTCGGCGTGGTCGGCACCTTCCTCGGCGGGCGTAAGCCGGAGGATCCGGCGAAGCAGGCCGAGATGGAGGTGCGCTCGCTGACCGGTGTCGGCGCGGAAAAGGCGGTCGTGCACTGAACATCCGACCGAGCCTGCCGCCCTTGTTGTTTCGCTAGGAGAGATCGACGTTGACCCGTGCAACCACCGACCGTGACACGACCACCGACACTGTCTACCCGCCGGATCCGGCATTCGCCGCGAACGCGAACGCTTCGCGTGCGCTGTATGACCTAGCCGCCGAACGGGTGGAATTCTGGGCCGAGCAGGCTCGGCGGTTGCACTGGGATCAGCCATGGACCCAGGTCCTGGACTGGAGTGACGCACCGGTCGCGAAGTGGTTCGTCGACGGCAAGCTCAACGTCGCCTACAACTGCGTGGACCGCCATGTGCTCGACGGGCACGGCGATCAGGTCGCCATCCACTGGGAGGGCGAACCGGGCGACTCCCGCGATATCACCTACGCCGAGCTACTGGCCGAGGTGTCCCGGGCCGCCAACTACCTCACCGAACTCGGACTCGAGCCAGGCGATCGGGTCGCCATCTATATGCCGATGGTCCCCGAGGCAATCGTATCGATGCTGGCCTGTGCGCGACTGGGCCTCACCCATTCGGTGGTATTCGCCGGCTTCTCCCCCACCGCCCTGCGCCAACGCGTCGATGACGCGAGCGCCCGGCTCATCATCACCACCGACGGACAGTGGCGGCGCGGAAAGGCCGCACCACTGAAGGAAGCCGTCGACGAGGCGCTCTACGCCCACGGCGATGTGCCGCCCCGCCCGAGCGGTCAGGGCCCGCAGGAGGAAGCCCGCGTAACCACGGAGGGCCCCAGCTCGGGCGAAAATGGACACAGCGTCGAGCATGTACTGGTGGTGCGGCGCACCGATATCGAGGTGCCCTGGACCGAGGGCCGCGATCTGTGGTGGCACGAG